>JAJYQK010000054.1 GCA_021794645.1 Actinomycetes bacterium
CACCTCGACGGCGAAGCTCTGGGCCCTCTTCCCCCACGACACGACACCTCCCCCGCCGGTCTTCCAGTTCGGCGGCGCCCTTCCCGCCGCCGCCCAGGCCACGAGCACGGCCCAGATCAACTTCTCGCCCGGCACCGACGTGAAGTGGGAGTGGCAGGCCGCGGCGGGCGACTGGCTCCACACCTATGCCGGCAGCCCCGACATCGACACCCTCACCAACAAGCCGGTGACGACAGACAACATCATCATCCAGATCGTCCACTACCACTTCGGCCCCTACCAGGAGAGCCCCGGCTCGACGGGCGACGTCGAGAGCCAGCTGGTCGGCAGCGGCAAGGGTTGGGTGCTGCGGGACGGCAAGCGGATCGCGGTCACCTGGCACCGCCCCTCTCCCTCCTCGCCCACCACCTTCACCGACGCAGCCGGCAAGAAGGTGACGTTGACACCGGGGCGGAGCTGGGTCGAGATAGTGCCCTCCTCGGTGGCGGCCAACCCGGCCAACATCACCTTCACCCCGTGAGGCGGAAGGCCCTCTAGGACCCGGACCCCGCCGCCTACGATTGCGGGGTGCAGCCCGCAACGGTGGAGGTGCGACACCTCACCAAGCGCTTCGGCGATGTCCTGGCCGTAGACGACCTCTCCTTCTCGGTGGAGGCGAGCCGGGTGACGGGCTTTCTCGGCCCGAATGGGGCCGGCAAGACGACTGCCCTCCGCATGCTGCTCGGCCTCGTCCGCCCGACGAGCGGCCAGGCGCTCGTGAATGGGGTCCCCTACCGCCTCCTCGCCCAGCCCGTCCGGACCGTCGGAGCCGTCCTTGAGTCCTCCGGCTTCCACCCGGGCCGGAGCGCCCGCGACCACCTGCGGGCGATCGCCCTTGCCACCGGGGTCACTCTCAGCCGGGTCGACGAAGTGCTCGAGCTCGTGGGGCTCCGCTCCGACGGCCGGCGCCGCGTGGGTGGCTACTCGATGGGCATGCGCCAGCGGCTGGAGCTGGCTCGGGCCCTCCTCGGAGAGCCGGCCGTCCTCGTCCTCGACGAGCCGGCGAACGGTCTCGATCCCCAGGGCATCGCCTGGCTCCGCTCGCTCCTGCGCTACCTCGCCTCAGAGGGGATGCTCGTGCTCATCAGCTCCCACCTCCTCGCCGAGGCGGCGCAGACCGTCGACGAGGTCATCATCATCGACCGGGGCCATCTGGCGGCCAAAGGGGAGCTGGCCGATCTGCTCGGCGGAGGCGGCTCGACCGTTCGGCTCCGCACGACCGAGCCGGAACGGCTCGTCTCCTCGCTGGCGGCACGCCAGATCGCCTGCCGGCGGGAGGAGGGAGACGCGGTCGTGGCTGAGTCGACCACGCCCGAGGCGGTGGGAAGGGTGGTCGCCGAGGACCAGATCGTCATTCTCGAGATGACCAACTCCACGGAGTCCCTCGAGGAGCTCTTCTTCTCCATGACAGCCGGCGGCTCACTGCCAACCAGCCAACCGGCCTCGACATGACCCGTCTCGTCCGCTCCGAGGTGGCCAAGCTGCTCACGATCCGCTCCTCTTACGCGCTCGTGCTCATGACAGCGGTCGGCACCGCCGGCATAGGCGTGGCGGTCGCGCTAGCACCCCACAACCACGGGCTGCAGAGGCTCATCTTCCCGGCTCGGGGCACGCCGGCCTGGTACGACATCGTCTTTTCCGCCCTCGCCCTCGCCGAGGACTTCGCCCTCGTCTTCGGCATCATCATCATGACCGGGGAGTTCCGTCACAAGACGGCGACACCTACCTTCCTCGCCGAGCCGCGACGGGGCCGGGTGGCTGCTGCCAAGCTGGTCGTGTCGCTCGGGGCGGGCGTTGTCGTGATGGCAGCGGCTGTCCTGGCAGCTTTCGTGCTCGGGCTCTCGTTCGTGGCTGCCGGCTACGGCGACATCGGCGAGATGGCGGGGCGGCTCGGCCACGTCCTGCCCGGCTACCTGGCCGCAACGGTCCTCTTTGCCAGCTACGGGATCGGCCTCGGGGCGTTGCTGAAGAACCAGGTGCTGGCGCTCGTTGTCGGCCTCGGGGTGACAGCGGTCGTCGAGCCGATCCTCATCGCCGCCTGGCCGAACGTCGGGCGCTGGTTCCCATCGGAGGCGGCTCGCTCGCTCGAGACCACCTCCCGGCTGGCCCAGTCCGGCTTCGGGGCAGATCTCGGCCATCTGCTGCCCTCCTGGGAGGGTGCTCTCGTCCTCGTCGGCTACGCCCTCGTCCTCTCGCTCGCTGGGTCCCTCACCACGCTCAGGAGCGACATCACCTGACGCGAACCCACCGAGGCAGCCGGGCGCCGTAGCCTTTGGGGTGATGGCGCTCACGACCGCCAGCGCCGCCGAGGAGCTGTCGACTGGGGCGCCACTCGACCCAGAGCCGTCTGCCGCGCCCCGAAGCGGCCGCCACCACCTCGGTATCCTCGGCCCTCTCCTCCTCGTCAGCCTCCAGGTCGGTATCAACTACTTCCGGCTCGACCTGCCCGCTGGCCTCGTCGCCCGCCACCCGCACGACCCGGTCGCCTACCACCTCTTCCTCGCCCGCCGCTTTGCCTACTCAGACCTCTACACGCTCTTTTGGCACCACCACCTCTTCACCCATCCGGTCCCCTATGCCGACGTCCGCATCGAGTACCCGGTGGTCATGGGCCTCTACATGGCGGCGGCGGCGGTGATAGGCGGCGGGGTGAAGGGCTACTTCCTCGTCTCTTCGATCGGGCTGTGGGCCTGTGGCCTCGGCTCGGTGTGGGCGCTCTGGGGCATCTCGAGACGGGCGGCCTGGGCCTTTTCCCTCTCGCCGATGCTGCTCGTGTTCTCCCTTCTCAACTGGGACCTGCTCGGCATCCTCTTTCTCTTCCTCGGCTGGCGTGCCTGGCGCAAGGAGCGCTATCTGCTGATGGCTGTCTTTCTCACCATCGGCACCTTCACCAAGCTCTATCCGGTCTTCCTCCTCTTCTTCCTGGCGGTCGCCCTGGTCCGGCGGTGGCGTGCGGGGCGGGTGACCCTTGCAACCCTGGCGCGCTGCAGCGCCGTCGCCCTCGGCATCGCCGCCGCCCTCAACCTGCCTTTCATCCTCGTCGACAGGCGGCGCTGGGCCTACTTCTTCGTGCTCAACAAGGACAGGAACCAGCGGGTGAGCGTCCTTTACTGGTGGCACATCCTCACGAGCCACAGCTCGGCGGCCTTCTCGAACGACCTTTGGACAGGGCTCGTACTGGCGCTTCTCGGCACCGGTGCCCTCCTCGTCTGGCGAGGGGCGGACCCGGTGAAGGTGGCGGCAGTCTCATTCGCCTTCTTCCTCGCGCTCCAGAAGGTCTACTCCCCCCAGTACCTGCTCTGGCTCTTCGCCTTCGCCGTGATAGCCGAGTGGGACGGCTGGGCTCTCGCCGCCATCAGCCTCGTCGGTCTGGCGAGCTACGGCTCGGCCGCCCTGCTCGACTACTTCGGGGCCCACTCACCTGCCACCGGCACATGGTTCGAGCGTGAAGTGAAACCGCTACTTCGCGACCTGCGGATAACTCTCCTGCTCGCCACCGGGCTGGTGGAGGCGACCAAGTCCCGGCTGCGCCGGAGGCTGCGACGGCCTGCCCCCGAGGCAGCCGCCTGAGGCAGTCGTCTCCGACTACATCACCGCCGGCTGTGGGGGTGGTCCTGTGCCGGCACCCCTGCTCCCGAGGAGACGGACGAGCGGCACCGCCAGCACGAGGGCGAGGACGATCTGAGCACCGCCGGCGACGAGCAGTGGCAGGCGGAGTCCCCCGAGGAGGGCGAGGCCACCGGCCACGAGGGAGCCGGCCGGGGCAGCTCCCCAGACGATCCCCCGCCAGGCCGCCCCGATCCGTCCCATCATCTCGGGCGGGGCGAGGCGTTGGCGAAGGGTGATGGCGACGACCGAGCCGACGCCGACGGCAAAGCCGGTGAGGGCGAACGAGGCGCCGGCGGGCAGCCAGGAGTGGGAGGCCGCCATCAAGAGGTAGCCGAGGCCGGCGAGCGCCCCGGCGACGAGGAGCACCGGGACGCTCCCGACCCGGCGCACGAAGCGATCGGCGAGGAGAGCTCCCGGCAGGTTGCCGGCCGCTCCGGCCGCCACGAAGAGCCCGTAGGCACTCGTGTGGACGCCCCAGTCCTTTGTGGCAACGAGGACGAGGATCCCGCTCACAAGGCCCTGCAAGCCGGCCAGTCCGGCGAGGAGGCCGAGGAGGAGTCGAAGGCGGCGGTCGGCGAAGAGCCGGCGCACGCCGGCGAGCAGCGGGGCGGAGACGGCCGCCACCGGCCGCTCCGCCGCGCTCCTCACCCTGGTGAAGGGGAAGACGGAGGCCGCCATGGCGGCGGCATCCATGACAAAGGGCACCGCCCGCGAGGCGGCGAAGGCGAAGGCACCGACTATCGGCCCCCCAAGGTGCTCAGCGGCCGCCTCGGTGCCCGTCAGCCGGCCATTGGCCCGGTCGAGAGCTCCGCTCTCGACGATCTCTGGCACGGCCGCCTGGACGGCGGAGTAGTAGACAGCCCGTCCCGAGGCATTGGCGAGCACGGCGATGATGAGAAGGGCGAGATCGATCGTGTGAGTGACGAGCAGCAGCGCCACGACCCCGAAAAGCACGGCTCGGGCTGCGCTCGCCGCTGCCATCACCCGCCCCCGGTCGAAGCGGTCGGCGAAGCTGCCGGCCGGTAGGGCCACGAGCAGCCATGGGATCCTGTCGGCGGCTATGACTGCCGAGACCGCCAGGGGCCGAGGGTCGACGGCCACAGCGAGCAGGGGCACCGCCCCGTAGGCGAAGCCATCACCCGTGCTGGCCAGGGCGAAGGCTGACCAGAGCTGGGCAAACCGCCTTCCCAGCGGCTGACGCGAGCCGGGGGCGGCCGAGACCGCCCTTTCCGCCGTGCCATCTTGCCTGGACCCGTCGGCCCCGACTGGCAGCGCCGACTCGGCCAAGCCGTCTTCCCCCATCGCACACAGCCCCCCGCCTGAAGATCGTACGCGAAGCAGCAGGCCGGGCGCTTAGAAAAAATCTCTAAAGCCTGCGGCCTGCCGCTCCGATACTTCTCATGAAGTTTAAAAGCCTGGTTCTTCTGAGATCTGATCCATCTCAGTACTTCGTGAATGAGGTGGTCGTGTCAATCGACCACTGGGTGTTAGCCCCAAGAGACGTCACGACGAGCCAACTCAATCACCTCCCCTCATCCCACCAGGAGGAAGCCGAGGGCGTCGTTGCCGCGGCGCCCTCGTTTCCGTGGGCTGATGATGACAGACAGGGCGTTAAAACACAAGCTTAGGGCAGTATCGTGACAAAACGCGACGCACGATCGCCAGACCCCTGCCGGACTGCTACGAGCTGATGCTGCCCTGCGCTCCCTGGTCGGAGTCAGGTTCGTTGCGCTGCCGTCCTTCCACCACCCGGAGCGGGCGCAGCGGTGGGATCTCTCGCGAGTAATCGAGGCGGGCTCCCTCAACCAGCCATACTTCCAGGTCGACCGGGGTCCGCGGGCGTGAGAGGAAGTAACCCTGCACCGAGTCGCAGCCGGCGTCGGAGAGGATGGCGCAGGTCACCTCGTCCTCTGCGCCTTCGGCGACCACCGAGAGGCCGAGCGAGTGGGCCATCGCGATCGAGGAACGGACGATGATCCGGTTGCTGGCGTCGTCGGCGAGGTTCGTGATGAAGCTTCGGTCGATCTTCAGCTCCTGCACCGGGAGGCGGTGCAGGTAGGCGAGCGAGGAGTAGCCCGTGCCGTAGTCATCGACGGCGATCCTGATACCGAGGCGTGAGAGGCGGGTGAGAACTGCGCTCGCCTCCTTCAGGTCCGCCATCACCTCGGTCTCTGTGAGCTCGAGAGTGAGGGAGGTGGCGGGGAAGGCGTGCTCGGCCAGCTCGCTCGCCACGAAGTCGACCAGCTCATCGTTGGAGAGCTCGCGACCCGAGAGGTTGACGGCCAGTCCGACTTCGATGCCCTGTCGGCGCCAGGCAGCGGCCTGGGCGAGCGCCTCATGGAGGACGAACTCGGTCACCTGGTCGACAAGGCCCATCTGCTCGGCGATGGCGATGAACTCCGTCGCCGGCACCCAGCCGTGCAGTGGGTGGTGCCAGCGGGCGAGCGCTTCCACCCGCAACACGTTGCCCGAGGAGAGATCGGCGATCGGCTGGTACATGACGCTCAGCTGGCTGCTGTCCTCGAGTGCGTTCAGCAGCTGGCCTCCGAGCATGAGCCGCCGCTGGACGCTCTGGTCGCGGCTCGGCGAGTAGAGCTCGATACCGCTTCGGCGATCCTTTGCCAGGTACATGGCGATGTCGGCCCGTTGCAGGAGCGCAGCTGCATTGTTGCCGTGCTCCGGCGCGAGGGCGATCCCGGCACTGGCGGTCACCGCCAGTGTGAGACCGTCGATGTTGAACGGCTTGGAGAGCGCCATCTCGAGGTCGCGCACGATCCCGATGGCCTCCTCGGGGCCAATGATGTCTGGCACCACGAGGGCGAACTCGTCGCCACCGAGCCGGGCAACCGTCGCCCTCCCCCGCGCCGCCTGCACGAGCCGCTCCGCCACCTCGCAGAGCAGCCGGTCGCCCGTGTCATGCCCGAGGGTGTCGTTCACGTCCTTGAAGCGGTCGATGTCGAGAAGGGCCACCGCCGCAGAGCCCGTCTTGTCTAGGGCCGTCGCCGCCCGGGAGGAGAAGAGGGTCCGGTTCGGCAGCTTCGTCAACTGGTCGTGTGTCGCTTGGTAGAGCTTGCTCTCGGCCTCGAAGCGGAGCTGTTCGACGAGACGGCCCCGCTCGAGGGTCGACACCGCATGGGCGGCCAGCGTCTCGAACAACCGCAGGTCATCGGCGTCGAAGGTGTCGGCCGCCTCATCTCTGTCCAGGGCGACAAGGGCGCCGACCACCCGGTCGCTGGCACGGAGCGGGGCGACGAGGGCATCCTTGAAAGGTCCAAGCAGCGTGTCACTTGGAGATTCAGACCCGGCCGGCTTGGCCACGATCGAGGCGATGCCGGAGGCGAGGACGTCCGCCACGAGAGAATCGGCCTCGACTGGCCCGTCGTCCCAAGCGCTCATCTTGCCTTCGACGAGCGAGACGTGGCGCGTGCTACCGCTGCTCTCGAGCAGGACCACGCGAGCTCGGCGCGCTCGCATGACCGACTGCACCTGCTCGAGCACCACCCTGGAGGTTGAGCTCTGCTCGAGGCTGGCTGTCGCCAGAGAGTTGCTGAAGTCGTAGAGGCGCTGGAGAGCACCGAAGCGCTGCCTGAGGCGGGAGTAGCCGCTGTAGGCAGAGACGATGAGGGCACCGACAACGAGAAGTGGAATGACCTCCCACGGCTGCCACCAGGCGGAGGCCAGCACCACGAGAGCCAGGCCGGCAGAGGCCACGAAGGAGAGCAGGGCGGTCATGTACTGATAGCTGCTCCGCCGCGGGACTCGCTGACCGTGGAGACGAACAACCAGGTGGACCGCTAGATGGGCGACGATGGCGGCCACGGCGAGAGCAGCCACTCCGGCCGCTGTCCCGAGCGGCGAGACGGCGCTCGCCGAGGCCAAGATTGCGTGGAAGACCAGCCCGGCCGCGCCAGCAGCGAGAGCACCGAAGGTCATGTTGAAGATGAGCTTGGTGGGCGGCTGGCGGCGGATGACGCCGTAGCCGATACCAGAGCCGATGAGGCGCCCGAGCACAAGGAATGCCGGCGAGAGGAAGACGAGACCGATCAAAAGCGGGATCTCTGTGAGCGTGTAGAGAAAGGTGTCGCCCCGATAGTGGAGCGAGATCGGGGCGGCCACGACCGCAGCGAACGCCGCGATCACGATGCCGAGCATCACCGGCTGGGCGATGATCACGCGAGCAGGGCCGTAGCCGAGCTGGTGAGCGAGCAGCAGCAGGCCGGCGGTACCAAGACACATGGCAAGTGAGAGCAGGTGAACTCTCCAGGTGCGGCCAAGGGCACTCCGGCCGTCGGAAGACTCGTCTCGCAGAGCAGCGCGCGCCTCTAGGGGCGGCTCCTGCCGCCCGCCACCGGTATCGGCGTGCCCCCCGCGGAAGCTGTCCGACGGCACCGTTAACTCATCGACATGAGTAGGAAGAGACTTGAGCAATTACCTGCTCAGCATGCATTCTCCCGCCTAACCGAACCCGAGCACCCAGGGCCCATCACCTAATCGCAGCATTGGCGGCCCCCGTAGCCGCCTGTGCAATGGTACGACACCCCATGTCAACAGACGAGACGGCCGGGGGTGTGACCTCGGAAGGGCCACGGAGCGTCTCCACCGTGCAGCGCTCGGTGGCAGCTACGCACGAGCGGGTAAGCGATGGCGTGGCCAGGACGAGCAGCAGGGTCGCCATCGACTACGACGTGGCAGGAAACGGACCTGCAGTGCTGTTCCTGCACGGCTTCCCTGACAGCCGCCGGCTCTGGCGCCACCAGGTAGCGGCGCTCAGCACAGCCGGCTACCGGACGCTCGCCCCGGACATGAGGGGATATGGGAAGTCTGACAAGCCGCGAGATGTCGCCTCCTACAGCCTGCTCACGGTGGTCACCGACGTACTGGCGGTGCTCGACGACGCCGGCGAGGAACGCGCTCACCTGGTGGGCCATGACTGGGGGGCGGCGGTCGGCTGGCTCGTGGCCTCTCTCTTCCCAGAGAGGGTCCTCTCGCTCACCGCCATGTCGGTCGGCCACCCCAGCTGCTTTCACGGCGCCGGGCTCGAGCAGTACGCCCGGTCGTGGTACACCTTCTTCTTCCAGTTCGAGGGCGTGGCCGAGCGGTGGCTCTCTGCCGACGGCTGGGCGAACTTCAAGAGGTGGAGCAGGCATCCAGACGCCGAGGAGGCTGCGGCCGAATTGGAGGCCAGCGCCTCGCTCACCCCGGCGCTCAACTGGTACAGGGCCAACTTCCCCCCGGAGTTCCTGCTGCGGACCCCGTCGGCACTCCCTGCGGTCGAGGCCCCAGTGATGGGGCTCTGGTCCAGCGGGGACAAGGCGCTCTGTGAGTCACAGATGGCCCGCTCTGTGACCCATGTGGCCGGACCCTGGCGCTACGAACGGGTCGAGGGGGCCGGCCACTGGCTGCAGCTCGACGCCCCCGACCAGGTGAGCGCG
>JAJYQK010000006.1 GCA_021794645.1 Actinomycetes bacterium
AGGCGACCCCGCCGGCCACCCAGGCGGCCGGCGGCCGGCGGGCGGCGGCCGCCAGGACGAAGACCGGCCCTTCGAGCATGAAGACGAAGGCCGTGTAGGCGAGCGGGTTGCCCGAGTGACGGACGGCGATGCCGTCGATGAGGCTGTAGGTGGCGATGGTGACGCCGGTGAGGGCGGCAGCGCCGAGGGCCGGCAGCTCGGCCCGCTCGAAGCGGCCCGAGGAGAGGGCGAGGCTCATGAGGCCGGCGGCGAGGACGACGATGCCGGCCAGGGCCGGCCCGCTCGGCCGCTCGCCCACGAAGAGGGCAGCCCCGAGAGCAACGAGGAGGGGCGAGGTGCCCCGCGCCACCGGGTACATCTGGTTGAACGAGCCGAGGCGGTAGGCGTTCATGAGGGAGAAGTCGTAGGCGACATGGAGGCCGGCCGAGACGATCCCGAGCTCGATCGCCACCCGCGAGGGCAGGCCGGTGGCAAGGAGCACCGGCGGCGTCGCCGCCGCCAGGGCGAGGCCGACCCAGGCAAAGGCGACGAGGCGGTCGGTCACCGACTTCAAGATGGCGTTCCAGACGGCGTGGAGGACGCCGGCCCCGAGGACCGCCCCCAGCACCCCGAGGGTCAGCTCACGCTGCACTTGGCCCCGGCTCAGGCCCCCCCGGTACCGATCTGGCCGTGCTCCCGGCTCGAGATCGCCCAGGGCCTGTCCCGCCGGAGCGGCACCGGCTTTGACCACCAGCGACCCGAGAGGCGCCAGACGTACTCGGGGCTCCCCCGGTCAAAGCCGCTCCTCCCCGCCGCCGGGCGGGGGCGGGGCCAGAGGGACTCGGCGGCGGCGGCGATGGCGGCCACGACCTCGGGCGGGGCGGCGAGTACCCCCGCCGGGACCGCTTTCGGCCGCCCGGCCGGCAGCTCGGGGCCTCTCACAGCGGGATGTTCCCGTGCTTGCGGCGGGGCAGCTCCTCCCGCTTGGAGGCGAGCAGCTCGAGGGTGCGGGTGATGACCCGGCGGGTGTCGGCCGGGTCGATGACGTCGTCGACGAAACCGCGCTCGGCCGCAACATAGGGGTTGGCGTAGCGCTCGGTGTACTCCTCGACGAGCTCGGCCCGCCGCCCGGCGGGGTCGGGCGACTCGGCCAGCTCCCGGCGGTAGACGATCTCGACCGCACCCTGCGGCCCCATGACGGCCAGCTCGGCCGAGGGCCAGGCGAAGGAGAAGTCGGTGCCGATCGACTTCGAGTCCATGACGACGTAGGCGCCCCCGTAGGCCTTTCGGGTGATCACCTGGATGCGGGGCACGGTCGCCTCGCAGTAGGCGTAGAGGAGCTTGGCACCGTGGCGGATGATGCCGCCGTACTCCTGGTCGGTGCCGGGCATGAAGCCCGGGACGTCGACGAAGGTGACGAGGGGGATGTTGAAGGCGTCGCAGGTGCGCACGAAGCGGGCCGCCTTCTCGGAGGAGTCGATGTCGAGCACGCCCGCCAGCACGGCGGGCTGGTTGCCGACGATCCCGACCACGCGCCCCGCTATGCGGGCGAAACCGCAGGTGATGGAGCCGGCCCAGTGGGGGAAGTACTCGAAGTACTCGCCGTCGTCGACGACGAGCCCGATGAGCTTGCGCATGTCGTAGGGCTGGTTCGGGCTGGGCGGGACTATCTCGCGCAGCTCGGGCACGACCGCCTCGGCGTCCTCGGGCCGCTCGGTCAGCGGCGGCATCTCGAGGTTGTTCGAGGGGAGGAAGGAGAGCAGGTAGCGCACGTCGTCGAGGCAGGCCTTCTCGTCGGCGGCGACGTAGGTGGCCACCCCCGAGCGGGTGGCGTGGCTCATGGCGCCCCCGAGCTGCTCCAAGGTCACCGACTCGCCCGTCACCGTCTTCACCACGTCGGGGCCGGTGATGAACATGTGGCTCGTCTCGTGCACCATGAAGATGAAGTCGGTCATGGCCGGCGAGTAGACGGCGCCCCCGGCGCAGGGACCGAGGATGACCGAGATCTGGGGGACCACCCCCGAGGCCAGCACGTTGCGGAAGAAGATGCCGCCGTAGCCGTTCAGCGAGACGACGCCCTCTTGGATGCGGGCGCCGCCCGAGTCGCCGAGGCCGATGACGGGCACCCCGACATCGATCGCCAGCTCCATCAGCTTTTGGATCTTCTCGGCGTGCGCCTCGCCGAGAGCCCCGCCGAAGACGGTGAAGTCCTGGCTGTAGACGCAGACCCGTCGCCCGTCGATCGTCCCAAAGCCGGTGATGACACCGTCTGTCCAGGGACGGGAGCGCTCGATGCCCATGCCGGTGAAGCGGTGGCGCACGAGGAGGTCGATCTCTTGGAAGGAGCCCTCGTCGAGCAGGTACTCGATCCGCTCGCGGGCGAGCATCTTGCCCTTGGCCCGCTGGGACTGGACGGCCCGGTCGGTCCCGGGCGAGAGCGCCTCTTTCCTCCTCTCGGCCAGCACCTCGAGGCGATGGGCCATCGTCCGGTCCGCCATGTGGTCGGGCGATGGTCCCCCGGCCGGCGCAGTCGAAGGAGGCGTCTCGTCTGGCATGGAAGCGAAGGCTACCTGGGCCGGGCCAGGTGCTCACATCCCGGCCCGAGGGTGCCCTAGGAGCCCTCTTGCACGAGCTCGATGAGTGTCCCGAAGGCCGAACGGGGGTGGACGAAGGCGACCGTCGTGCCTCGCGAGCCGGGCCGCGGCACCTCGTCGATGACGCTCGCCCCGGCCGCCCGCATCGCCTCGAGGGCGGCGGCGCAGTCGCTCACCCGGAAGCCGACGTGGTGGAGGCCCTCGCCCTTCTTCTCGAGGTAGCGGGCGACCGGAGAGTCCTCCCGCGTCGGCGTCAGCAGCTGGACATAGGAGTCGGCCACCTGCAACAGGGCCTCCTCGACCCCGTCTGAGTCGATCCGCTCCCGGTGGGCGACCTTGGCCCCGAGCGTCTCCTCGTAGAAGCGGGCGGCCCCGTCGAGGTCGCGCACGGCGATCGCCACGTGGTCGACCTCCTGCAGCTCGAAAGGGAGGGGGGCGCTCATGCCCCGAGCCGCCTGAAGGCCGTGATCTTCTCCTCGCCCACCTTCTCGCGCAGCTCGGGGTCGCTCACCCCGAGGCCTTCCTCGGGCGCCAGGCAGAGCACGCCGATCTTGCCCTCGTGCAGGTTGCACTGCACCTGCCGGGTGGCCTCGCCCACCTCGGCGAGGGGGTAGACGGCCGAGAGGATCGGCTGGATCTTGCCTAGGGCGACGAGGCGGTTGGCGTCCCAGGCCTCCCGGTAGTTGGCGAAGTGCGACGACTTGATCGACTTGAGCTTCATCCAAAGGTGCCTGTTGTCGTACTCGATCATGTAGCCCGAGGTGGCGGCACAGGTGACCACGACACCGCCTCTCTTGGCGACGAAGACCGAGGCACCCATCGTCTGGCGGCCCGGGTGCTCGAAGACGATGTCAGGGTCGTCGCCGACGAGGGAGCGTATGTCAGCCCCGAGGCGGCGCCACTCCGACTCGTCCTGGGTGTGCTCGTCCGCCCAGAAGCGGTAGGCCTTCTCCGAGCGGTCGAGGGCGGCCTCGCAGCCGAGGGACTCGAGCAGCTTCACCTTGTCGGGTGAGCTGACCACGCCGACGGGGATGCCGCCGCCGTTCAAGACGTACTGGACGGCATAGCCGCCAAGGCCACCGGTCGCTCCCCAGATGAGCACGATGTCGCCCTGTTTCATGTCGGCACCGTTCTTCGAGACGAGCATCCGGTAGGAGGTCGAGTTGCAAAGGGCGTTGCAGGCCGCCTCCTCCCAGGAGAGGTGGGCCGGCTTGGGCATCAGCTGGTTCGCCTTCACGACCGAGACGTCGGCGAGGCCGCCGAAGTTGGTCTCGAAGCCCCAGATCCGCTGGTTGGCCGCCAGCATCGAGTCGTCGTGGGCGCCCGGGTCCTGGTCGTCGACGTAGTTGCAGTGGATCACCACCCGGTCGCCCGGCTTCCAGTTCCTGACGGCCGAGCCAGTGCGGAGGATGACGCCCGAGGCGTCCGAGCCGACGACGTGGTAGTCGAGGTCGTGGCGGGCGCCCCAGACCGACTCCCGCCCGAGCCGGCGCAGGAAGCCGAAGGTCGAGAGGGGCTCGAAGATGGAGGTCCAGACGGTGTTGAAGTTGATGGCCGAGGCCATGACGGCGATGTAGCACTCGTCGGGGGCGAGCTCGGGGAGGGCGACCTCGTCGATGTGGAGCGACTTGCGGGGGTCCTTCTCCTGCGAGGCGATGCCCTCGAACATCTCGGCCTCGTCGCGCCGGACGAAGGCCGCCCGGTACGACTCGGGGAGGGGGATGGCGGCTAGCTCTTCACCGCTCGCGCCGGCGAGCACGGCGTCAAGGATGGCTTCCATGAAGGGACAGTACCCGACGGTCACTTATCCATCCCAAGTGGGTGCAGCCCCCGCCCGGCCGTTAGTCTGACCAGCGGCCTTTCGAGTCTGAGGAGTGAGAAACATGCCCGGATCCGTCATTGTCGCCGGGGCCCGCACCCCGATCGGAAAGCTATCGGGGGCCCTGTCGAGCTTCACCGCCATGGACCTCGGCGGCTTTGCCATCAAAGCGGCGCTCGAGCGGGCCGGGCTCACCCCCGAGACTGTCGACTACGTCTTCATGGGCCAGGTGCTCCAGGCCGGCCAGGGCCAGATCACCGCCAGGCAGGCGGCGGCCAAGGCCGGGGTGCCGCTGTCGGTGCCGGCCACCACCATCAACAAGGTCTGCCTCTCGGGGCTGAACGCCATCCACCTGGCCGACCTAGCCATCAACGCCGGCGAGGCGGAGGTGGTCGTGGCGGGCGGGATGGAGTCGATGACGCTCGCCCCCTACCTGCTGCCGGGCGCCAGGGCCGGCTACCGGGCCGGGGACCAGAAGGTCGTCGACTCGATGATGCACGACGGCCTCTTCTGCGCCTTCGACTGCCTCGCCATGGGGGCGGCCACAGAGCGCTACTCGCGGGCCGCTGAGATCGCCCGGGAGCGCCAGGATGCCTTCGCCGCCACGAGCCACGAGCGGGCCGCCCGGGCGATCAAGGAGGGCCGCCTGGCGGACGAGATCGTCCCCGTCTCGGTCCCGCAGCGCAAGGGGGAGCCGGTGACGGTCGACACCGACGAGGGTGTCCGGCCCGAGACGACGCCCGAGAGCCTCGCCAAGCTGCGGGGCGCCTTCGAGCCAGAGGGCACGATCACGGCCGGCAACGCCAGCCAGATCTCCGACGGGGCGGCCGCTCTCGTCGTCGTCTCGAGGGAGAAGGCCGAGAGCCTCGGGGTCAGCCCCCTCGGCGAGGTGGTCGGCTACGGCCAGGTGGCCGGTCCGGACACCTCCCTGCTCACCCAGCCGTCACGGGCGATCCTCGATGCCCTCGCCCGCTCGGGCAGGAAGCTCTCGGAGATCGACCTGTTCGAGATCAACGAGGCCTTCGCCGCCGTCGGGGTGGCCTCGATGGACGACCTCGGCATCTCGGCGGACGTGACGAACGTGAACGGGGGCGCCATCGCCCTCGGCCACCCGATCGGGATGTCGGGCGCCCGCCTCGCCCTCACCGCCCTCGCAGAGCTGCGGCGGCGAGGGGGCGGCACGGCCGCCGTCGCCCTCTGCGGCGGCGGCGGGCAGGGCGACGCCGCCATCTTGCAGAGCCTGGCCTGATCTTCCCGCCGGACGCCGGCAGTTAGGAGGGAGGGCTCTCCCGGGTGTAGTCGGCCCAGGCCCGCCCGTCCCACCACCGGAGCGGTGCCTGCCCGGCCGGGTCCGGGTACCAGCCGGCGGGGATGGTGATGGGCGGGATGTAGCTCGGCGCCACGACGGCGGCGCTCCGAGCCAGCTGCTCCAGCTCGTCGACGGTGGCCGAGGGTCCGGCCAGCACCACCGGCCCCCGGCTCCGGCTGGCCGCCAGCATCCTGGCGAGCAGCTGGCGGATGACCGGGTGGGAGGCGAGCTGGGGCGGGAGCCCGAGCCCGCTGCCGGTGCCGCGCAGCCGGAGGACCACCATGCCCGCGCGGGGACCCTTCATCCACCGCCAGAGCGGGGAGAAGCCGTCGGGTCCGATCCGGATGGAGCTGACCGAAGCGAGGTCGATCTCCTGGTGGCTGCTGCCGTCTATCTGCTCCAGGCGGAGCGAGTGGTCCGTCGCCACGACAGCAGTCGGCTTCGCCTTGAAGAAGGCCCGCAGGAAGCGGGCGGCCCAGGTGAGGCCGACGAGGAAGGGGATGGCCACAAAGAGCAGCAGCTGACCCCCGGCCTGCAGCTGGGGCAGCATCGCCTCTTCGAGCCCGGAGACGCCCGCCCCGACGAGGAGGCAGCCGGCGGCGGCAAAGGCGGCCCGTCGGCGAGCCCGATCGAACTCCTCCTTGGTGGGGCTGGCTCGGATGATGAGGCCGCTCGGCGTCTCGAGCCGCTCGATGTTCACGGCCCAACGATACGACAGGGCTGGGGTCGGCTCCGCCGCGGGACGGGCGCTAGCTGCGGACCTCCACCCGGCCCTCTCGCAGCCTCACCTCGAAGCAGGGTTGGGGGGAGGCGGCCGGACCCGCCAGCACCTGGCCGTCTTCGAGGGAGAAGAC
Organism: Actinomycetes bacterium; assembly: GCA_021794645.1. GTDB lineage: Bacteria > Actinomycetota > Acidimicrobiia > Acidimicrobiales > Bog-793 > JAJZLV01. Next base: position 6,556 of record JAJYQK010000006.1, read on the forward strand.
GCTGCCGTGGCCGGGACAGGTGACGCAACCGTTCTCGAACTTGCCCTTGCCGAGCGACCAGCCGGCGTGGCTGCAACGATCCGAGATGGCCCGCAACCGGCCGCCCTCCCGGTAGAGGAGGAGCTCGAGGCCGTTCGCCGCGACGACGAGATGGCCCTCGTCGGGCACAGCCTCCTCCGCCGCCACGTCGGTCCACTCCTCGAGGTCCGGCTCGAAGGCCGTGTGGTCGACGCCGACGCCCTCGGCGTAGGCGAGATGGCCGCCGAGATAGCCGCTGGCAGTGAGCACGGCGACGCCCAGCAGCGCCGAGAGGCGGCCCCCGCCCCGCTTGCCCCTCTTCTTGTGGAGCTGGCCACGGTGGAGGAACGAGCGGGTGAAGAGCATGAGGGCGAGCGTGTTTCCGGCGGCGTGCACCAGGCCCACCCGGCGCGCCTTGCCGTAGACGTCGAGCCAGTCCGACAGGCCTGTGGCGGCCGTCGGGAGGGCCGCGACGAGGCCGAGGCCGATGAGGCGGCGGGCGATCTGGGGATGGCGGGGCGCCAGCAGGTCCACGAGGACGGCGCTCGTGAGAGCGCCGGTCGCAACCTGGGTGAGGGCTGGATGGAGGCGGTGGCCGAACCACGTGCCAGAGAGGGCGTTTCGCGCCGCCGGCTGGCGCAGTGGCTGGCGCAGCAGCTGGTCGATCTTCTCGCCGGCCTGGTCGAGGCGGTCGAGCCGGCCGATCTTGTCTATCTGGGCCTCGACGCCGCGGAGCAGCGGAGAGGGCGCGAAGGGAGCCTTGGTTGCCACGAGGGGTTGACTACCCGCCCGGGGGGCGGGGGACACCAGCGCCCTAGCCGGCGACTTCGCGCCGCCCGACGAGAGCCCGGCCGAGGGTCAGCTCGTCGGCGTACTCGAGGTCCCCCCCGACGGGAAGGCCGCTCGCGATGCGGGTGAGGCGGATGCCGAGCGGCGAGAGCAGGCGGGCGAGGTACATCGCCGTCGCCTCTCCCTCTAGGTTGGGGTTCGTGCAAAGGATGATCTCTGAGATCCCCTCCGACTCGAGGCGGTCGAGCAGGTCCCGCACCCTCAGCTGCTCAGGTCCCACCCCCTCGATGGGGTTGAGAGCGCCGCCGAGGACGTGGTAGGTGCCGTGGAACTCCCTCGTCCGCTCGACCGCGACGATGTCGCGGGGGTCCTCCACCACGCAGACGATCGTCTGGTCGCGCCTCGAGTCGGCGCAGATCCGGCAGAGCTCGCCCTCGGCCACGTTGAAGCAGCGGGCACAGAGCCGGATGCGCTCTTTCACCTCCGCGATGGCGGCGGCGAGCCGCAGGGCCTCCTCCTTTTGCACCTCGAGCAGGTGGAAGGCGATCCGCTGAGCTGACTTCGGGCCCACTCCCGGCAGCCGACCGAGCTCGTCGACCAGCTCTTGTATCGGCCCGGCGAACATGCTCAAGGCCGCTCGCCCTCCTCCTCGTCTGCTGCCGGGCCGCCCTCGCCCTCATCCGGCTCCTCTCCACCCCCGAAGAGGCCTCCGACCAGCTCCCCGAAGTCGAGGCCGCCGAAGTCGATGCTGGAGAGATCGGGCAGGCCGGCCGGCGCCTGCCCGGACCCGGCGGGGAAGAGCCCGCTCAACATGGCCCCGAGGTCGAGGCCGGGCGGGAGGAGGCTCGCCGCTGCTTCCTCCCGCACCGCCACCGCCTCAGCCAGGGCGTCGCGCAAGGCGGCTGTGACGAGGTCCTCCAGCATCTGGGGGTCCTCCCTGTCGATCACCTCTGGGGCGATGTGGACAGAGACGACCTCGAGGTTGCCCGTGAGGGCTATCTCGATGGCGCCACCGCCAGCGGAGCCCTTCACCTCGAGGTCGCCCGCCTCGTAGGCCGCCTGCTCGAAGTGGTGGCGCGCCTCGCCGAAGAGCTCGCCGAGCCCGGGCACGCCGGCGCCGCCCGGCAGGGGCGGAGAACTGCTGTCCGGCCCCTCGGAGGGTCCTTCAGCCTGTGGAGCCTCGTCCTTTTCGCTCACCCTGTCACCTCCTCGGCGCCGGGGAAGACCTCCCGTAGCCTGTCCTCGGCCCAGGAGGCAGAGTCGTGACCGCCCGTGAGAGGGCTCGCCTCTGCCAGCTCGACCGCCGTCTCCTCGGTTTCCTCCGGCTCGGCTGGCGCCCGGCCGGCGGCAGGGACCGCAGCAGCGTCCGGCACTATCTCGAGGGTCACCCGGGCGCCGAAATGGCGGGAGATGGCGGTCGCCACCTCGTCGCGAAGCGCGTTGGCGTGCTCGACGTGGGCGGCGTTCGGCAGCACGAAGACGGCTCGCCCCCCGCCTGCCTCCTTGAAGCGGCCGACGGCGTAGATGGCTCGCGCCCGCGGCCGCAGCCCGGGGAGGATGACGTCACCCCAGGCCGTCACGAGCTCGTCCCTGCCGGGCGGGGCGCCCGTGGCCTCCGGCTCGACGGGTGGAGCGGGCAGGGGGGCGGCCTCTCCCCGGGAGGGGGGCGGCCCGGGGTCGGGGGCGGGGCTCGGCGTGCGGTAG
>JAJYQK010000179.1 GCA_021794645.1 Actinomycetes bacterium
GCGGGCCGCCCCCGGTGGCGCCGGTGGAGGCGTCGTCGCCAACGGCACGCGGCCGGGCGAGGCGCCGAACAAGATCGCCGTGAGCGACCTCGTGCAGGTCGCCGAGCAGGAGGTGAGGAACCAGGACTCGCTGCTGTTCACGGTGCGGAGCCGGCTGCGGACCAAAGAGGTGCTGCTCACCCTCGACCACTTCAACGGCGTGGCCTGGTCACAGCCGAAGAGAGCACGATCGAGCTTTCCGGTGGCCGACGCCGGCCTCGCCCCGCCCTCCTCCCTGCAGCGCCACCTCCCCGCCGTGGCCGTGCAGGCCGACGGCACCCGTCAGCTCACCCAGGTGATCGACATCGCCGCCCTCGGCGGCTCCTACCTTCCGACGCCCGGGGTCACCTCGGCCGTCTCGGGCGAGGGCCCGGTGAGAGAGCCGAGCCGGAGCGGACCGCTCAGGGCGCCCGCTCTGCTGGCGGCCGGCCTCACCTACGGCGTCTCGGCCACCCTGCCGCCGGCGAGCGGCACCGTGATCGAGAGCCAGTCTCCTTTCGGGCTCGAGTCGTCCCCGCCGCCGCCGGGCGAGCTGCAACTGCCCCGGCCGGCACCGCCCCGTCTCGTCTCGCTCGCCCGCAGGATCGTCGCCGGCAGGCAGGGGGAGTACGCCTCGGCCGTGGCGCTGCAGGACTACTTCCTCTCGGGCCACGGCTTTTCCTACAAGCTGCCGACCGTCACGCCGCGAGGAGCCATCGCCGACACGAGCCAGAGCTACAGGGCGCTCGAGTCCTTCCTCTTCTCGAGCCGTGTCGGCTACTGCCAGCAGTACGCCACGGCCTTCGCCGTCCTCGCCCGCCTCGACGGCATCCCGACCCGCATCGCCCTCGGCTTCCTGCCCGGGCCCGAGATCGGCCTCGATGAGTTCGAGGTGACCGGGCTGCAGGTGCACGCCTGGCCGCAGGTGTGGTTCCCCTACTACGGCTGGGTCAACTTCGAGCCGACGCCCGGGACCTCCTCGTCCTCCTCCTCGGGGCCGACCGCGCCGGGAACGAGCGTGCCCAGCGCCACGACGCCGGTGCACCCCCTGGCCCACCCGGCCCACAACCTGCACCGGCTGACCGGCCCGAAGGGGCCGGTCCCCCTCAGGCTGCGGGCAGTCCTGCCGGCCAACCGCCTCGGCCAGAGTGGGCTCTCCTACCTCCTCTACGTCATCGCCTTTTTCGCCCTCGCCTGGGCCCTCTCGGTGCCCTCGCTCCGCCTCGCCCTGGAGCGGCGCCGGCGGCGGAACCCGGAGCGGGCGACGCTGGCGGCCTGGCAGGCGGCGACGGCCGCCCTCGCCCTCGCCGGCGCCCACCGCCGCCGGACAGAGACCAACCTCGAGTTCGCCGAACGGGTCCGCCGCACGGGGCTGTTGGGCGAGGCCGGCTACGCCTCGCTGCGCCGCCTCGCCATCCTGGTCGACGCCAGGCTCTACGGGCGCCCGCCGGCGGCCGGGCCGCCGGGGCGGGAAGCGGCCGCCGCCTGGCAGGAGGCGACCGCTGTCAGGCGGGCCGCCCGCCGCCAGGTGGGGAGGCTCCGCCTGCTGGCCGACCTGCTCGACCCGCGGGCGGTGCTCTCGAGCTAGCGCCGACACCCCCGCGGCCATCACCGGTAGGGTGCAGTGGTGGCCGATCAAGCGCGCTTTGCCGAAGAGACCGAGCCCTACATGGCCTCGCTCTACTCGGCCGCGCTGAGGATGACCCGCAACAGGGCCGATGCCGAGGACATCGTGCAGGAGACCTACCTGAAGGCCTACCGCGCCTACGGCTCCTTCCAGTCCGGCACGAACCTGAAGGCCTGGCTCTACCGGATCCTCACGAACACCTTCATCAACTCCTACCGGGCCAAGATGCGCCATCCCGACGAGACCGACCTCGACGACGTCGAGGACTTCTACCTCTTCCACCACCTCGGAGGGCTGGAGGCGGCCGAGGCGGGACGCAGCGCCGAGGACGAGGTGCTCGAGCGGTTCACCGACGACGAGGTGAAAGAAGCCGTCGAGTCGCTGCCCGAGAACTTCCGCATCGCCGTCCTCCTCGCCGACGTGGAGGGCTTTTCCTACAAGGAGATCGCCGAGATCACCGGCGTCCCCATCGGCACGGTGATGAGCCGGCTCCACCGGGGAAGAAGAGCCCTGCAAAAGGCGTTGCACGAATTCGCCAAGACACGCGGACTGGCGAGCGCCCAGTCGGGATGAGACCGGGACCGGAGATGGATCAGCAAGGCAGCCATGGGGGCGACGAGCTCGACTGCAAAGAGGCGCTCCATCGCATCTATCACTTCCTCGACGGCGAGATCACCCTCGAGCGGCGGGTGCAGATCGAGTCCCACCTGAACGGCTGCTCGCCCTGTCTCAAGATGTACGGCTTCGAGGCCGAGCTGCGCAAGATCGTGGCCTGCCACTGCAAAGAGGCCCTTCCCGACAGCCTGCGATCCCGCATCGCCGCTGCCATCGAGCACGAGCACGAGGGAGACAAGGCCTAGTGGCCCAAGAGCCGATCGACTGGTCGGTGGCAGAGAAGGTGGCCGTGAAGGTCGCAGAGCGCTCCGCCCCCGACATCGACAGCCTCACCCGCCAGCGGCTGGACGAGCTCTTCGGCGCCTTCACGCCCGAGGCCGAGGCGATCGTCGCCGAGGCGACGGGGCTCTCCTCGCTCGAGGGGCCGGCGCGGGCCGAGGTGACCGACCGGGCAGGCTGGATAAGGGCCAACATCTCCTCGTTCCGGCGCCTGCTCGGCCCGATCCTCGAGAAGAGCGGCGAGAAGGGCCTCGCCCGGGTCCTGCCCCCCTCCCTGCAGGGCGTGACGAGAGCGGCGGCCGGCGCCGAGATCGGCGCCGTCCTCGGCTGGATGTCGACCCGGGTCCTCGGCCAGTACGACCTCCTCCTCACCGAGGGCGAGAGCTCCGCCGGCGACGTCGTCTACTACGTCGGGCCGAACGTGGTCGGCCTCGAGCGCCGCCACGGCTTCGCCCCGAACGAGTTCCGCCTCTGGATCGCCATCCACGAGCTCACCCATCGGGCCCAGTTCACCGGGGTCTCCTGGATGAGGCCCTACTTCTTGGACCTGGTCGACCGGGGGGTCTCGATGGCCTCACCCGAGCCGAAGGTGTTGGCCGCCGCCCTCGCCCGCGCGGCGCGGGAGGTGCGGGAGGGGCGCAACCCCCTCGCCGAGTCCGGGCTGGTGGGAGTGCTCGCCACCCCAGAGCAGGCGGCCGTCCTCCGTCAGATCCAGGCGCTCATGAGCCTGCTCGAGGGCCACGGTGACATCGTCATGAACAGGGCCGCCGCCGAGGCGATCCCGGGCGCCCGCCGCTTCGCCGAGACCCTCCAGTCCCGCCGCGACTCGGCCGCCGGCGTCGTCAAGCTGCTGCAGCAGCTGATCGGGATGGAGGCCAAGATGCGCCAGTATCGCGAGGGCGAGCACTTCGTGGCCACGGTGGAACAAGAGGTCGGCCCGGCCATCTTCTCCCTCGTCTGGCAGGGGCCCGAGTTCCTGCCGAGCATGGACGAGATCCGCGATCCAAATGCCTGGATCGAGCGGGTCCGGGGGCGCTCGCGCGAGATCGCATGAGCCCGGCGGCGCCCCGGCTCCGCCTGCTGCACCCGGCCGACGGGCCGCCCGCCCGCCTCTACGCCCGCCAGCTGCTCGGCCGCTGCCTCCTTCCCGCCAGCGGCCCGCTCGACTGCGCCGTCTCGGGTGGGGCCGACTCGCTCGCCCTCTTGGTGCTGGCGAGCGAGGCCGGCCTCGAGCCGGTCGCCCACCACGTCGACCACGGCCTGCGTCCCGGCTCTGCCAAGGAGGCCGAGCTCGTGGCGGCGGCGGCCCGGCGCCTCGGCGCCGGCTTCGTCTCGCTCAGGGTCGAGCTCTCGCCCGGCCCCAACCTGGAGGCGCGGGCCCGGGCGGCCCGCTTCGCCGTGCTGCCGGCCGGAGTCGCCACGGGCCACACGGCCGACGACCAGGCCGAGACGGTCCTCATCAACCTGCTGAGGGGGGCCGGCGCCGCCGGTCTCGGGGCGATGACGCCCGGAGGCCGTCACCCCCTGTTGCAGCTGCGCCGGAGCGAGACCGAGGCCGTCTGCCGGGAGGCCGGCCTCGATTGGTTCGAAGACCCGAGCAACAACGAGACCGGCCCGCTGCGAAACCGCATCCGCCAGGACCTCCTCCCCCGCCTGGCCGAGGCGGCCGGGCGCGACCTCGTGCCCGTGCTCTGCCGCCAGGCCGACCTGCTCCGCGCCGACGAGGAGCTCTTGGAGGAGCTCGCCGGGGCCATCGAGGCGACCTGCTGCCGAGAGCTTGCGGCCGCCCCCCTCCCTCTCGCCCGCCGCGCCGTCCGCCGCCTCTTGCGAGAGGCGGGCGGGGCCGGCTACCCGCCCTCGGTGGCGGCCGTCGACCGGGTGCTGCAGGTGGCGGCCGGCGGCCCGCTCGCCTGCGACGTCGGGGGCGGCATCGCCGTCAGGCGGCGCAGGGGCCAGCTCGTCGTCGAGAAAAACTCCCTCCCGACTCTCAGATAGCCTCCACCGCCAGTGAGCGAGCCGGAGCTGTTCGAGGAGGAGCAAGAGCCCGAGTGGGTGGCGAACGACCCGATGCTCGGTCCGCCGGTCATCTCCTCTCGGGCCATCGCGGCGCGCGTCGGAGAGCTCGGGGCCGCCATCACGAAGGACTACGAGGGCCGGCCGCCCCTGCTCGTCGGCGTCTTGAAGGGGGCCTTCGTCTTCCTGGCCGACCTCGCCCGGGCGATACGGCTGCCGATCGAGATGGACTTCATGGCGGTGGCCTCCTACGGCACGGCCACCAAGACGAGCGGTGTCGTCCGCATCGTGAAGGACCTCGACCTCGATTTGACCGGCCGCCACGTCATCGTCGTCGAGGACATCCTCGACTCGGGCCTCACCCTCTCCTACCTGCGAAAGAGCCTCCTCTCGCGGGGACCTGAGTCCCTCGCCATCTGCACTCTCCTGCAGAAGACGGGACAGCAGCGGACCACCTTCGAGGCCGACTACATCGGCTTCGAGATCGAGCCGAACTTCGTCGTCGGCTACGGCCTCGACGTCGCCGAGCGCTACCGCAACCTGCCCGACCTGCGCGTCTTCCTCGGCGGAGAGCCCGGGTGAGCGTCGACCGGCCCCGCATCGAGGCGGCCGTCAGCGAGATCCTGGCCGCCATCGGGGAGGAGCCGGGCCGTGACGGCCTCGAGCGCACCCCGGCCCGGGTGGCCAGCATGTACGAGGAGCTCTTCGGCGACGCCGAGGAGTCGCCCGACCGCTTCCTCACAGTCACCTTCGCCGCCGAGCACGACGAGATGGTGATGGTCCGCGACATCGCCTTCGTCTCGCTCTGCGAGCACCACATCGTGCCCTTCCTCGGCAAGGCGCACGTCGCCTACATCCCCTCCGAGGACGGCCGCATCACCGGCCTCTCGAAGCTGGCGAGGGTCGTCGATGCCTATGCCCGCCGCCTGCAGGTGCAAGAGCGGATGACCTCCCAGATCGCCGACTCGATCGAGCGGGTGCTGCGCCCCCGCGGGGTGCTCGTCGTGATCGAGGCGGAGCACCTGTGCATGTCGATGCGGGGCATCCGCAAGCCGGGCAGCCTGACGGTCACCTCGGCCGTGCGAGGTCTGTTCCGCCGCGATCCCCGCACCAGGGCAGAGGGGATGGCCTTCGTGCACGGGAGCCGGTACTTCCCCGCATGAGGGCCTACTCTCGCGACGTGGCCAGGCCGCTTGTCATGGGCGTCTTGAACGTCACCCCGGACTCCTTCTTCGACGGCGGCCGCTACCTCACCCCGGCTGCCGCCCTCGCCCGGGGGCGCCAGATCCTCGACGAGGGGGCCGACATCCTCGACATAGGCGGCGAGTCGACCCGGCCGGGGGCGATCCCGGTCGACGAGGAGGAGGAGCTGGCCCGGGTCCTCCCCGTGGTGGAGGGCCTCGCCGGCGACGGGCGGATCAGCTCGGGCCGGGCCCGCATCTCGATCGACACCACGACGCCGGCCGTGGCCGAGGCGGCCGTCCGGGCCGGGGCGGCCATCGTGAACGACGTCTCGGCCACCTTGGGCGAGCTGGCGGCCTCCCTCGGAGCCGGCTACGTCGCCATGCACTGCAAGGGGACGCCGGCCCACATGCAAGACAACCCCCGCTACGACGACGTCGTGGCCGAGGTGGCCGAGTTCCTGGCCGGGGCGGCATCGGCGGCCGCCCGGGCCGGGGCCGGCGAGGTCTTCATCGACCCGGGCATCGGCTTTGGCAAGACAGCCGCCCACAACCTCACCCTCCTCGCCCACCTGGAGCTCCTCTGCGACCTCGGCTGGCCGGTCCTCGTCGGCACCTCGAGGAAGGCCTTCATCGGCCGGGTGGCGGCAGGCGGGCCGTCCGCCGCCCCGCTGCCGCTCTCCGAGCGCTTCGAGGGCTCGCTCGCCACGGCCGTCTGGTCGATGGCAAAAGGTGCTGCCGCGGTCCGGGTGCACGACGTCGCCCCGACGGTGGCGGCGGCCCGGCTGGTCGAGGCCTGCGGGTGGCAGAGGTGAGGGGCCGCTGGGCGGCGGGCATCGTCCCCCGCAACTTCGCCTGGATCATCAAGGACCGCCTGGCGGTGAGCGAGCGGCCCGGCGGCTATGCCGCCAACCACCGCAAGGTCCGCCGCCGGGAGGAGCTCTTGTGGCTGAAGGGCCAGCACTTCGACCGCATCGTCTCCTTGCTCGCCTCCTCGCACAACCTGCACGCCTACGACGAGGCCGGCATCGCCTGGTCCCACTTCCCGCTCCCGGCCGGGGCCGATATCGGCCCCGAGCTTGCCGCCCTCTATCCCGCCCTGCACGGCTGGCTGAGGGCGGGCGAGCGCATCTTGTTGCACCAGGACGAGCTGAGCGAGCGGCTGATGGGCGTCGTCGCCGGCTACCTCAAATGGAGCGGCCTCATCCCCGACGGCCCGCGGGCCATCACCGCCACCGAGCAGCTGCTCCGCCGCCAGCTCGGGGCGATCGGCCGCCAGGTCGTCGCCCTCGCCGAGGAGGTGGCACCGCCGCCGAGCAGCGCCGGGCGGCCCTCGGGTCCGGCCGCCGCCTCCTAGTGGAGCCCGGTCGCATCGTCCTGCAGGGCCTCCGCCTCCTCGGGCGCCACGGCGTGCTGGCCGAGGAGAAGGCCCGGGCCCAGCCCTTCGAGGTGGACATCGAGGTCGAGGCCGACCTCGAGGAGGCGGCCCGCACGGACTCGCTGCTGGCCACCGTCGACTATGGGGCCGTCGTCTCGCAGGTGGCCGCGCTCGTCGAGAACGAGAGCTACGAGCTGCTCGAGGCGTTGGCGGGTGCCATCGCCGACCTCGTCCTCACCGAGCCGCGGGCCGCCGCGGTCACCGTGACGGTGCGAAAGCTCCGGCCGCCCGTCGCCGCCGACCTCTCCTCGGCGGCGGTGAGCCTGCGAAAACGCCGGGCCTAGGTGGCCCGGGTCTACATCGCCCTCGGCTCGAACATGGGCGACAGGTTGGCCGCCCTCTCGACGGCGGCCGGCCGCCTTCGTGACCTCGCCCGCCGTCTCGAGGCCTCCTCGGTCTACGAGACCAGCCCCGTCGGCGGCCCGCCCGGCCAGGACCGCTACCTCAACTGCGTCATCGCCCTCGATACGAGGGCCTCTCTCCGGCAGCTGCTCTCCTTCGGCCAGCGGCTGGAGGAGGAGGCCGGCCGGGTGCGGACCGTGCGCAACGGGCCCCGCCCCCTCGATGTCGACATCCTCTACTCCGACAGCGAGGTCGTCGACGAGCCGGATCTGGTCGTGCCCCACCCTCGCCTCTACGAGCGCCCCTTCGTGCTGGCGCCGCTCGAGGAGATCGCCCCCGAGCTGGTGCCGCCCGGCTGGCGCCAGCGGCTGGCGGGCTCGGGAGATGAAGATCTCCGCCTCGTGGGTAAGCTGCAGCTCAGCTGAACACGACGGGCACCCGAGCGGGGCTCGAACGGAAGCGAGGCAGAGATGAAGGTGCGGATTGTCGGCGCCGGCAGGGCCGGGCGCTCGTTCCAGCTGGCCCTCTCAGAGCTCGGGGTCGACGTGGAGCTGCTGGCGGCGAGGCCACTCCTCGGCACCGCTCAGCTGCGGCAGGCAGCGCACGGCACAGACGCCCTGCTGCTGGCTGTGGCCGACCGCTTCGTCTCGGCGGTGGCCGCCGAGATCGAGCCCGATGCTGGCGCCGCCCTCCTCCACTGCTCCGGCTCCCTCCCGCTCTCGGCCCTCGCCGCCGGCGCCGGCGGCCCGCACCGCCGGATCGCCTCCCTCCATCCGCTGGCGACGCTGCCGGACCCCGTCGTGGGCTCGCTCCGCCTGCGGGGCGGCACCTTCTTCGCTGTGAGCGGGGACCAGCTGGCGACAGAGCTCGCCCTGCTGCTCGGGGGCCGGCCGATAGTCGTGGCCGAGGAGGACCGCGCCGCCTACCACGCGGCGGCCTGCGTGGCCGCCAACCACCTCGTCGGGCTGCTCGGCCAGGTGGAGAGGATCGGGGCGGCGGCTGGCCTTCCTCTCGAGGCCTTCCTGCCGCTTGCCCGCGGGGCGCTCGACGACGTGGCCATGCTCGGGCCGCGGGCGGCTCTCACGGGGCCGGCCCGCCGGGGCGATCTCCCGACGCTCGAAGGGCACCGGGCCGCCCTGGCCGAAGGCGAGCTCGACGGCTACGACGCCGGCGTGCGCCTCGTGCACCGGCTGGCGGCGCCCGCCGAGGAGCCGGCGGCGGCCAGCGCCTCGCCTTGGAGCTGATCTCGGCGCCGGCCGACTGGCGCCGGCTGGTCGACGAGAGGCGAGCGGTCGGCGAGAGCGCCGCCCTCGTCCCGACCATGGGAGCCCTCCATGCCGGACACCTCTCGCTGCTGGCCGCCGCCCGCCGCCAGGCGGG
>JAJYQK010000139.1 GCA_021794645.1 Actinomycetes bacterium
ATGGCCGAAGTGGTTGGTCCCCATCTGCAGCTCGAGGCCGTCGGCGGTGAAGGCGAGGGGGCAGGCCATCACCCCGGCGTTGTTCAACAGGTCGGTGACGCCGGCGGCCTGCTCGGCGAAGGCTCGTACTGAAGCCTGGTCGGCCAGGTCGAGACGGGCGACCTCGCCTTGCCCGGCGGTGCGGCCGAGGGCCGCCAGGGCGGCTCTCCCCTTCGACTCGTCCCGGCAGGCGAGCACGACGTCGGCCCCGTGGGCGAGAAGCATGCGGGCGGCCTCGAAACCGATGCCGGAGTTGGCGCCGGTGACTACGACCTTGCGGCCTGAGAGGTCGGGGAGGGCGCTCTCGTCCCAGCCCGCCATCAGGCCACCTCGCTCGCGGCCAGGCTCTCCTCGCCGGCAACGGCCGGCACGAGGCGCTGCTCCTTGCGGCTGAGCAGGTAGAGGGCGGAGGCACCGAGCACGAGGGCCATGGCGACGAGCAGGTAGCGGTACTCGATCACCCCGACGAGAGCCGCACCGAGGCCGATGGAGAAGGTCTGGGGCACGGAGAGAACGGTATCGGCCGCCGAGTAGACCCTGCCCTGCAAGGTGGCGGGTGTGCGCAGCTGCAACACCGTGTAGATGCCGACGATCACCCAGGGCAGGGCGATGCCGGCCAGGACGGCGCCGAGGAGGACCGCCGGGAGGAAGGCGGGCGCGAAGCAGAGGGTCGCCACGGCGAAGATCCCGAGGCCGAGGCCGACCATGATGCCCGGGCCGATGCGGCGCATGAGCGGGGCAGCGGTCGGGCCGCCGAGGAGGGCACCTGCCCCCTGCACCGCCAGCAGCACTCCGAGGAAGGTGGGCGGGCGGTGCAGTCCCTCTCCGACGACGGCGAAGTCGACGGACTCGAAAAAGCCCACTACGAGGAGGGCGAGCGCCGTCGCCGCCACGATCTGGCGGAGGACGACCGTCTGGCGGATGTGGCGGACACCGGCCGTCACCTCCTGCCACCACCTCTCGGCCAGCTCGGTCTCGCTCCTCAGGCTGCGGGGCGGCTCCTCTGCCACCCGCACGAGAAGAAGCGAGCCGGCGGCGATGAAGAAGGTGAGGGCGTCGATGAGGGCGATGACGTGGCCGCCGACGACGGCGAAGAGGGCGGCCCCGAGGAGGGGAGCGACGAGCCGAAGGCCCTCTCGCACCGTGCGGAGCAGCCCGTTGGCGTCCGCCAGCAGGTCGGGCTCGAGCATCGTCGTGAGGAGAGCCGACTGGGCAGATCCCAAGAAGGCGTAGGAGATCCCGTAGCCGACCATCTCGAGGTAGATGAGCCAGAGCTGGCTCCGGCTCGAGACGGCGAAGAGGCCGAGCAGCATCACCCCGCTCAGGAGGTTCACCCAGAACAGGAGGGGGCGCCGGCGCACCCGGTCGACTACGAAGCCCGCCAGCGGGGAGAGGAGACCCGAGAGGCCGAAGAAGAAGAAGGTGAGGCCGGCCTCGGCCGCCGAGCCGGTGAGCTCTTTCACCCAGATTGCGACAGCCAGCCACAAGGAGGTGTCGCCGAGGAGGGAGAAGGCCTGCCCGATCAGGTAGACGCGGGCGTCCCGGTGGGCGAAGAGCCGGCGCATCAGCTCCTCGGGGCGCGTTCGAGGAGCGGGTGGAGCAGCAAGACGGCCTCGACGGGCCGGGCGCCGGGGGGCCGGCCGGAGGGGTCCGAGAGGCGGCCGGCGAAGCGCCGGAAGAGCCCGGCGATCTCGGCCTGGAGAACGGTCGTCTCCTCCAGGGTGAGAAAGACGGTGTGCTCGGTGGCGCCCGTGACGGGCAGCCACTCCGGCTCGAGGTGGGCGACGGCCGGCTAAGCGTCGTGACGGACGAGCCAGCGCTGCATGAGCAGGTTCGACAGCTCCTTGGCGGCGATCGACTGCTCGGCATCGCCCTCGCCGGAGAACGAGAGCCCGCGCCTCGTGAGCTTCCAGGGGCGCCGCCTTCCCCCGCCGCCGCCCGCTTCCTCCACGAAGCCGTACTTGGCCAGCTGGCGGAGGTGGAAAGAGCACGTCGTCGGGGACTCGCCGATCCGCTCACCCGCCTCGGTGGCAGTGAGCGGGCCCTCGAGCGAGAGGACCTCCAAGAGGGCGAGGCGGACCGGGTGGGTGAGGGCCCGCAGCTCCTGGGCCTCTTTTAGCTGGCGGGGGGCGAACTCGTCCTCGGCCCCAACCGCCGCGCTCTCCTCGGGGCTCACCGGGGCAGGTGGGCGGGGGCCGGGTAGACGGAGTGTCGTCCCGCCCGCCTGCGGGGGTGGCGGCGGTCCGGGCGGTGGCGCGCCCTCGTCAGCAGGACGCTGTTGTTGAAAGTCATGTGTCGAAAGATAACTCTCGAAAGAAATACTGTCAAGAGTTATCTCTCGATAGCTCTCTCTTACGTCATGGAGAGCGGTTCATAGCACCTTCTTGCGCTGCAGCACGAGGAACGAGGCATAGCCGGGGAGGATCGGGAGCCAGAAGGTGGCGACCCGGAAGAGGAGCACGCCGGGCACAGCCTCCCGGGCGGGCAGGCCCACTGCTGTCAACCCGGCGACGAGGACGGCCTCGACGGCCCCGAGGCCGCCCGGGGTGGGGGCGGCCGCCCCGACGGTGTTGCCGGCCATGAAGACGGCGGCCGTGGCGATGATGGGCGGGCGGGCCCCCACCGCCTCCAGCGAGGCGATGAGGGCGAGGGCATAGCTGGCGGTGAGGAGGAGGTTGCCCCCCACTCCCTCTGCCATCCTGAGAGGCTGGGAGAGGACGTCGAGGAGCTGCGGCCAGGTGCCGCGGATGCGGGGCCAGACCCTCCGCCAGAAGAGCTCTTTGGTCCAGGGCACGACGGTGATGAGGACGATCCCGACGGCGACGAGGCCGCCCAGGACAGCCAGCAGGCGGGGACCTGGCACGATCCGGAACGAGCCGACCCCGGTGCCCGTGAGGAGGGCCGCCACCACGAGGAGCGCCACCGTGGCGATGAAATTGACGAGCTGGGAGAGGGCGACCGCCGTGGCGACCGTCGGACCATCGACCCCCTCTTTGTGGAGGAAGCGGCTGTTTATGGCGACGTGGCCGACGGTCGGTGGCGTGACGAGCCCGAGGAAGGCCGCCGAGAGCTCCACGATCGTCGCTTTCAGCACCGATACGCGCTGGGGGACGAATGCGACGAGATTGAGGGCCGAGCCGAAGTAGGTGAGGGCCGAGCCGACTACGGCGACGGCGAACCAGGACCAGTTGGCGTGGGAGATGGTGCCGACGAGGTTCACCGTCGAGAGCTGGCCGACGAGGATGAAAGCGGCCACGACGAGGGCGATGACCGAGAAGACCACGCGCCATCTGAAGCGCTCGAGCCGGGTCTCTGGTATCGGCGTGGTGCTCTCGCCGATCAGCTCACGGCGGATCTCGGTGAGACAGCCGCGAGCTGCTCGCATCTCCGACCAGCCCCAGCTAGAGAGGGCGACCGGTTGCAGAATCGCCGAGATGGCGGGCTCGTCGCCCGGGCGGTAGCCCGCTCGCATCGCCGCCACCGCCCGCTTGGCTCCGACGAGGCTGCCGGCCGAGGTGAGCAGCTGGGCGATGTCGAGCCGGCGGACGAGCTCGCCGGCCCCCACGACGGCGTTCTCGAGGGAGCGGAAGCCGACGGGCTCGCTCTCAGCCTCGCTCCGGCAGAGGAGATTCTCGCTCCGCAGGTCGCGGTGGGCGACCCCGACCTCGTGCAGCCGCCGGAGCGAGAAGAAGAGAGCTTCGAGATCGGCGTCACTCGTTTCGGCCGTGAGGGTGGGCCCCTCCAGCTGCTCGCGGGCGAGCACGAGAGTGTCGGGCTCGAAGTGGGCGAGGAGGAGGACGCGGGGGGCCCTCACACCGGTGTTGGAGGCCATGAGGGAGGCGAGGGCCTCCGTCTGGAGGGCGGCCCGCAAGGAGATGGGCTGGCGGCCCGTGGCGGCGCCGCGGAGGCGCACCATGGACCACAGGCGCTGCACCACGCCGGCCCCGTGCACCTCCCGCCCGGCCGCCTTCAAGACGATGTGCCGGCCGTCTCTTAGGGATCCGAGGAGCTCGGGCCGCTCGGGGTCGGGCCGGAAGAGCTCGCTCACCTCGATGCCGGCCCGTTGCAGGCCGGCGAGGAGCGAGTCGATGCTCGGGCGGCGCACCGTCGTGCGCAGCGCCCAGCGGACGGCGAGGCCGACGGCGTAACCGCCGAGGAGGGCGAAGACGACGCCGAAGACCGTCACCTCCGTGAGGGCGAGGCCGGTGAGGAGGAGGGCCCCGGTGATGAGGATGCAGTAGCGGCCCCAGCCGCTGTAGCGGGCCGTGTCGGAGCCGGTGACGAGGGCGACTATGACGGCGTCGCGCACGAGGGTGGAGCCGTCTGTCTGGTAGAGCATGGCGGTCGAGATGCCGCCGTGGAAGGCGTGCCAGGCTGCGACGAGGCCGATGCCGAGGCAGATGGCGGTTGCCCCGCTCACGAGGGCGTTTATCCCGTCTGGCCGCCGCCGCCGCAGCAGGTTGAGGGTGATCATGACAAGCAGGCCGATCACGAAGAAAGAGGTGATGCCGGCGCAGACGACGACGAGGATGCGAGGCAGGTGGCGCATGACCCGCTCCACCTGCCGGGTGACCGCGAAGACGGCCCCCGGGGTCGAGTGGGCGGCCAGCAGCAAGAGGGCGATGACCGCCAGGGCGGCGAGAGCGAGGAGGAGGTCGGCCGGGCGGCGCACCCGGGCGTCGGCCTCGCCCGAGCCGCCGTCGGTCATCGCCTCTTTGAAAAGGCTCACCGGCCTAGCCTCGTCCTTCCGATCGGGAGCTCCTCCTGCGACGCCGGCCCGTCGGAGGTCCGGCCGGCTGCTCCAGAGGGCCACGGTATTCGATGACCAGCGGTGATGTCCGCATTAGGAGCTGCTAGACGGTTGTCATGAAACTGCGCATCTTCACCGAGCCCCAGCAGGGGGCGAGCTACGAGCAGCTGCTGAAGATGGCGCTCGCGGCCGAGCAGGGTGGCTTCGACGCCTTCTTCCGGTCCGACCACTACCTCCACATGGGGGAGGGGGATCCCGGCCCCGGCCCGACCGACGCGTGGATCACTCTCGCCGCCCTCGCCCGCGAGACGGAGCGGATCCGCCTCGGCACACTGCTCACCTCCGCCACCTTCCGCTTGCCCGGCCCGCTCGCCATCTCGGTCGCCCAGGTGGACGTGATGAGCGGGGGCCGGGTCGAGCTCGGCCTCGGAGCCGGCTGGTACGAGGCCGAGCACCGCGCCTACGGCATCCCCTTCCCCGAGACGGCCGAACGCTTCGATCGGCTGGAGGAGTCGCTCGAGGTGATCACCGGCCTCTGGGGCACGCCGACGGGGGGCTCGTTCGAGTTCGCTGGGCGACACTTCCAGCTCTCGGGCGGCCCCGGCCTGCCCAAGCCGCTCCAACGACCCCGGCCGCCGCTCATCCTCGGCGGCCACGGCCGCCGGCGGACGCCGGCCCTGGCGGCTCGCTTCGCCGACGAGTTCAACGTCCCTTTCGCCTCGCCGGCAGACTGCGCCGCGCTTTACGGCCTCGTCGACGGCGCCTGCGAGGCGGCCGGGCGCGACCCGGCCTCGCTCAAGAGGTCGGTCGCCCTCGTCTGCTGCGTGGCCGAGGACGAGAAGACCTTTGCCCGCCGGGCGGCCGCCATCGGCCGCCAGCCCGAGGAGCTGCGGGAGAACGGGGTGGCCGGCTCGCCGGCCGAGGCCCTCGAGAAGCTCGATAGCTACCGGCAGGTCGGCGCCAGCCGCGTCTATCTCCAGCTTCTCGATGTCGATGACCTCGAGCACGTCGACCTCTTGGCCAAAGAGGTGCTCGCCCGGCTCGGCTGAGCCGGCCGAGAGGAAGGAGAAGAGGATGCGCCTGGCTGTTCTCACCGGCGGGGGCGACTGCCCCGGACTGAACGCCGCCATCCGGGCGGTGGTGCGCAAGGGGGAAGTGGGCTTCTCGGATCAGCTGATCGGCTACCGCGACGGCTGGCGCGGCGTCATGGAGGGCGACAGCCTCGAGCTGAGCGTGGCCGCCTGCCGCGGCCTCCTGCCGCGGGGCGGGACCGTGCTCGGGACCTCCCGCACCAACCCCTACAAGAAGGAGGGCGGCAGCCGAGCGGTGCTTAAGACCCTGGAGCGAGACGGCGTCGACGCCCTCGTGGCGATCGGCGGGGAGGACACCCTCGGGGTGGCGAGCCGGCTGGCGGCCGAGGGTGTCCCCGTCGTTGGCATCCCGAAGACGATCGACAACGACCTCTCGGCGACCGACGTCACGATCGGCTTCGACACCGCCGTCGAGGTGGCCGCCGAGGCGATCGACCGCCTCCACACGACAGCAGAGAGCCACGACCGGGTCATCGTCTGCGAGGTGATGGGCCGCCACGCCGGCTGGATCGCCACCTACGCCGGGATCGCCGGCGGGGCGGCCGCCATCCTCGTCCCAGAGGAGCCCTTCGACATCGACGCCGTCTGCTCCTATCTCGAACGACGCCACGCAAAGGGGCGCTTCGCCTCCATCGTCGTGACCGCCGAAGGGGCGCTCCCGGCCGAGGGCACCATCTCGGTCGCCTCGCCTGAGCTCGACCAGTTCGGTCACCCCCGCCTTGGCGGAATCTCCAACACGGTGGCGGCCGAGATCGAGAAACGCACAGGCTTTGAGTCGCGGGTGACGATCCTCGGCCACGTGCAGCGAGGAGGCACACCGACCGCCTTCGACCGGGTGCTCGCCACCCGCTTCGGCACCGCCGCAGTCGATGCAGCCCACGAAGGAGCATTCGGGCAGATGGTCGCCCTGCACGGCCCGGCCGTGGAGCGGGTGCCGATCGCCGAAGCGGTCGCCCGTCCCAAGCGGCTCGACAGGACTCTCTTCAGCTCCGTGGCGGAGGTCTTCTTCGGCTAGGGCCCTGTCAGCCAACGCCTGGCTCCTTCTGGCCGGCCGTCGTCGGTGATCCCCCCGGCTCCGACCCTGCATCGGAGCCGTCCTCAACTGTCGAGAAAGCGGCGCACCGCCTTCTTGGAGGCGAGCACGCACACCTCCACCTGTCCTGCATGGGCTGACAAGATCCTCAGCTCTCGTCGGCGGTCGGACCGATGGTCTCGCCAGATGCGCCCAGCCAGGCACCATTCGTCTCGCAGACGGCGCCAGCGGGGCTCATCGCAACCCTGCGGTAGCTCGAAGCCAGCCGGGCGCCTGCGGACCCCGCGCACGAGGGCGCGCCAGGCGCAGAGCCACCAGGCAGTGTCGAGGAACACAACCGTGTCCGCTCGCGCGAGCCGGAGATCGAGCGTGGCGGGGTAGTTGCCTTCGGCGATCCAGCCATCGCCGGCGAGCAGTCGGCGCTGGCTGTCGCGCCACTCCTCCCCGGTCGGCTCTCTCCAACCGGGCTTCCAGAAGTGGAGGTCGAGAACGATGACGGGGAGGCCAGTTCTCGTCGAGAGGGCTCGCGCGAACGTGCTCTTGCCCGCCCCCGCTGGGCCGGTCACCACGCCCCGGCGGCCGAGCGAGGTCGACCCCGTGCTCTCGCCCATCGAGACCGAGGGTCCCATTGATGGCCTCCCGACTCAAGCCGTCATGGCTCCCACGCCAGCCCGGTTGCGGGAAACCGGCCCGTCGGACCTCGCCCACCCCTTGAGCCGGCGTCGGAGCCCCGATGCCGGGTGGTCTGATGCGGCACCAGCCCGCCGGCGGGCTGGGAGCCCGGCCTGCCAAGGAGAGACTCAACGAACCTGACCGCGAGGGCGCGAGAGCGGCGGACGGGGCCCCGGGGGCAGAGGGGCCACCGCCCGCCTCGGCGCAAGCTAGCAGTGCTACCAGGGCTATGCAGTAAAGGTCATTAACAGAACTGCTCAGCTCTCCTCGATCGAGAAGAGCTCGGTGATACCGGTGATCGAGAAGGTCCTTTTCACCCGATCGCTCACATTGCGCAGCCTGACCTCGCCTCCGGCGGCTTCGGCCCTCTTTTTCGCCATGATGAGCACAGAGATGATCGTGGAGTCGAGGAAGGAGAGGGCCGTCATGTCGAGCGCGACGTGGCCCCCGCTCTCGCTCAGCGCCTCTAGCAGGGCCTCGCGCAGCTCCGAGGCGGCCCGCAAGTCCAGCTCGCCCTCGAGGGCGAGCTCGGGGGGATCAGCACCGTCGCGCCGCCTGATGGAGTAGCCGACGGGCTCCTCCGCGGGGAACTCGAAGGTCATTCACCCGAGGCGCCCTGCAGGGCAAGGGCGTGGTCGCTGGCGGGCCAGGGGATCGGTTCCTCTCCGGCCAGCTGGCGGGAGAACTCCTCCAGGAACCACTCCCGGAATGCCTTGGCCGACTGGGAGGAGGCGAGGCTGAGGAGGTGCTCTCCCCGCCGGCAGTACTCGTCGGCCTCGTCGAGCAGCTGGCCGAGGCGGAGCACTCCGGCTCCTATCTCGGCCGGCACCTCGTAGGTGAGCTCGGCGATCACATCTTCTCCGGCCGCCCGCGCAGCCTCGAGGCGGGCCGTCTGGGCTGCGCTCATCGAGCCGTAGCCCTGCTGCAGCTCGTTGACGAGCGCCAGCAATTGGCGGGGCACGTCGTGTTCCTGGTCGATCGAGATGAGGACGAACTCCCGCAGCAGGTCGCGGGTCTCGCTGTCGGCTCTCGCCCAGAGGTCGACGGGGAACTGGAGAAGGCGGACCGTGACGAGCGGGCCGGGGCCTGTCACCTCAGCCATCAGGCCGACCTCCTCAGCTGGCTGCGGCCGCGTCCAGACCCGGGCGCCTTGAGCGAGCGGAGCGACCGGCGGCTCGACTGCC
>JAJYQK010000047.1 GCA_021794645.1 Actinomycetes bacterium
CGAGATGGCCTACGGGGAGCTCGAGGTGGGCGAGGTGGACCCAGCCGGCCTCGACGGGCTCGACGTTGTCTTCGTGGCGGTGCCGGCTGGTCGCTCGCAAGAGATCGTGGCCGAGTTGCAGGGGCGGGTCGGGCTCGTCGTCGACCTCGGTGCCGACTTCCGCCTGAGGGACGAGGCCGCCTACGAGAAGTGGTACGGCTTCTCCCACAGCTGTCCCGAGCTCTTGCAAGATGCCGTCTACGGTCTGGTCGAGCTCACCCGCAGCGAGCTTGCGGGAGCCCGGCTCGTGGCCGCACCTGGCTGCTACGTGACGGCGGCCTGCCTCGGCCTTGCTCCCTTCCTCGAGCAAGGAGAGGTCAAGCGCTCCGGCATCATCGTCGATGCCGTGAGCGGCACCTCCGGGGCGGGCAAGGCGCCCTCGGCCGACCTCCACCACCCCCATGTGAACGAGCAGGTGAGCCCTTACAAGGTCCTCAGCCACAGGCACATCCCCGAGATGGAGCAGGTGCTCGGCGCCGAGCTGCTCTTCACACCCCACCTGGCTCCGATGACGCGGGGCATCCTCGCCACCTGCTACGCCAAGTTGACCGAGACCGCCTCGATCTCCTCGAGCAAGGGAGCGGTCGAGCTGCTTGCTGCCTCCTATGCCGGCCAGCCCTTCGTGCGGGTGACCGACTCGCTCGTCTCCACGGGAGATGCCTACGGCTCCAACGTCGCCCATCTGACGGCCCGCTACGACGAGCGGACGGGCTGGCTCGTGGTCCTCTCGGCGCTCGACAACCTGCTGAAGGGGGGCTCCGGGCAGGCGCTGCAGGCCGCCAACGTCGCCCTCGGGCTGCCGGAGGCCACAGGGCTCCCCCTCGCCGGGCTGGCACCGTGAGCGCCGCCGCCAGCCAGCTCGCCGCTCCGGCCGCCAAGGCGGCCCTCCTCTGCGAGGCGCTGCCCTACATCCACCGCTTCGCCGGCCGGACAGTGGTCGTCAAGTACGGCGGCTCCGCCCTCTCGAGCGCCGGGCCGGGCGAGGCGAGCCTCGAGACCTTTGCCGAGGACATCGTCTTGCTGCGCGCCATCGGCATCCGGCCGGTGGTCGTGCACGGCGGCGGGCCCCAGATAGGTGAGCTCATGGGGCGCCTCGGCCTCGTGCCGGAGTTCCGGGACGGCCTGCGGGTCACAGACGCGGAGACCCTCGAGATCGCCCGCATGGTCCTCGTTGGCAAGGTCAACCGCGAGATCGTGACGGCGATCAACCGCCACGGGCCGTGGGCCGTGGGCCTGTCGGGCGAGGACGCCGGCCTCATCCGCGCAGAGCCACGAGACCCGTCCCTCGGCTATGTGGGTGACGTCCAGTCCGTCGACCCCTCCATCCTCGAGCGGCTGCTGCGCGAGAGCCTTGTCCCCGTCATCGCCACCATCGGCTCTGATGACGCCGGGCAGGCCTACAACATCAACGCCGACTCTGTGGCCGGAGCGCTGGCCGAGGCGCTGGCAGCCGAGAAGCTCGTCTTCCTGAGCGACGTCGACGGCATAGCCACGGACCCGGGCGACCCCTCGAGCCGCCTCTCTTTCCTCACTCCGGCCGAGATCGCGCAGCTGATGAGCCGCGGCGACATCTCGGGCGGCATGATCCCTAAGGCCACCGCCTGCTCCCAGGCGGTGGAGAGGGGCGTCGGGAGCGCCCACGTGCTCGACGGGCGGCTCCCCCACGCCCTGTTGCTCGAGCTCTTCACCGAAGAGGGCATCGGCACGATGGTGAGGCAGAGGTGAGCGCTCTTGCAGCAGGCTCGCCCCACCTCATGGGCACCTACCCAGCCCCCCCGGTGCGCTTTGTCTCCGGGCAGGGCGCGAGGCTCGTCGACGAGGCGGGCAAGGTCTATCTCGACTTCCTCTCGGGCATCGCCGTCACCTCCCTCGGCCACTGCCACCCGAGTGTGGTGGCGGCCCTGCGCGAGCAGGCAGGAGAGCTCTGGCACGTCTCCAACCTGTTCGGGAACGCTCTGGCCGAGCCGCTGGCGAGCCGCCTCGACCGGCTGGTCGGAGACGGGGAGCCGGCTGGAGGGCAGGTCTTTTTCGCCAACTCCGGTGCCGAGGCGAACGAGTGCGCCATAAAGCTGGCCCGGCGGGCCGCCGGTCCTGGGCGCCACGTCGTCCTCTCGGCCCTCAACTCCTTCCACGGCCGCACCCTCGCCACCCTGCACGCCACCGGTCAGCCCGCCAAGCACGCCGCCTTCCAGCCACTGCCCGAGGGCTTCGAGCACGTCGCCTTCGGTGACGTCGACGCCCTCGAGTCCGCCCTCGACCCCTCCAGGGTGGGCGCTCTCCTGCTCGAGCCGATCCAGGGGGAAGGCGGGGTGGTGCCTGCACCGCCCGGCTACCTGGCGGCGGCGGCCGCCCTCTGTGAAAAGCGGGGCATCCTCCTTGCCTTCGACGAGATCCAGACGGGGCTCGGGCGCACCGGCCGCTGGTTCGGCTTCCAGCGAGCCGGCGTGGCACCCGACATCGTCACGGTGGCAAAGGCGCTCGGAAACGGCATGCCGATCGGGGCCTGCTGGGCGAAGGCCGAGGTGGCGCAGGCCTTCGGGCCGGGCGACCACGGCAGCACCTTCGGCGGCCAGCCTCTCGCCTGCTCGGCCGCCACCGCCGTCCTCGACGAGCTGTTGCGAATCGACGCCCCGGCCCGTGCCCGCCAGCGGGGAGCCCGCCTGGCCGCCGGCCTTCAAGCCCTGCCCGCCGTGGCGGCGGTGCGGGGGAGCGGGCTCCTCCTCGGTGCCGTCCTCGCCCCCGGCGGACCGCTCGCCAGCGACGTCGTGGCGGCCGCCCTGGCGGGCGGCCTGGTGGTCAACGCTCCGGTCGACGGTGTCATCCGGTTCGCGCCTCCGCTCACGATCTCTGAGGAAGAGATCGACGAGGCTCTCGAGATCCTGACAGGGGCCTTCGGGTGAGCCGCCACCTCCTCTGCCTGGAGGACCTGGGCGAGCAGGGTCTCGCCCGGGTGCTGCAGCTGGCAGGACCGAGTGGGGCCGGCCGTCCCCTCTCAGGGAGCTCCGTCGCGCTGTTGTTCGAGCATCCGTCGGCCCGAACCCGCAACGCCTTCGAAGCCGCTGTCTTCCAGCTCGGCGGCCATCCGGTCACCATCCGGGCAGAGGAGGTGGGCATCGACGCCAGGGAGACGGCCGAAGACGTCGCCCGGACCCTTGCCTGCTACCACCGCCTGGTCTGCGCCCGGGTGGTGGCGCACTCGACCCTCGAGCGGATGGCGGGGGCCCTCGACGCCGCCGGTCTGGCGGTGCCGGTGCTGAACCTCCTCTCGAACAAGGAGCATCCGAGCCAGGCGGTTGCCGACCTTCTCACCCTGCAGGCCCATCTCGGCGAGCTGAAGGGGGCCACCCTCGCCTATGTGGGGGACGCCAACAACGTCTCCCGATCGCTCGTGGCGGCCGGGGCTCTCGTGGGCATGCGGGTCAACCTCGCCAGCCCGCCTGGCTATGCCATGTCCGAGGCCGAGCTCACCTGGGCGAGCGGCATCGGGGGAGAGGTGCACCTCTTCGAGGATCCGGCCGAGGCGGTGAGGGAGGCAGACGCCCTCTACACCGACGTCTGGGTCTCGATGGGCCAGACAGCCGAGAAGGCCGCCCGACAGCGCGCCTTTTCGGGCTACCGCCTCGACGAGGACCTCGTCTCGAAGGCGCCGGCGCACGCCATCGTCATGCACTGCCTGCCGGCGCACCGGGGCGAGGAGATATCGGCCGGGGTCCTCGACGGGCCCCGCAGCGTCGTGTGGGAACAGGCCGCCAACCGGATGCACGCCGCCCGGGGTCTGCTCGCCTACCTGCTCGAAGAAGGTGGGGCGGCGCAGTGAGCGACCAGCACGGCCGGGTCTCGAAGACGCGGCGCCAGCACGTCCTCTCCCAGCTCCTCGCCGAGCACGAGGTGACGAGCCAGGAGCAGCTGGTGGAGCTGCTGGCGGGGGAGGGCATCGCCGCCACCCAGGCCACGGTCTCGCGCGATCTCGAGGAGGTGGGGGCCGTCAAGGTGCGGGTGCCGGGGGTCGACCGGCTCGTCTACGCCATCGCCGAGCTCCCGAGAGACCAGCTGACACCGGCCGATCACCTGCGCCGGGTGCTCGGCGAGTGGGTGGTGGAGGTGAGCTACTCGGGCAACCTCGTCGTGCTGAAGACGCCCCCCGGCTCCGCCCACGTCGTCGCCTCGGCGCTCGACCGCTCGGGTCTGGAAGGCGCGATCGGGACGGTGGCGGGCGACGACGCCCTCCTCGTCGTCGCCACGGAGGAGACCGGCGGCGAAGCGCTGGCCGCCCGGCTGAGCGAGATCGCGGGACAGTGAGAGAACCGGTCGGCAAGAGCCGTTCCGGACGAGCGGGCCGAGAGCGCCCCGAAAGGCAGATGAGATGAAAAGACGGGTGGTGCTCGCCTACTCGGGCGGCCTCGACACTTCGGTTGCAGTGCACTGGATGGGCGCCGAGCTCGGTCTCGAGGTGGTGGCGGTGGCCGTCGACGTCGGCCAGGGCGGCGACTTCGAGGCCATAAGGAGCCGGGCGATCGCCGCCGGTGCAGTCGAGGCCGTCGTCATCGACGCGAGAGATGAGCTGGCGATGGACTTCGTGGTGCCTGCGCTTGCTGCCAACGCCCTCTACGAGGGCCGCTACCCGCTCGTCTCGGCGCTGTCTCGTCCTGTGATCGTCCGGCACCTCGTCGCTGAGGCTCGCAAGCACGGGGCGGGCGCCGTCGCCCACGGCTGCACGGGCAAGGGGAACGACCAGGTCCGCTTCGAGGTTGGCACGAGGGCTCTTGCGCCCGATCTCGAGATCGTTGCGCCGGTGCGGGTCTGGGGCATGACCCGGGAGGAGACCATCGGCTACGCCGAGAAGCACGAGCTGCCCATCACCATCTCCCGGGACCGGATCTACTCGATCGACGAGAACCTCTGGGGCCGGGCCATCGAGTGCGGCGTCCTCGAGGACCCCTGGCAGGCGCCGCCCGCCGAGGTCTTCACCCTGACCCGGCCGAGAGCCGCCGACCCTTTCGAGCTGGCGATCGGCTTCGAAGAGGGCGTGCCCGTCTCCCTCGATGGGGAACCTCTCGGGCTCGTGGATCTCATAGCGGCGGTGGGAGAGGCGGCCGGCTCCGTCGGCTTCGGCCGTATCGACATGGTCGAAGGCAGGCGGGTTGGCATAAAGAGCCGGGAGGTCTACGAGAGCCCGGCTGCACTTGCCCTCATCGCGGCCCACTCCGACCTAGAGGGGCTCACCTTGGAGCGCGAGCTCATGCACGAGAAGATCCGCCTCGAGCACCGCTTTGCCGAGCTCGCCTACGACGGCATGTGGTTCTCGCCCCTGCGCGAGGCTCTGAGCTCGTTCATGGAGACGACCCAGCGTCACGTCACCGGGGAGGTCCGCCTCCGTCTCCTGCCGGGGGGAGGCCTCGAAGTGGTGGGCCGCCGGAGCCCACGGCCTCTCTACGACTACGGTCTGGCCACCTACGACTCAGCCGACTCCTTCCGCCACGCCGACGCCGAGGGCTTCGTGCGCCTGTTCGGGCTCGGGGTGCAGACTTGGGCGGCTAAACAAGGCATCGGCCTGGTAGATGATCTAGCCGAGAGGTAACCCATGACACTTTGGGCCACCCGCATGGGCGCGGCCCCGGCGGACGAGATGATGGCCTTCACGGCCAGCCTGCACTTCGACAGGCGGCTTGCCGCGAGCGACATCGAGGGCTCGATTGCCCACGTCCACGGCCTCGAGAAGGCCGGCATCGTCACGCCGGAGGAGTCAGCCGAGCTCGTCGAAGCCCTGCGACGGACCGGGGACGAGCTCGCCGAGTCAGTCTTCGAGTTCCAGCCCGGTGACGAGGACATCCACACGGCCATCGAGCGCAGGGTGCGAGAGCTGGCTGGCGATGTCGGCGCCAAGCTGCACAGCGGCCGGAGCCGGAACGACCAGGTGGCGACGGCGCTGCGCCTGTACGCCCGGGAGCAGCTGACCCTCATCGCCGGACTGGCCCTCGAGCTGCAGGCGACGCTGCTCCGGCGGGCGAAGGAGGCCGGCCCCTCCTACATGCCCGGTTACACCCACCTGCAGCGGGCCCAGCCGGTGTTGCTGGCCCACTACCTGCTGGCCCACGGCTGGGCGCTCACGCGCGACGTCGACAGGCTCTTTGCCACGCTCGGCCGTTTGAACGTCTCGCCCCTCGGGGCCGGGGCGTTGGCGGGCAGCTCACTCCCGCTCGACCCCGACGAGGTCGCCTCCACCCTCGCCATGCCGGCCCGCTTCGAGAACTCCCTCGATGCGGTCTCGGACAGGGACTTCGTGGCAGAGGCGCTCTTCGACATCGCCCTCATCGGGGTCCACCTCTCGCGAGTCGGCGAGGAGGTGGCTCTCTTCTCGACCGAGGAATTCGCCTTCTTCCGCCTCGACGACGCCTGGGCGACGGGAAGCTCCATGCTGCCGCAGAAGAAGAACCCCGACGTGGCGGAGCTGGCCCGGGGGAAGGCCGGCCGCCTCATCGGCGACCTGACCGGCTTCCTCGCCACCTTGAAGGGGCTGCCGCTCGCCTACAACCGCGACCTGCAGGAGGACAAGGAGCCCTTCTTCGATGCCGTCGACCAGGTGAGCCTGGCCCTCGTGGCGGTGGAGGGGCTCCTCGGCACCGTCTCGTTCGACGTGCAGCGGATGCAGGAGGCGGCTGACTCGCCGAACCTCGTGGCGGTGACGCTGGCTGAGTGGCTCGTGGCAAGGGGCGTGCCGTTCCGCCACGCCCACGGCATCGTGGCGGCGCTCGTGCGGGAGTCGCTCGAGAGGAAGGTTCCGCTCTCTGAGCTGCTCGAGGCTCACCCCTCCTTCGGTGAGGACGCCCTCGAGCTGCTCGAGCCAGGCAGCGGTCTCGCCCGCTACACAACCGCCGGCGGCGCCGGGCCGGAGGCGGTGGCCCGGCAGATGGAGCGCTTCGAGAGCCAGCTCCTCATCGACAGGGAGCGTCTCGCCAGCTGGACGAGCTGACACTCGCCGACGCCGGGGGGCGGCGCCTCCGCCTCGCCCTTTTCGGGGAGGCGGACCGCTCCTTCCTCGTAGCAGATCCCGTCGAGACGGCCCCGAGCCTGGTTGGGATGGCCCTGGTCTCAGGGCTCGGTGACGCAGGGCCAGCGACGGCCGGTCGGATCGTCGAAGTGGAGGCATACCGCTCGCATGCCGACCCGGCCTCCCACGCCCGCTCCGGGCCGACGGCGCGCAATCAGGTGATGTTCGAACGGCCGGGTTCGCTCTATGTCTATTTCACCTACGGGATGCACTACTGCTGCAACGTGGTGAGCCACGAGGCCGACGAGGCCGGGGCGGTCCTCGTGCGGGCGCTGGAACCGCTCCTCGGGCTCGAGGAGATGGAGAGGAGGCGCGGCAGGCCCGGGGGGGAGCGAGGAGGCGGCCTGCGACCCGAAAAGCTCTGCTCTGGTCCCGCCCGGCTCTGCCAGGCGCTCGGCATCAGCAAGGTTCATGACGGTCTCGATCTCTTCGCGCCGGCGAGCCCCGTCCGGCTGGGCGCCCTCGCCCAGGGAAAGGAGCTCGAGCTCGAGAGCGGGCCGAGGGTCGGACTCTCCGCCTCCCTCGCCACCGCCGACCGTCCCTGGCGGTGGTGGGAGGCCGGGAACCCGCACGTCTCGCGCCGGCCCTTGCAGGCGAGGGGCCGCTCACGAGCGAGCTGAGAGGTCGCACGCCCCCCCGGCCCAGGCGCTAACATCTCTCTTCCCCGCACAGCGCTGCTAGCGCGGGGGCCAGCGTGGCTCCCGGGCCTGTTTGACAGGTCCGGAGGCCGTGCTAAGGTTTTGAGCCGCTCGGGAGGGCTTTCCCTCACGCAGCGGTCCCCGGCCGGGAGCGATCCCGCCAACCGGGGAGCATCGCAGGAGCATCGTCTAGGCGAGGCCCTGCTGAGCGCGGTGGCACCTCCTTCCGTGAGGAAGCGTGTCCCGTCGTCGCTCCTTGACAACGGAGAAGGAACAGCTAAAAGCCAGTGCGGGCGGCTGACCGTGTCCACGGACACGCTCGGTCGTCGAAGTCAATGCACTTGGAAAACGGACAACATCCGTTTCTGGTGCCAGTTGGTCAGCAGGGGGTCCGTCCCCGGCTGACCGGCTCTTCTGATCGAAGGCCCGGTTCTGCCGGGTCGAGATCTCGATGGAGAGTTTGATCCTGGCTCAGGACGAACGCTGGCGGCGTGCCTAACACATGCAAGTCGAACGGGGTCCAACTGGTGGCAACACCAGGGAAGACCTAGTGGCGAACGGGTGCGGAACACGTGAGCAACCTGCCCCAAAGACTGGGATAACAGCGGGAAACCGCTGCTAATACCGGATGCCCCCACGAGCTCGCATGGGCTTGTGAGGAAAGGATTTCCGCTTTGGGAGGGGCTCGCGGCCTATCAGCTTGTTGGTGAGGTAAAGGCTCACCAAGGCTACGACGGGTAGCTGGTCTGAGAGGACGATCAGCCACACTGGGACTGAGACACGGCCCAGACTCCTACGGGAGGCAGCAGTGGGGAATCTTGCGCAATGGGCGAAAGCCTGACGCAGCAACGCCGCGTGG
>JAJYQK010000008.1 GCA_021794645.1 Actinomycetes bacterium
GAACTGAACCCGCGCTGTCTATAAACTTGGCTATTTGCTGGAAACTCCGAGAATCCTGCGCTACTCGTCAGCTTGCGCTCACTCCCACGAGGCCGATTTGTGCGGTCGGCGGGTGTGAGGGCGGTTGGCAGTGATAATGCGACAGGTGCGGACAATCAGCAGGAAAGGCCGGACGCGTACAAGGCGGCTTCGTCTTCTCCAAAAGACGAACTCGTTTTGAGCTGCAGGCATCATGCATGCCTTGCAGCCTCGTCCGGAATCCTCAGAGACCATATGCCAGGCACCTCATCGCGTGAGGTGAAGAGATGGTCCGATCTGCATGGCGACATGCAGAGCCAGGCAGAAATGCCCTGGCCCGCGGTACGAAGGTCGTGTCGGCGGTAACAACAATGTCGGTCCCTATCCGGTGCAGCCGTAGGAGATCTGCGGAAGGCTGTCCCTAGTACGAGAGGACCGGGACGGACGTAGCTCTCGTGTGCCAGTTGTCCTGCCAAGGGCACCGCTGGTTTGCGACCTACGGAAGGGATAAGCGCTGAAGGCATCTAAGCGCGAAGCTCGTTCCAAGATGAGATCTCCCACAGGGTTAACCTGGTAAGGCCCGTGGTCAGACCACCACGTTGATAGGCCGGAAGTGTAAGCACAGCAATGTGTTCAGCTGACCGGTACTAATCGGCCGAGGGCTTGGGGCTCGTGCTCGCTATGGAATGCTCAAGGGCAGCGGCAACGCTGACCACATGACACTCTGTGTCAGAGCAAGGTTTCCGGTGGCCATAGCGGCAGGGTCACACCCGTTCCCATCCCGAACACGGAAGTTAAGCCTGCCAGCGCCGATGGTACTTGGGGGGAGACTCCCCGGGAGAGTAGGTCGCCGCCGGAATATTTCTCAGAGACGACCCCGTCTTCGAGCCACCGCTCGGGGGCGGGGTCGTCTCGCGCCCGGACAGATGTCTTCTGCCAAAGGAGTCGACCGTTCAAGTCTCGAGGAAAGGCGGCGCTATCGTCGCCCCCATGCGCCCCCAGGGAAGCGGCGGCCCCGCCAGGCGGAAGGGGGCTCCCCGCAGCGGAGTTAAGCGCGGCCACGGTGCCGGGCGCTCCGGCGGCAACGACGGCATCAACGGCACGAAGCGTCAGCGAGTCGACGAGGCCCGCACCGCCGAGGAGGGCGGTCGCTTTCGCTCCCGTCGCGAGCGCAACTTCGAGCTGCCCCGCGACGTCCTCGAGGAGCTGCGCCAGGTGACCGAGCCGCGGGGCGGCCTGCTCGAGCGGCGGCTCGTCCAGGCGGCACAGGCCTACGAGAGGGATCGCTACAAGGAGGCACTCACGGTCATCCGCCCCGTGGTGGATGCTGTCCCTGACTCGGCGGCCGTGATGGAGCTGTACGGGCTCATCCTCTACCGGCTTTCGCGCTGGCGGCAGGCGGCGCGGGTGCTGCGAAAGGTGGCCGAGGAGACGGGCAGCTTCGACCAGTACCCGGTGATCGCCGACTGCGCCCGCGCCCAGGGCGATCTGGCCGAGGTGCGCGCCATCTGGGACACGCTGCGCCGCGAGGGGGTCTCCCGAGAGGTCCTCGTCGAGGGCCGGCTGGTCATGGCCGGCGCCCTGGCCGACCAAGGCCACAGCGATGAGGCGATAGAGCTGCTGGCGCCGAGCTCGAAGCCTCGCAAGCACGCCGACATCCCGGCGCTGCGGGAGTGGTACGCCCTGGCCGATCTCTACGAGGCGACCGGCGAGCTGCCCCGAGCCCGGGAGCTGTTCGCCCGGGTGGCGGCGCAAGCGCCCGATCTGCTCGATGCCCCTGCCCGCCTGCGGGCCATCCGCTGACCACGCTCGAAAGACACCGGAAGAAGGACCTGAAGAACCCGTGGACCGCCTCGGCCTCGTAGGCCTGCCGAACTCCGGCAAGTCGGCGCTTTTCAATGCTTTGACCGGCGGAGACGCCCTGGTGGCTCCCCACCCCTTCTCGACGACCGAGACCGAGATAGGGATTGCCCAGGTGCCCGACGCCCGCCTCGATGCCCTGGCGAAGATGAGCGAGAGCCGCAAGGTCGTCAGGGCAGCCTTCGAGGTCGTCGACATCGCCGGTGTCCAGAAGTCGAGCGACAAGGGGGATGCCTTCTCGAGCCGCTTTCTGGCCGGGCTCCGGGAGGTGGAGGCTCTCTGTCTCGTACTGCGGGCCTTCGAGGACGAGGCGGCGCCGGGCGAGGCCGACCCGGCCGGCGCCCTCTCGAACATCGAGCTCGAGCTCGTGCTGGCCGACGCCAGCTCCCTCGAGGCCCAGCTGGAGCGGAGCGGAAAGAAGAGGGCGAACCCGGACCCAGCTCAGCAGCAGGCTCTCGAGGTGGCGCCGAAGGCGCTCGAGCTGCTGCACGAGGGCACACCGCTTTACCGGTCACCTCTCGGGACAGAGGAGCGAGAGCTACTCCGCCCGCTCTTCTTGTTGACGACGAAGCCTCTCGTCATCGTCGTCAACATCGGCGAGGAGCAGCTCGGCGCTGCAGATGAGCACGTAGCCGGGCTGGCGGCCGACCTCGGGGGGGCGGCCGAGGTGCTGGCGGTCTCGGTCCAGCTGGAGGCCGAGGCGGCCCGGCTCGAGCCCGACGAGAGACAGGAGATGTTCGAGGGGCTCGGCCTCGGCGAGGGAGCCCTCGTCCGCGTGGCGGCGGCTGCCTGGCGGATCCTCGGGCGCCAAACCTTCTTCACCACCGGCGACAAGGAGTCGCGGGCGTGGATGTTCCGGGCCGGCGCCAAGGCCCCCGAGTGCGCCGGTGTCATCCACTCCGATCTGCAACGCGGCTTCATCAAGGCGGACGTCATCGCCTGGGACGAGCTGCTCGAGGCGGGGTCGTTCACGGCGGCTCGCGCCAAGGGCAAGGTCCGTCTCGAGGGCAAGGACTACGTCGTCCAAGACGGCGACGTCCTCGAGATCCGCTTCAACGTCTGAGATGGACCGAGGCGGACCAGGCCGGCCGCTGCCCCCCTGGGGGGAATTCCCCCTCGGGGAGTTCGACCCCGACACCTCGGCCATGCTCGAGCCCTCCAGCCACTTCGGGGCGGACTGGCTCGAGCGGCCGCCGGTGCCGGCGGTGGCCGTGGCCTGCTTCTTCGGAGACGTGGTCGAGCGCCTCGGTCGCGAGGGCGGGGCGGAAGTGGTGACCCATCTCGTCGCCGAGCACGGCCGCCACGCCGTCTACAGCCTCGAGCACGCCGGCGTCCGCCTCGCCTTCTACCAGGCCGGGCTGGGCGCCCCCCTCTCGACCACCTTCCTCGAGGAGATGATCGACTACGGCTGCGACACGGTCGTCGCCTGCGGGGGCTGCGGGGCGCTCGAGGAGTCCCTCGTGCTCGGCCACGTGATCGTCGTGGGCGAGGCGCTGCGAGACGAGGGCACCTCGTATCACTACATGGCTCCATCTCGCACTGTGGCGGCCGATCCCGCCGTCGTCGCCACCCTCAGCGACGTCCTCGGGCGGGCCGGGGTGCCCGCCGTCACCGGCAAGGTCTGGTCGACAGACGGGCTCTACAGAGAGACCCGGGCCAAGGTGAAGGCGCGCCGGGAGGAGGGTTGCATCGCCGTAGAGATGGAGGCGGCTGCCCTGCTGGCGGTGGCTCGCTTCCGCAACATCCGCTTCGGCCAGCTGCTCTACGCCGGTGACTCGCTGGCCGGCGAGAAGTGGGAGGAGCGGGAGTGGTACCGGGCCCACGACGTGCGAGAGCAGCTCTTCTGGCTGGCCGCCGACGCCGCCGTGGCACTCGCGAGGGGTATGGACAAAAGCGCTGACCAGGGGGGCGCCGAGTCCTAGCTGGGTAAGATGGCCGGGCCCGTTCGTTCCAAGGAGGACATGGTGGGGACTGATGTTCGCGAGCTGCTCGGCGACGAGGCCGACTCGCTCCTCGACCACAAGGCGACGGCCTTCCCGGCCGACCACCTCACCTTGCCGGGACCGGACTTCATCGACCGGGTCTTCGTCTCGAGTGACCGCCCGATCGCCGTCTTGCGCAACCTCGAGGGGACGTTCCGCCACGGTCGCCTCGGCGGGACCGGCTACCTCTCGATCCTCCCGGTCGACCAGGGGATAGAGCACTCCGGGGCGGCCAGCTTCTCGAAGAACCCTGAGTACTTCGACCCCGACCGTCTCGTCGAGCTGGCTTTGAATGCCGGGTGCTCGGCCATCGCCACCACCCTCGGAGGTCTCGGCATCGTCGCTCGGCGGTATGCCCACAAGATCCCCTTCATCGTGAAGCTCAACCACAACGAGCTCCTCACCTACCCGGCCCGGGGGGACCAGGTCCCCTTCGGCAGCGTCCGCCAGGCGGCAGACCTCGGCGCCGTCGGCGTCGGCGCCACGATCTACTTCGGCTCGGAGGAGTCGACCCGCCAGCTCCGAGAGGTGAGCGAGATGTTCGCCAAGGCGCACGAGCTCGGGCTCTACACCGTTCTCTGGTGCTACCTGCGGAACTCGGCGTTCAAGAAGGACGGCGTCAACTACGAGGTCTCCGCCGACCTCACCGGGCAGGCCAACCACATCGGGGTCACGATCGAGGCCGACCTCATCAAGCAGAAGCAGCCGGAGAACAACGGCGGCTACACGGCCATCGGCTTCGGGCGCACCGATCCGCTCGTCTACGACGAGCTGACGACCGACCACCCGGTCGATCTCACGCGGTGGCAGGTCGTCAACTGCTACGCCGGGCGGATCGGCCTCATCAACTCGGGCGGGGAGTCAAAGGGCGCCAGCGACCTTGCCCAGGCCGTGCGGACCGCCGTCATCAACAAGCGGGCCGGCGGCATGGGCCTCATCGTCGGGCGCAAGGCCTTCCAGCGGCCGATGGACGACGGCGTCGCACTCGTGAACGCCGTGCAAGACGTCTTCTTGGACTCCGCCATCACGGTCGCCTGAGCAGCGCGGCGGTCCCCGCTGCGCCGCTCTGAGGAGGGAGTTGAGACATCACAGGCCGAGGCGTCTCACGGCGGTAGACTGGGTCTCACACACCCGCAGAAGGATGGAACCGACGTGACGAGCACCACAGAGTCGCCGAGCGGGACAGGCCGGATCGTCAAGACCGTAGATCGAGTGGTCATCCGTTTCGCCGGTGACTCCGGTGACGGGATGCAGGTCACTGGCGACCGCTTCACGAACGAGAGCGCCATCTTCGGGAACGACCTCTCGACCCTGCCGAACTTCCCCGCCGAGATACGGGCGCCGGCCGGGACCCTCGCCGGCGTCTCGGCCTTCCAGGTCCACATCTCGGACCACGACATCTTGACGCCGGGAGATGCCCCGAACGTCCTTGTCGCCATGAACCCCGCCGCCCTCCGTGCCAACGTCGGGGACCTGCCGGCCGGCGGCTCGATCGTGCTCAACTCCGACGCCTTCGACGAGCGGGCGCTCGAGAAGGCGGGCTACAGCTCCGACCCGCGTCGCGACGGCAGCCTCTCGAGCTTCAAGGTCTACGAGGTGCCGATGACGAGCCTCACCCTCGAGGCCTGCAAGCCGACGGGCGCCAAGCCCCGCGATGCGGAGCGCTCGAAGAACTTCTTCGCCCTCGGGCTGCTCTCTTGGCTCTACCACCGGCCGATCGACGTCACGATCGGCTGGATCGTCGAGCGATACGGCAAGAGCCCCGTCGTGGTCGAGGCGAACACCCTCGCTTTCAAGGCGGGGTACCACTTCGGCGAGACGGCCGAGCTCTTCGACTTCTCATATGAGATAGCCCCAGCCGAGCACGAGAAGGGCACGTACACCAACATCACCGGCAACACGGCTCTCGCCTGGGGGTTGGTGGCGGCAGCCCAGCTCTCCTCGGTGCCGCTCTTCCTCGGCTCCTATCCGATCACGCCGGCCTCCGACATCTTGCACGAGCTCTCGAAGCACAAGAACTTCGGCGTGCGGACCCTGCAGGCAGAAGACGAGATCGCCGGCATCGGGGCTGCCCTCGGGGCGGCCTTCGGGGGCGCACTCGGCGTCACCACCACGAGCGGCCCCGGCATCGACTTGAAGTCCGAGACTGTCGGCCTCGCCGTCAGCCTCGAGCTGCCGCTCCTCATCGTCGACATCCAGCGAGGCGGTCCCTCCACCGGCCTGCCGACCAAGACCGAGCAGTCAGACCTCCTGCACGTGATGTTCGGACGGCACGGCGAGGCGCCCGTGCCGGTGGTCGCGGCCAAGACCCCGTCGCACTGCTTCGAGGCGGCCATCGAGGCGGCCCGCATCGCCCTCAAGTACCGCACGCCGGTCTACCTGCTCTCCGATGGCTACCTCGCCAACGGCTCGGAGCCCTGGCGGATCCCGGCGGTCGAGGAGCTGCCGAAGATCTCGGTCGACTTCGCGCCGGCCCGGCCGGAGGGAGCCGACGGGAAGGCCGAGCCATTCCGCCCCTATGAGCGAGACCGAGAGACACTCGCCCGGTCATGGGCAGTCCCAGGCACGCCCGGCCTCGAGCACCGCATCGGCGGTCTCGAGAAGCAGGACGTCACCGGAGAGGTCTCCTACGACCCGGAGAACCACGAGCGGATGGTCCACCTCCGAGCGGCGAAGGTCGCCGGCATCGCCAAGGACATCCCGCTCGTCGAGGTCGACGACCCCGAGGGCGGCGCCCGCGTCCTCCTGCTCGGCTGGGGCTCGACCTATGGTGCGATCAGGGCTGCCGCCCTGCGGGTCCGTGCCGGCGGCCGCCAGGTCGCCCAGGCCCACCTGGTCCACCTCAACCCCTTCCCCGCCAACCTCGGCGAGGTGCTCACCTCCTATGAGAGGGTGGTGGTGCCCGAGGCGAACCTGGGCCAGCTGACAAAGCTCGTGCGGGCCGACTTCCTCGTCGACGCCCGCCCGCTCACCAAGGTGCAGGGCACGCCCTTCCGGGTGGCCGAGATCGAACAGGCCGTGCTCGAGGCTCTCGCCGAGCTCGAGGCCCCCAGCGGCGGAGAGGACTCCTGATGACAGACCTGGCCGTGCCGGTGACGACCCGGAAGGACTGGGCGAGCGATCAGGACGTCCGCTGGTGCCCGGGCTGCGGGGACTACTCGATCCTCGCCGCCATGCAGTTGCTGCTGCCCGATCTCGGAGTGCGCAGGGAGAACACCGTCTTCGTCTCCGGCATCGGCTGTGCCGCCCGCTTCCCGTACTACATGAACACCTACGGGATGCACTCGATCCACGGGCGGGCCCCGGCAATCGCCACCGGCCTGGCCGTGAGCCGCCCAGATCTCGACATCTTCGTGGTGAGCGGCGACGGCGACGCCCTGTCCATCGGGGGCAACCATCTCATCCACGCTCTGCGGCGGAACGTGAACATCACGATCCTTCTTTTCAACAACCAGATCTACGGCCTCACCAAGGGCCAGTACTCTCCGACCTCCGAGGTCGGCAAGGTGACGAAGTCGACCCCCTTCGGCTCGCTCGACACCCCCTTCAACCCCGTCAGCCTCGCCCTCGGAGCCGAGGCCTCCTTCGTCGCCCGCACCCACGACATGGACCGCAAGCACATGCAGGAGATGTTCCGGCGGGCCCACGAGCACAAGGGGGCGGCCCTCGTCGAGGTCTACCAGAACTGCAACGTCTTCAACGACGGGGCCTTCGATCAGGTGACCGGACGGGCCACCCGGGAAGAGATGCTCATCCCGCTCGAGCACGGAAAGCCCATCCGTTTCGGGGCAGAGGGCCACAAGGGAGTGGTCATGAACGACCAGGGCCAGCTCTCCATCGTCGAGGTCGAGGGCGTCGGCGAGGATGCCCTCGTCATCCACGACGAGAGGCGAGCCGACCCGGGGCTGGCCTTCGCTCTCAGCCGGCTGGCGCTCGGTCCGCACGAGCCGACGCCGATGGGCGTCTTCCGGGCGGTGGAGCGACCCGACTACGGCAGCCAGATGGACGCCCAGCTGCTCGAGGCGAGCTCCCGCAAGGGGCCGGGGGACCTCGCCGCCCTCCTCTCCTCGGGGACAACCTGGACCGTCTGAGCCCTTAGCCGGCGTCGAGCTCCCGGTAGACCATCCCTGTGAGGAGCTTCGGGTAGAAGAAGGTCGACTTCGGGGGCATGCGGCGGCCGCCATGAGCGGTGGCAGCGATCTGGCCGACAGAGACGGGGCGCAGCAGCACCGCTGCCTGGGCCCGGCCCTCCTCGAGAGCGACGGCCACCTCGTCGAGGCCGTGCTGGTAGCTCACCTCGATCCCCTCCAGGCCCGCCAGCGCGGCTCGCAGCAGGACCGAGTCGAGCTCGGCGGTCGGCTCTCTCGGCACGAGCAGGGTTCCCTCTCCGCCCGCCAGCAGCCCGAGAGCGCCGGCTGCGCGCATCGCCTGGCGCAACGCAGCCGGCTCGGAGGGAGCGGGGCGAATCTCGAAGCTCTGGCCGAGGTGCTCACGCAGCCGCTCGGGTGTGGCCCCCCGCAGCAGGCGGTGGATCGCCTCGACGTTGAGCTGGTCCTCGGAGAGCTCGATCACGAGGGCCAGCACGGACCGCGAGCCGGGTG
>JAJYQK010000115.1 GCA_021794645.1 Actinomycetes bacterium
CGGTGAGTACGGCTACGACCTCGTCTACTTCGGCCGCATGCTGGAGGCCGAGGCGGTCGACTGCCTGCAGATAGACGTCACGAGGTGCGGCGGCTACCTCGAGTGGCTGCGGGCCGCCGCCCTGGCCGGTGCCCGCTCTGTTCAGGTCTCGGGCCACTGCGCCCCCAACCTGCACGCCCATGTGGCCATCGCCGTACCCAACCTGAGGCACCTCGAGTACTTCCACGACCACCACCGGATCGAGCAGATGCTCTTCGACGGCGCCCTCGACCCGAGCGGGGGGACGCTGCGCCCCGACCTCGACGCCGCCGGCAACGGCCTCTCGCTCAAGGTGGCCGACGCCGAGAAGTTCCGGACGGCTTGATCACAAGAGGGCGGCGAAGAGGTCGCCCTTTTTTTCGAGCCGGGCGAGCACCTCTTCGGGGGAGAACGAGAGCCCCTCGCTCTTTCCCGCCGCGCACCTCTCGACCTCCTCCCAGCTGACAGGGGTCGAGACGGCCGGGCTGGCCACCGCCCGCAGCGAGTAGACGGTGGCGGTGGTCTTGGCGGTGTTGTTCTGGCTCCAGTCGATGAGGACCTTGCCGGGCCGGAGCCCTTTCGCCATACGGGAGACGACGAGGTCGCCCTTCTCCCGCTCGATCGCCTCGGCCACCTCGTGGGCGAACTCGTTGGAGCGCTCCGGCGCCCAGCGGCGCGAGCCGATGGCGGCGTAGCACTGCAGGCCCTTCGAGCCGCTCGTCTTGGCGAGCAGCTCGAGGCGGTGCGGCTCGAGGTGGTGCCGCAGCCACAGGGCGACCTCGCAGCACTGGCGCATCCCCGCCGGCTGCCCGGGGTCGAGATCGAACACGAGCAGGTCAGGTGGGCGGGGCCTGCTGTCCCGGCCCACCTTCCACATCGGGGTGTGCAGCTCGACCGCAGCCAGGTTGGCCAGCCAGACGAGGGTGGAGAGGTCGTTCACGAGGGTGTACTCGGTGGTCTCGCGCCCGGGGTCCTTCGGCTGGCCCCAGCCCGTCCCCTTCCTCGGCAGCACCACCGTCGAGACCCACTCGGGGGCGTGGCGGGGGACGTTCTTCTCGATGAAGCCCTGGTGCTCGACGCCGTCGGGGAAGCGCCGCACCGTCACAGGGCGGTTCTTCAGGTGGGGGAGGAGGAAGGGGGCAACCCGCACGTAGTAGTCGACGAGCTGTCCCTTGGTGAACCCGCCCGGGTAGAGCACCTTGTCGAGGTTGCTCAAGGTGAGCTCCCGCCCCTCGATCTCGACGGTCGTCTTCTCGCTAGGACTCACGCACCACCTCTGCCGGCTCCTTGTCGTCTCGCAGCCCGCGCCAGGCGGGGTGGCGGAGCCGACCGTCTTTCGTCCATTCCCCGAAGGCGACCTCGCCCACCAGCCGTGGCTCGACCCAGGTGGCGCCCCGGGCGTAGCGGGCCGGCACCCCGCCGGCAAAAGGGCTCTCCTCGATGACGAGGGGGGAGAGGAGGGCGGCCAGCTCCTTAAGGAGGCGGTCGGTGAAGCCGGTACCGACCTGCCCGACATAGCGCAGGGCGCCCTCCTCGAAGATGCCGAGGAGGAGCGAGCCGATCTGTTCCGCCCGCCTCCCCTGGCCGGAGGTGAAGCCCCCCACCACGACCTCTTGGGTGCGGAGGTTCTTCACCTTGGTCCACTCGGGCGAGCGGCGCCCCAGCCGGTACAAAGAGTCGTTCTTCTTGCAGACGACCCCTTCGAGCCCCTGCTCCTTGCTGGCCC
This sequence comes from Actinomycetes bacterium, assembly GCA_021794645.1. GTDB lineage: Bacteria > Actinomycetota > Acidimicrobiia > Acidimicrobiales > Bog-793 > JAJZLV01. The sequence continues at coordinate 1,745 of JAJYQK010000115.1, forward strand.
TCAAGATGTCGGCGCCCGGGCCGTCGAAGCGGGCGCTCAGCTCCCAGGCAGTCCCACCGCCAAGGCCGAGCGACTCGAGGGCCTCTCGGCGGTCGAGATAGCTCTCTCCGGCCAGCAGCCGCCCGTCGGCGTAGAGGAGGTCGAACACGATGTAGGTGACCGGCTGTTCCTGGGCGAGACGGGCCGACTTGAGGCGGTCGGCGCTGTGGATCCGGGGCTGGAGAGCCTGGAAGCTCGGGCGACCGTCGGGACCGAAGGCCACGATCTCGCCGTCGAGGACGAGGCGGCGGTGCGAGAAGGCCGCCCCGAGCGCCTCGAGCTCGGGAAAGGAGCTGCTCAGGTCGTTGCCGTTGCGGGACTCGAGGCGGACGGCCCCGTCCTCGAGGTAGGCGATCGCCCTTATGCCGTCCCACTTGAGCTCAAAGGACCACTGGCTGTCCTCCCGGGGCAGCTGTCCGAGCTCGGCCAGCATCGGCTTTATGGCCCGCGGCATCGGCTCGTCCGCCGGCCGCTTGCCCGACCGGCCGGCGAAGCCCGTGCTCACGAGGCCCGGCGGGCCGCCTGGGCGCTCGCGACGGCCTCTGCCAGCTCGTCACGGTTCATCTTGGAGCGGCCCGGGACGTTGATCTCCTGGGCGAGCTGGTAGAGCTCCTCCCGGCTCATCATCGAGAGCTGCTCACCTTGGGGCTGGCGCCCCTTCCTCCTCGCCGGCGCCTTCTTGGCTGGCGCCGACTTCGAGGCCTTGCCGGCCGCCACCGCCTGGGTGCCTGCCTTGGCGGCCGAAGCGGGTGTCGTCTCCTCCCGGCGGCCTTGGCGCACCCGGTCGACCGAGCGCCTGAGCGCCTCCATCAGGTCGACGACGTTGGTGTCCTCCTCCTTCGGCCGGCTGACGACGATCTCCTGGCCGGCCAGCTTGGCCTCGATCAGCTCCTCGACCTGGGTGCGGTAGCGGTCGTGGTACTTGCTCGGGTCCCACTTGGCGCTGAGCGACTCGATGAGGGCGATGGCGGTCTCGAGCTCGCGGGGCCGCGGTGCCTCGCCGGTCGGGCGGACCTCGATCTCCCGTTCGGGGTCACGGATCTCGTCGGCGAAGTACATCGTCTCGAGGGCGAGCACCTCGCCGTTGACGCGCAGGGCGGCCAGGTGCTCTTTCGACCTCATGACGAAGGTGGCGATGGCCACCTTCTTCGCCCGGCGCATCGCCTCCAGCAATAGGGCGTAGGGCCGGCCGGCGGCCTCGGTCTTCGGGGCGACATAGTAGGTCTGGTTGTAGAAGATCGGGTCTATCTCGTCCTGGTCGACGAAGTCGTCGATCTCGATCGTGCGGCTGCCGGTCGGCTCGACCGCCTCGAGCTCCTTCGGCGTCAGCACCACGTACTGGCCCCCGCCGACCTCGTAGCCCTTCACGATGTCGGCGTAGTCGACCTCCTTGCCGGTGTTCTCGTTCACCCGCTTGTTGCGGACCCGGTCGGAGGTGCCCCGCTCCAGCTGGTGGAAGCGGACCGTCTTCTCCGACACCGCCGAGTAGAGGCCGACAGGGATGTTGACCAAACCGAAGCTGATCGATCCTGTCCAGATCGCCCGAGCCATGCAAGTCTCCGATCGGTATTCGCCGCGGCTCTTCACACGGCGAACGAGACAACCTGCAGCTCAGCCTACCCGGGGCGCCGAGAGGCCACACCTGGGACGAGGAGGTGGGCGGCTTGCCGCCGTCGCGGCGGCCGACTCGGCTCACGTGCCGAGCGCGTAACTTGTTGCGATGCGAATGTCCCGAGAGCTCGGCGTCACCCTCCGCGAGGCGCCGGCCGGAGCCGAGACGCCGGGGCACCAGCTCTTGCTGCGGGGCGCCTATCTCCGCCAGCTCGGGCAGGGGATCTTCTCCTACCTGCCCTACGCCTGGCGGGTCATGCGCAGGATCGAGCAGATCATGCGCGAGGAGATGGAGGCAGCAGGAGGCGTCGAGCTCTCGATGCCGGTCGTCCAGCCCGGCGAGCTGTGGAAGAAGAGCGGCCGCTACGACAAGATCGGGCCCGAGCTGGCCCGCTTCAGCGACCGGCGGGAGCGCCCGATGGTGCTGGCCCTCACCCACGAGGAGGTGACCGCCTCCCTCGCCGCCAGCGAGATCCAGTCCTGGCGCCAGCTGCCCCGGCTCGTCTACCAGATTCAGCTCAAGTTCCGGGACGACCCGCGGCCGCGGGCCGGGCTCATCCGCACCCGCGAGTTCACCATGAAAGACGCCTACAGCCTCGATCGGGACGAGGAGGGACTCGACGCCCAGTACGCCAGGCTGCACGAGGCCTACCTCGCCATCTTCGCCCGCTGCGGCCTCGAGGTCCTCGCCGTCGAGGCGGACGTGGGGGTCATGGGCGGCACCGAGGCCCGTGAGTACATGTACCTGAACCCGATCGGCGAGGACACCCTCGTGCTCTGCGACTCCTGTGGCTACGCCCAGAACCGCCAGGTGGCCCGAGCAGCACAGCCGGAGGTGGCCGAGGAGAGGCCCGCCCCGCTGGAGCGGCTGGCCACTCCGGGCACCAACACGATCGAGAGCCTGGCCAGCTTCCTCGGGGTGCCGGCCTCCCGCACCGCCAAGGTGGTCTTCATGGCCACCTCGGACGGCCGCTTCGTTGTCGGCGTCGTCCGGGGCGACATGCAGCTCAACGAGACCAAGCTGGCGGCCGCGGTGCGGGCGGCCGAGCTGCGGCCGATGACGACCGACGAGATCGCCTCCATCGGCTGCGTGCCCGGCTACGCCTCGCCCATCGGTGTGGGCGAGCGGGCCACCGTCGTCGTCGACGAGATCGTCGCCAAGAGCCCGAACCTCGTTGCTGGTGCGAACGAGGAGGGCTACCACCTGGCCAACAGCAACTTCGGGCGCGACTACGACGCCGATCTGATCGCCGATCTGACGGCTGTGGCAGACGGCCAGCCCTGCGCCGTCTGCGGCTCGCCGCTCAGGACCGAGCGGGGCATCGAGGTGGGGAACATCTTCAAGCTCGGCACCGGCTACGCCGAGACGCTGGGTGCCTTCTACCTCGCCGAGGACGGCACGGAGAAGCCGGTGGTGATGGGCTCGTACGGCATCGGCGTCGGCCGCCTCCTCGCCTGCGTCGCCGAGTCGCATCACGACGAGCGCGGTCTCGCCTGGCCCGCCGCTGTCGCCCCTTTCGCCGCCCATCTCTGCGCCCTCGGGGGAGAGGGGCTGGAGGCGGCCGCCCGCCTCGAGCAGCTGCTGCAAGCCGGCGGCCTCGACGTCCTCGTGGACGACCGGGGCGAACGGCCCGGCGTGCAGTTCACCGACGCCGAGCTGATCGGCTGTCCCGTCATCCTCACCCTCTCGAAGCGGTCGCTCGCGGCAGGCGGGGTGGAAGCGAGGCTGCGCCAGAGCGCCAGTGGGGAGAGCGAGATCGTCGCCGAGGCCGACATCGCCGACTGGGTGCGCCAGGCGGTGCCGGGGCGCGCCCGCCTCTAGCGACCGCCGGTCCGGCGCCGCGGCGGAGCGCTCAGGCGAAGCGGAGGAAGGAGACCGGGCGCATCTCTGATGCCACCTGCTGCCAGCTCACGCCGCGGTCCGATGAGCGGAAGGCGAGCCCGGAGGAGGTTCCGAAGGCGACCTCGTTCGAGGCGGCCGCCAGCGTGCCCGTCTCGAGGTTGAAGGGGAACGAGGAGAAGAGCTCACCGCCGCACTGAGAGAAGGGCTCGCCGAGTTGAGCCCTGTAGAGGCGCCCGTCTGAGGTGCGCGGACCAGTCGAGGCCGAGAGGTAGGCCGTCTCGCCGCTCAAGGCCACTGCCCTGGCATAGGGGGCGTGCAGGCCGGCAGTCGTCCACTGCCAGCTGTCGCCGCCGTCCGTCGACCAGCCGAAGCCGCCGGCGGCGGCGACAGCGACGGTGCCGTTCTCGCTCACCGCCACCTCGTGGACGTCGGCTGCGGCCTCGACGACCGCGGTCCAGCTGGCACCGCGGTCCGCCGAGCGCCAGAGACCGCCGACGTGGACTGCGGCATACCAGAGATCACCCACCGTCGCCAGCGACCGCAGGTCGGGCGTCGGGCCGCCCGGGTTCTCCCAGCCCTCTCTCCCAGGGAGGTGGTCGAAGGAGGAGAGCGCCGAGAGCTCACCTTCCCCCGAGAGGAGGGCGAGGCTGGCACCCTCCAGCCCGAGCAGGATCTCCGAGCGGGCCGTGAGGGCCATCGACTGGGCCCTCCTGCCGGAGAGCTCGGCGATCGGTGAGACGTCGAGCTGGTTGATCCTCGCCACCCGCTCCCCGTCGAGAAGGACATAGGAGGAACCGGAGGCGGAGGTGGCTATGGCGGTTACGGCGGCGTCGAGGGCGAGGGTGTAGCCCTCGTCGAGCTCCTCGAGGTGTCGGCTTGTCCCGATGTAGAGCACAGCTCCTTCCTAGCCCGCCGCCAGCCCTTTCGTGCAGCACGCCGGGCTGGAGGCGACGGCCTTCTCCGGGGACGGCCGCGCTCTTCGGGCGGACCTTTGCCCGCCGGCCGCGGCGGGTAGTTTTCGCCTCGTGTCGAGGCGGCCTTGTCGGGGAGCTCTCCTCTGCGCTCTCGCCCTGACCGCAGCGCTCCTCGGCGGCTGCTCGCCGGCCCGCAGCGCCGAGGTGCGAACGCCCCGGAGGCGCCAGTCGACCACGACCACCACTTCACCGCCCACCACCCGAGCTCCCGCCACCAGCTCGACCAGCACGACGACGACCTCTACGCTCCCGCCGACCACGACGAACCCCGCCGGTGCGCTCCCCCAGACGCCGGCCCGCCCGCCGGCGGCCTCGGCTCACTTCAGCTCGGCGATGCGGGCGCTCTGGCGGGGCATCCTCACCGACGACCCGGAGGTGGCCATGGCGGCCTTCTTCCCGGAGGCCGCCTACGTGCAGATAAAGGCGATAGCCGACCCGGCCCTCGACTGGCAGGACAGGCTCGTGGGCGACTTCAGGCTCGACCTGGCCGCAGCCCACAAGTACATCTTCTCCTCCCCGGGCGCCGCCAAGGCCCGCCTGCTCAAGGTGCTCGTCGCAGAGGACGAGGTCGCCTGGATCCCACCTGGCTACTGCTACAACTCGATCGGCTACTGGCACGCACCGGGCGTGCGCCTTGTCTACGAGCAGGACGGGCAGGTGCGCTCCATCGGCATCGCCTCGCTCATCTCCTGGCGGGGCCAGTGGTACGTCGTCCATCTCGGCGCGGTGCTCCGCTCCACCGACTCGGGCATCGTCGACAGCCCCTCAGCCGGCATAGGCACCTTCGCCCCCGCCGGGGGTTGCTGAGCTGCACGCTTTGGAGGGGGCGGCCCAAGCCTCGCCAGCTCGAGGGGCGAGTTAGTGTTCCAGGCGTGGAACCCTCCGGTCGGGGGAGCGGGCTGGTGACCCTGCACCTCTCGGGCGTCCTCAAGCGGTCACTTGTGGACCAGTCCGGCGATCGCCTGGGGCGCGTGGTGGACCTGATCGCCCGCATGGAAGGCGCCCCCCATCCCCCCGTGACCGGCCTCGTCGTGCGGATCGGGGGGAGGGAGCTGTTCGTCCCGATCGACAAGATCACCGGTCTCGAGGGCGGCCGGCCGGTCGTCTTCGCCGGAAAGAGCGTCGATCTGCGGCGCTTCGAGCGGCGCCCCGGGGAGCTGCTGCTCGGACGCGACCTGTCGGCCCGCCACCTCATAAACCTCGGTGGCGGCCGCCTCATCAGGGCGAACGAGATCGAGCTCGCCTGCGTCAACGGGCGCTGGGAGGTCATCGGGGTCGACCCGACCAGCCGGCCGTTCCTCCGCCGTCTCCTCCGGCGTTCGACAGGGCCGGCCAAGGCCGTGGTCGACTGGGCGAGCATCGAGCCCTTCGTCGCCCATGTGCCCACCGCCCGCCTCCGCATCCCCTACCGCAAGCTGGCACGGCTCCACCCGGCGCAGATAGCCGACCTGGTCGAGGCGGCCTCGCATGAGGAGGGGGAGGAGATAATCGAGGCGGTTCGCCACGACGAGAAGCTCGAGGCCGACGTCTTCGAGGAGCTCGACACCGACCACCAGCTCGAGTTCATCCGGAACCGCTCCGATGCCGAAGCGGCCCGCCTGCTCGCCTCCATGGCGCCAGACGATGCCGCCGACCTCATCGCCGAGGTCGACCAAGAGCGCCGCCTCCCCATCCTCCAGCTGCTGCCCGAGGACCGCCAGCACAAGCTGCAGGCGTTGCTCTCCTACAACCCCGAGACCGCCGGCGGCCTCATGAGCCCCGACTTCGTCTACCTCGGCGCAGCAGCGTCGGCCCGGGAGGCCCTGCAGGCGGTCCGCGAGAACGAGGCGCCCCCAGAAGCGCTCTCTGCCCTCTTCGTCCGTGACGAGGAGGGCCGGTTGCAGGGCCAGGTGAGCGTCGTCGAGGTGGTGAAGGCGCCGGCCGAGGCGCTCGTTGGTGCCCTCGTGTCGGAGAGTCGGGCGGCCCATGTCCACCCTGAGTGGGACCTCGGGGCGACGGTGAGGAAGATGTCGGACTTCAACCTCACGGTGGCGCCGGTCCTCGACCACGACCACCGCGAGATCCTCGGGGTGGTGACCATCGACGACGTCGTCGAGCTCCTGCTTCCGAGCGGCTTCCGGCGGGACTACGGGCTGACCGCGCCCGAGGAGTGACATCGGGGCGGCCACCGCCGCCGGCCCCGGTTGCCTAGCATCGCGGCGGTCGCCGGTCGCCTCCCGCCACGGGTTGCTTCGGCCATGGCGC
>JAJYQK010000029.1 GCA_021794645.1 Actinomycetes bacterium
GCAAGAAGGGCCCAGGGGAGACCTGGACCCCGATCACCCTCGCCCACGTCTCGGTGGCGCCCGGCGCCCGCGTGGCGCTGCCCTGGCAGCCCGGCTTCAACGCCCTCGTCTACTCGCTGGCCGGCAACGGCTATGCCGGAGAGGAGCTGGCCCCAGTGCCAGAGGGGACGATGGCGCTCTTCGGGGAGGGTGAGGCGCTCTCCTTCACGGCCGAGCAGACCCAGGACGCCGGCGGCACCGGCAACTGGGAGGTGCTCGTCCTTGGCGGCCAGCCGATAGGAGAGCCAGTCGCCCGCTACGGGCCCTTCGTGATGAACACCCGCCAAGAGATCCTGCAGGCGGTGGAGGACTACAGGGCCGGCCGGCTCGGTACGATCCCGCCGGAGGCGATGCCGCACCGCACCTCGGCCGATGCCGCCGATCTAGAGGACAGCTGAGCCGGCTAGGCCGGCTGGCTGATGCCGATGCCGCCCTTGGTGGTGGCTCCGTAGCGGGCCTTGGCCGCCGCGAGGTCGAGGGGCTTGATGCCTGCCCGGCCCGAGCGCGCCTCGTCGTCGAGCAGCTCGGCGGGCACCACCCAGGCCACCTCGAACTCGAGGCCGTCGGGGTCCTTGGCATAGAGCGACTTCGTGGTCGAGTGGTCGGAGGCGCCGACGAGGCTGCCCGCCTCCGAGAGGGCCCGGGCGAGCCGCTCGAGCTCGTCCAGGGTGTCCACCTCCCAGGCGAGGTGGTAGAGGCCGACCTCCTCCCGCCCGGCTCTGCTCGCTCCGGCTCCTCCTCCCACCTGGAACAGGCCGATGTCGTGGTCGTTGGTCGAGCCGGGAGCCTGCAAGAAGGCGGCACCGGGCATGTCGCGACCGAGGTCGATCCTCCGGAACCCGAGGACCTCGCTGTAGAACTCGACGCTTCGCTCGACGTCGCGGACGTAGAGGACGGCGTGGTTCAGTCGGGTGATGGGCATCGAACCTCCTCCGGGAGACGCTAGGCGACGACGGGGACGAGCTCGACGACAGGGATGACCCGATCGGTCTTCTCCTGGTACTCCTGGAAGCCGGGATAGCGTCGCGCCTGCTCGGCGTAGATCTCGTCGCGCTCGCTGCCCTCGATCGGCACCGCCCGGGCCGAGATCGTCGCAGTGCCGATCTCGGCGGTCACATCGGGGTTGGCGCGAAGGTTGTGGTACCAGTCGGGATTGGTTGGCGCGCCCGCCTTCGAGGCGAAGACGAAGGTGCGGCCTCCGAGCTCGAGGTACATCACCGGGTTGACCCTCTCCCGACCCGTCTTTGCTCCCGTGGTGTGAAGGAGGAGGACCGGCGCCCCGTCGAATGGGCCGCCCACCTTGCCGCCGTTGGCCCGGAACTCCTCGATGATCTTCTGGTTCCAGTTGTTGACGTCGCTCATGATCTCCTCCAGGGATGCTCACCGGCCGGGTCAGGCGCTGTGGGAGACAAAGCTAACGGCCCACCCACGCGGGCGAGGGCGGCGCCGCTGCCGGCCCGTCGGAGGGCCATGCGAAGAGGCCAAGCACCAGTAGGGTGAACCTTCGGGCCGCTAGCTCATCGGGTAGAGCAGGGGACTTTTAATCCCAAGGTGCCGGGTTCGAGACCCGGGCGGCCCACCCGAAAGTCCCAGCACAAGTGGGTCGTCCCTCATCACCCCGGACGGCTTTGCACCCGCATCTCTGTCCATATCATCCCCGGACTCGGAGCTGTCCCGCTCTCTCGTCTCACGACCGCCAAGCTCGATGACTTCTACAGGCGGCCGAAAAGCTCCGGAGGAAAAGAGGGCCGGCCGCTTTCTCCCGCCTCTGCCCGCCAAGTGCACGCCATCGTGCGCCGCTCGCTCAACCAGGGGCTGCGCTCGGTATGGATCAAGACCAACCCCCCCCACAGACGCCTCTCCTCCCCGCATCCGGCGACAAGAGATAAGACCTCCTGACCCGGACGCCGTCATCTCTTCTCGAGATCGGAGATGAGAAGGACCTCGACGTCGGCACCTTCCTCCGGCTCTCTGCGACGACAGCGGCGCGAAGAGGAGAGTTCTGTGGCCTCAGGTGGGAAGACCTCGACCTCGACTCCTCCTCCCTACCGATCTGGCGCTCGATCGTCGAGGACGAAAACGGCCTCTCTGTCGAAAAGGACACGAAGACCCATGGCCGCGAGACGGGTGGCACTCGATGAGGTGACCGTCCCGGCCCCGAGGGACCACCGCCGGCGCTGTGTCGAGCGGGCCGCTTTGTCGCGAGAAGCTCGAACAAGACGCCTGTGTCTTCTCACGACCTCCGATCGGCTCGGCGGCCCTGGTGCCAAACGACGTCACGAATGCCTATGCCACGATCCGGGCCAAGGCGGTACGCCTTCATGACCCCAGGCACCTCGCCGTCACTATGAAGCTGGCGGCAAGTGAACCGGTGCGGACGGTCTTTGGCCGACTCGGCCATGCGAATGCCGCCACCACTTCAGGGCTACGGGCACTTTCTCGAGGCCTCAGACAAAGAGGTTGTTTCTGCGGTTGGGGCTCTTTTCGCGAGAGGGCCATCAACTAACGAGCTCGAGCAGCTTGTTTCGTGGGAAAAGGATGCGCGCCATTCACCCGCCACCTCACCTTCCTTCACCTATGGAAACCCCTTTGCGGACAAGTACGAACCGGCGGAATGGGGGGTTGGTGGTCGGACGTCACCTGCCCGGCACCCGCTCAACTTGGGATAGGGAGCCACGAAGAAATAGGACCCGACATGCGCGGTGACTGGATAGTCAGAGAACACAGCCGAACCGGGCTTTACAACCCATAGTATCCCGTAACAAATTCCCTGGGGGATCTCTCCATTAGCTGGTCCGTAGCTCGTCAGGATGACAGCGGAACCGCCTCGAACGAGAACACTTACTCGTCCGCTAACCCGACGAAGCCCATTTGCCGTAAACACATCCGTAGGGAATCGCAGACGGTTGAGACTACGGCCATCGCGGACATACTCCTGACGCAAATAAGAAAGCGCCCCGTTCAAGTGGGCTGCGCTGGGCAAACTGTAATAGCTTCCGCTTCCAGCGTGCCACGTTGGCAAGCTCGGCTCGGCTTGGGCATTGCCGCAGGCGGCTCCGCCGCCCACCACAGCCCCCAATATCAGGCAGCGCCATATCCGAATGGGACTCATCATGAAAGCGACTAGGAGTCGAGATTGGTGACGGGCCCGAGCGGCGAGATGTTCGGAACAGCCGAGCTCAGGCCGAAGTCCTCTACCGTGTAGTCGCTCGCGCTGACAACCACCCAGAGTACGGGCCCGGTCGGTGCAGCAGCGCCAGGGGGCACCTTGGCCAGCGCGGTGAAAGTTCCTGCCATAACAATTAGGTAGCTAGGTGGGTTGACGTCGGCAACAACGTCACCGGGATCGGCTACCGACAGTGCACTCATTCGGTCTGTTGCTACGGCCCGCACGCTGGCAGGCGAAGAATCACCATTGGCTGCAGCAAAATTCAATGCAAAGTTGCGTAGGACGCTTGCTGCTGCCGCAGATATTGTGTGGGTGTCTTTGTGTTGCTCTGGTGGCTTTGCGCCACTAAACATTCCGGCCATAGTTAGTGAAAGCACCAAACCACAGCAGAGGATTGAGACAGTTAGAAGCCAGTAGGAACCTCGCAATTGTGTTACTACGCTGCCACCCGCCCATCGCTTCTCCATTGCCGCCTCCGTTCATCCTAAGGCATGCAACTAACGCCCCATCTCTTGTGGTCCACTTGACGATTGCCGTTGGCGTCTTCCCCAGTACAGTAGTAGTGACGGCTCCTGCCGAGTTCGCGCCTGCTCCTAGGTCGTGCAGGCTCTTTCCTATGAGGAACAACTTGAGCACCTCTCACAGCTCGTACACGCACGCCTCCCGGTAGCCCATCGCTCCTCATCTTCCGCTGACCGGCTCATGGGAGCGAGTCAACCGGCTGGCTGACCGGCACTGGCGGATGTTCAGAGGTGGTCTCACCACTGGCAGGACCGGTGGTCCGTGCTCTTGGCGGCGACTACGTCAGAGTGGTCCCATGTCGGTGGCAGGCGACAGGGGCGGGGACCGATTCAGAGTGCAGTGTCCCCCGAGCTGGGAAGATCGAGAGCGTGAAGCGCTTGAGCGTTTCACGTAGGAGTTGAGCACTCGAGCTGCTACTCCCTTGCTGCTCCAACGAGGCCATCCTCACCGACATCGGCTGTTCGGAAAGACAGGGCCACTGCCTCTAGCAGGCAAAACACGCCAGGTCAGACCTATTGGAAGCCCGACTGCGACTTTTGTTCCCAAGGTGCCAGGTTCGAGCCCCGGGCGACACTACCGGGAACCTGTGTTGTCACGGCTGACGCGTGAGTAATCCACAGCACCCGATCTGGACCGCGACAAACGGGTGACCCGTGACTAATGGCTGATGGTTGACGCCTCGTCACCATCAGCCGTCACGTCACAGGCCGACCGAGAACCCGTGTCAGCCCGGCCGGCAGCATCTGGCACAGGAGGGCTGCCGTCTTGCCCAGATGCCCTCCTCGGCTGCAGTGATCTTCCTAGGCTGTCGCCTACGCAGACCCTGACCTTTCTCTTCACAGACATCGAGGGATCGACCGCTGCTCTTCGCCGTCTCGGTGATGAGGCCTACGCCCGCCTGCTGGCGGCGCACCACGAAGTCGTGCGAGCGGCGCTCGGACGCCACCAGGGCGAGGAGGTCGACACCCAGGGCGACGCCTTCTTCGCCGTCTTCTCTTCGCCTCGTGCCTGCCTGGCGGGTGCGATCGACATCCAGCGGGCGATGGCGGCAGACCCCCTCCTCGCAGGGGAGAAGCTGCGGGTGCGGATGGGCATCCACTCGGGGGAGGCCGAGCGCACCGCCACCGGGCTGGTCGGTCTCGACGTCCACCGGGCGGCGAGGGTGGCGGGGGTCGCCCACGGTGGGCAGGTGCTCGTCTCGGAGTCGGCGGCGGCGCTCGTGCGCAGCTCGCTGGGCGAGGGTGTGAGCTTGCTCGACCTGGGCAGCCATCGCTTGAAGGACCTCGGCCAGCCGGAGCGGATCTACCAGGCGGCGGCCGACGGCCTGGAGACGGACTTCCCGCCTCTCAAGTCGCTCGACAATCCTGCCCTGCCCAACAACCTTCCCGCCCAGGTCGGCTCGTTCGTCGGCCGGCGCTCGGAGGTCGCCCAGGTCCGAGAGCTGCTCCAGTCGGGCCGCCTGGTCACACTGACCGGGGCAGGTGGCTGCGGCAAGACCCGTCTCGCCCTCCAGGTGGCGGCCGAGCTGCTCGACGGGGTGGGAGACGGCGTCTTCCTCGTCGAACTGGCCGCTGTGCTCGACGAGGCGGTCGTGGCCGACGCCGTCCGGGAGACGCTGCGCATCGCCCCGCAGCCGGGTCGGTCCGCCGAGGAGGTGCTGCTCGGCGCGCTCGAGCCGCAGAGACTGCTCGTCGTGCTCGACAACTGCGAGCACCTCATCGGAGCCTGCGCCAAACTGGCCGACTCCCTCCTCCGGCACTGCCCGAACGTCCGGCTGCTCACCACCAGCCGGGAGCCGCTCGGCATCTCCGGCGAGTCGATCTACAGGGTTCCCTCCCTCTCGATCTCGCGTGAGGATGGCCTCGGCGACGCCGCGCTGCTCTTCCTCGACCGGGCCCGGGGCCAAGGGGTGGCCATCGATCTCGGCCCCGCCGAGCGGGAGCTCGTCGCGTCGATCTGCCGGCGGCTCGATGGCATGCCCCTTGCCATCGAGCTGGCCGCCGCCCGGACCCGATCGATGTCCCTCGCCTCGGTCCATGATCGGCTCGACCAGCGTTTCCGACTCCTCACCGGTGGCAGCAGGAGCGCGCTCGAGCGCCAGCAGACGCTGCGGGCCACTGTCGACTGGTCGTACTCGCTCCTGAACGAGGCGGAGCGGGCGACCCTCCGCCGCCTCTCCGGCTTTGCCGGAGGCTTCGACCTGCCGGCGGCAGAGGCCGTCTGCGCCGCGGAGGACATCGACGTATTCGACGTGGCCGACCTCGTCGGTTCTCTCGTGGACAAGAGTCTCGTCGCCATCGACCGGGCGGGGGCAGACGACCGCTACCACCTTCTCGAGACGATCCGTCAGTACGCCGCCGAGCGGCTCCTGGAAGAGGGCGAAACGGCCGTCGGTCGGTCGCCGGCCGGCACGCCGAGCACTACCTCTCCCTCGCCACCACCGCCGAGCACTTCCTCACCGGCCCGGAGCAGGTGCACTGGATGCGGCGCCTCTCGGCAGACGACGAGAACCTGCGGCGGGCAGTCGAGCATCTGGCGAGCGACCGGGCGGGAACCGAGCAGCTCTTCCGCTTCGCCAAGGCTCTCGGCGCCTACTGGCTCGCCGACGTCCCCTTCGCCGAGCTGAGCGAGCTGCTGCTGCCCCGATTGGCGGATCCGCCGGCGGAGGTGGACCGGGTCCTCTACGGCTACGCCCTCCTGGTGGGGGCCGGGCTCAACCGCTTCCATCTCGGCGCAGCCATGCCTCTTGTCGAGCGGGCCCTGGCGGTCGCCCGGGAGACGGGAGACGAGCGACTTCTCGTGATAGCGCTGGCGGGCAGCGCCGACTGCTCGTTCATCTTGCGGGCCTCTTCGGACGGGCTTCCCCTCGCCGAGGAGGCCGTCGAGCGGGCCCGCCGGCTGCAGGACCCGGTGCTGCTCGCCGCCAGCTTGGGAACCCTCATGACGCTCAGGGCCGAGACGGATCCCCAGGCCGTCCCGGCGCTGCTCGAAGAGGCCCTGGCGGCAGCCGCCCTCGCCGGCAACAAGAGAGCCGAGCTCTCGCTGCTCAACAATGCCGCCGTCGTCGCTCTTCGAACCGGGGAGATCGAGGTGGCCGAGCGGCAGCTCGAGCGGGCCTACGAGCGGCGCGAGGAGCTGGGAGGCCTCCTCCATCACGTGCTCGTCAACCTCGGTTGGGCCCGCTGGGAGCGCAAGCTCGACGGGGAGGCGCGGACGTCGTTCGAGGAGGCGCTCCATCAGAGCCGCCGCAACGGCGACAGCGCCGGGCTCGCCTACAGCACGCTCGGGCTCGCCTGCCTTGAGGCGGCCGCTGGGCGCTGCGGGCGGGCCGCGGTGCTCCTCGGTTCGGCCGACGGGCAGTTCGAGCGGATCGGAGAGATCCTGATCGCACCCGAGGACCGTTACCACGACGAGGCGGTGGCCTCCGCCCGCTCGGCGCTCGGGCCCGAGGAGTACGAGCGCCGGGCCCTCCGGGGGCGCGCCATGGGGGTGCAGGAGTCCTTCGAGTTCTCCTTGGCGCCCCCCTCGCCCGAGGAGACCAGCCCGGCCCCAGCCACCCCTGTCGCCTAGGTCCTGCCGGGAGCCGACCCGGCTGCAGGCCGGCGGATCGATGGGCGAGGACCGACCGGTGGCCCGTGCGCTGGGCCGGAGCAGCCGGGTGCGGCTCAGCCCTCCCGCTTGGGATCGGTCAGCCAGAGCAGGTACTTCTGCTCCGGGCTCCAGTCGGCGAAGAACGCCGGGACGTAGTGGAAGGAGTTGCCGAAGCGGAGGATCCGTTCGGCCATGGCGAGGGAGCCGAGAAGCTCGGGCACACCGATGGCAGCGAGCGCCTCGAGGGCGCGCTCCTTGTCCTCTTCTGTCACCGCGGAGCCGGTCGCTATCCACTCGGCCAGGGCGTCAGCCATGGCATCTAACTCGAGGCGGTCGCTGGCCACTCCGCCGTGACTAGCCCGCCGCGGCCTCCACTCGCAAACTCGCCTGTCGCCTCCTTCCCAGGCTGCCGACGGGCTCAGACGAGGCGCCTACCGTCCTTCCAGACCGCCGAGACCCGTTCGGCCAGCTTGGTGAGGTCGGCCAGCTCGCCGTCGAGCAAGGTGAGGTCGGCCAGCTTGCCCGGCTCGATCGACCCCAGCTGGTCCTCGACACCGCAGAGGGCGGCCGCGCTCGCCGTCGTGGCGAACCAGGCGTCCCCGGGCGACATGGAGCTGGACTCGGCCATGAGACCCAGCTCCTCGAGGTTGTGGCCATGGGGCCCGACGCCGCTGTCGGTGCCCATCGCCACCTTCACCCCGGCCTCGACTGCCCGGCGGAAGGAGTCCGAGTGCACCTCCATCACCTGGTGGGCCTTGGCGAGGATGGTCTCTCCGATCCGGGCGCCGGCGTCGGCGGCGGCGACCACAGCGCGGGGCGCCGAGAGGGTCGGCACAAGCCAGGTGCCCTCCTCGAGCATCATCGAGATGGCCTCGTCGTCCAGGTAGATGCCGTGCTCGATGGAGCGGATGCCGCTTCTTATGGCTGCCTTGATGCCCTCTGTGGCCTGGGCGTGCGCCATGACGAAAAGACCGGCGGCCTCAGCCTCGCCGACGAGGACGTCGAGCTCGTCGTGGCGGAAGTGGCCGTGGCGGGGGTCGTCTCGAGGAGAGAGCACCCCACCCGAGGTGGCCACCTTTATGACGTCGGCCCCCTCTCTTATGAGCTCGCGGACGCGACGGCGCATCTCCTCGGGACCGTCGACCAGCCCGCGCGGGTTGCCCGGGTAGGGGTCGTAGGAGGCGAAGCAGGCGCCGGAGGGGAGGTGGCCGTCACCGTGGCCGCCGGTCTGGGAGAGCATGATGATCGAGATCTGCATGCGGGGACCGCGCACGAGCCCGCGCTCGACCGCCGTCTTCACGCCAAGGTCGGAGCCGCCCGCTTCTCTCACCGAGGTGATGCCGGTGCGAAGCGTCGCCTCCATGTTGGCGACCGCCTCGAAATACTTGATCGAGAAGGGTCGCAGCACTTGGTTGACGAGGTCGAGGTCGCCGCTCGAGGTGAAGTGGACATGGCAGTCGAACAGCCCCGGCAGCAGCGTCTTTCCCGTCGTGTCGACCATCTCGTCGCCGTCCAGCCCCGTCCCGATCTCGAGGATCTTGTTGCCCTCGATGACGACATCGGCCTTCGCGGCCTGGCGCGATGCGGCGTCGAAGACGTCGCCGCCGTGGAACAAAGTGCGTGTCACGATCCCCTCCTCGCTCGCCGAGCCGCTCCGGCCGGCCGAACCCTGGCGAGCATAAGCGCCCTTGCGCCCCGATCACTGGGCGAGCCATTGCAGAGTCGGCCGGGAGCCGGAAGGTCTAGGGGATCTGCGAGAGAACGTGGGCCACGCAGGCCGTGAGGGCCTTGGCAGTCGGGATGTGGAGCATCTCGTTCGGCCCGTGGGCGTTCGACTGGGGCCCGAGGACACCGGTGACGAGGAACTGGGCGCTCGGGTAGGAGCCGAGGAGAGCGCTCAGGAAGGGGATGGTGCCGCCCTCACCCATCGCCCCGCTCGGAGCACCGAAGTAGGCCTCCGAGGCGGCCTTGACCGCCGCCGCCAGCCAGGGGGCCGTCTCCGGCGCGTCGAAGCCGTCCGCCGGCACGATGTCGTCCACCCGCACCTCGGCCCCCTCGGGTGGGTCGGTCGTGAGGGCCTGCAGCAGCTCCTCGGCCGCCCTCTTCGAGTCGGACGAGGGGGGGATGCGCATGGCGATCTTGGCCTTGGTGTAGGGGCGAAGGACGTTGCCGGCCTCTTCGATCGGCGGCAGCCCCTCGATGCCCACGTAGGCGAGGGAAGCCTGCCAGCTGCGGGCGAGGAGGCGCTCGGCGGCGCCGACGCCGTTGCCGAGCCGGAGGCCCGGGACGGCCGGGAAGCGGTCGCCGTCGTCGACGACGCTCGCCAGCTCGGCGGCCTCGGCGACCCGGCCGGCGGGCACCTCGACCCGGCAGGAAGGAAGGAGCACCTCTCCTGTCTTCTCGTCCTCTATGCGGGAGAAGAGCTGTCGCAAGAGGCGGAACGAGTCCGGCACGAGACCACCACCCGCCCCGCTGTGGATGCCCTCTTCGAGCACCTTCACCGTGATGGTGGCGCCGAGGAGGCCCCGCAGCGAGGTGGTGGTCCAGAGGCGGTCGTAGCTGGCCGCACCCGAGTCGAGGCAGACCACGAGGCTCGGTCCGGCCTCGCCGAGGCGCTCGCCGAGCGCCTCGAGGTAGGCCGGCAGGTGCGGGCTGCCGCTCTCCTCGCTCCCCTCGATGATGGCGATGCAGCGGGGGTGGCCCGCCCCTGTCGCCTGGGCGAGCTCGATCGCCCCGAGGGCGGCAAAGATCGAGTAGCCGTCGTCGGCGGTCCCCCGGCCGTAGAGGCGGTCTCCCTCCCGCACCGGCTCGAAGGGTCCCAACCCCTCCCGCCAGGCACCGAGCGGCGGCTGCTTGTCGAAGTGGCCGTAGAGGAGGACCGGCGCCTCGTCGTCGCCGTGGCGACCGTGGGCGGGCACCTCGGCGAGGATGACCGGCGTCAGGCCGGGCAGCTGCGAGAGGGCGACCTGCAACCCCTCGATCGGGCGGCTGGCGGCCCACTGTGACAAGAGCTCGGCCGCCCGCTCGATGTGGCCGTGACCGGCCCAGGCCTCGTCGTACTCGGGCGAGAGGCAGGGCAGGCGGGTGTACTCGGCGAGGACGGGCAGGGCCTCTTTCTCCCAGTACTCGGCGCTCAGGGTCGCCAGCTCGGGGTTCGGTTCGAGAGAGGAGGTGTCCATGGCCGCAGCAGTCTGCCCCCTTCAGCGTCCGAGCGCCACGACCGTCCAGCTGCCCGAGCCGCAGCAGGAGGTGGTCGCCTCGGCCACCTCGGCCACCGCCGCCAGGGCGGCGACCACATCCTCGGGGGGGAGGTAGATGGGCGTGCTCGCCCCGGAGGTCGAGACGAAGACGACCCGGCCCCCCGGGACGAGGACTCGGGCGCACTCGGCGGGGAAGAGGTAGGCGTTGACACAGACGACTGCCTCGACGCTCGCCTCTTTCAAGGGCAGCCGGGAGGCGTCGGCCCGCAGGAGGAGGACGCCCGCCCGGCGGGGGGCGCGCGCCAGCATCTTCGAGGAGAGGTCGACAGAGAGCACAGCGTCGAAACGGCTGCGCAGCACCTCTGTCTGGATGCCGGTCCCCGAGCCCACCTCGAGAGCCCGGCCGCCCGCCGGCGCGCCGCCGCGCTCGAGGGCGTCCCGGGTCGGGGCGAGGCGCTCGACGCCGCCCCGGCTGTGCCACTCGGCGGCCAGCCCGTCGAAGAGCTCGGTCACCTTGGCCATGCGCTCGGGGTGCCAGCCGCCCTCCTCGAAGGCGATCTGGCGGGTCACCTCCTGCATGGGCAGGTAGGCCTCAGGGGGCCGGTCGACGGCCGCCGAGCCGGGGGAGAGCGGCTCCAGGTAGGTGAGGGCCACCTCAGTACGACTTCGGCAGCCCGAGGGAGTGCTGGGCGACGAAGTTGAGGATCATCTCCCGGCTGACGGGAGCCGTCCGCAGCAGCCGGGCGGTGCCCCAGAGATCGGCCAGCCCGTACTCGCTGGCGAGGCCGTTGCCGCCATGGGTCTGCATCGCCTGGTCGAGCGCCTCGAGAGCAGCCTCGGCCGCGGCGTACTTGGCCATGTTGGCCGCCTCGGCGGCGTCCTCGTCGTTGTCGTAGCACCAGGCGGCCTTCTCGAGCATGAGCCGTGCCATCTCGAGGTTGACCTTGGCGGCTGCCAGGGGGTGTGAGAGGCCCTGGTGGGTTCCGATGGGCCTGCCCCACACGGAGCGCTCCCGGGCGTAGGAGGCCGCCTTGTCGAGGGCGTAGCGCCCGATCCCGCAGCCGATCGCCGCGCCCATCAGCCGCTCGGGGTTGAGGCCGGCGAAGACCTGGCGGAGTCCCTCGCCCTCGGTGCCGAGCAACCGGTCGGCCGGTACCCGGAGGCCGTCGAAGTGGAGCGTGAACTGCTTCTCGGGGGCGGCGATCTCGACCGGGATGTGGGTCGCCTCGAGGCCGGCGGCGTCGGTGTCGACGATGAAGAGGCTGAGCCGGCCCCGCCCGGTCGCCTCGTCTCTGCCGGTGCGGGCCACGACGAGCACCTGCTCAGCCTCGTCGACCCCGGAGATGTAGTACTTCGTCCCCTCGAGGCGCCACTCCTCGCCGTCACGCTCTGCCCGCGTGGAGAGCTGGTGGGAGTTCGAGCCGGCGTCGGGCTCGGTGATGGCAAAGGCCATCTTGCCGCTGCCGTCGGCGAGGGGGGGAAGGAAGCGCCCCTTTTGCTCCTCGGTGCCGAACTTGGCGATGAGCGTGGCGCAGATGGCGGGCGAGACGAGGATGAGAAGGAGGGGGCAGCCGGCGGCCGCCACCTCCTCGCAGACGATCGTCAGCTCGGAGATCCCCATGCCCCCGCCGCCGTAGGCCTCGGGCAGGTGGACGCCGAGGAAGCCGGCCTCGCCGAGGGCATGCCAGAGCTCTGTCTGCTTGCCGCCTTGTCTCGCCCGCTCCTGGAAGTAGGCGTGACCGAAGCTGCCGGCGATCTTGCGGACCGCCTGGCGGAGCATCTCTTGTTCAGGGCTCGGGCGAAAGTCCATCGAGGCGAGAATAGGCCGCCGCGAGGGCCACCCCCTTGAAAGGCAGCCGCCCACTAGGGTCGGGGGGGAAGACCCGAGCAGACGAAGGGGTGGCTCCCGATGGAGATGAGCAGAGGCCTGCGCCCGCTCTCTGCGGTCGTCCTGGCGGCAGGCGAGGGGACCCGGATGCGCTCGAGCGTCCCCAAGCCCCTCCACCGGCTCTGTGGCCGGCCGATGGTCCTCCAGGTGCTCGACGCCCTGGCCGAGCTGAGCCTCGAGCGGGTCGTCGTCGTCGTCGGCCACGGGGCCAACGAGGTCACAAAGGTGGTGCAGGCCGAGGCGCCCGCCGGGCTCGTCCTCGAGTTCGTCGAGCAGCCCGAGCAGCGGGGGACAGGTGACGCCCTCGCCGTCGCCCTCACGGCCTTCCCGGACTCCTATGCGGACCTCGAGGAGGCCGACCTCGTCGTCCTGCCCTGCGACACCCCGCTCGTCCGGCCGGCCACGATCGCGGCGCTCGTCCGCCATCACCGCGAGAAGCGGGCCGCCGCCACCGTCCTCACGGCGGTCGTCGAGGAGCCCGACGGCTACCTGCGGGTGCTGCGGGACAAAGACGGCCGGGTTGCCCAGTTGGCCGACGACGAGGAGTGCGAGCCCGACGAGCTCGAAGTGACCGAGGTGGCGACCCAGATCTACTGCTTCGGCCACAACGTCCTCGCGCCGGTGCTGCGACGGCTCGAGCCGGACCGGGAGACTGGTGAGCTCCGCCTCACCGCCGCTTTGGAGGTGCTGCACGACGCCGGCTACCCCGTCACCTCCATCCCCGCCAACGACCCGATAGAGGCGGCCGGCGTGAACGACCGGGCCCAGCTGGCCGCCGCCGGCGCGGAGCTGCAGGCCCGCGTGAACGCCCTCTGGATGCGTCGGGGCGTGACCATGGTCGACCCGGAGGCGGCCTACGTCGACGTCACGGTCAGCCTCGCCACCGACGTGGTGCTGCTGCCCGGCGTCGTCCTCGAGGGCTCCACCACCGTCGGGGAGGGGGCGGTGATCGGCCCCTCCAGCCGTCTCGTCGACTGCGAGGTGGGGCGGGGCGCCCGGGTCGAGTACTCGAGCGCCGAGAGGGCCGTCATCGGCGAGGGGGCGCTGCTCGGGCCCTTCAGCGTCCTCGAGCCGGGCGCCAGGCTGGCGCGCGGCGAGCGGGCCGGGCCATTCTTCGGGAGGCCCTAGTGGGGAGCACCAGGCGAACGGAGGACCTACGGATGCAGATGACCCCGACGCGCCGCTTGGAGCTCGTGACGGGGCGGGCCCACCCGGCCCTCGCCCAGGAGATCGCCCAGTACCTCGGCGTGCCCCTCGGGGAGACCAACCTGCAGGAGTTCGCCGACTCCGAGTTCCACTGCCGCTACGGCAGCTCGATCCGCGGCGTCGACCTCTTCATCGTGCAGACCCACGCCGCCCCGGTGAACGACTCGATCATGGAGATGCTCGTCATGATCGACGCCGCCAAGCGGGCCTCGGCCAAGCGGATCACGGCCGTCTGCCCCTACTACGGCTACTCCCGCCAGGACAGGAAGTCGACCGGCCGCGAGCCGATAACCGCCAAGCTCGTGGCCGACCTCCTCTCGACCGCCGGCGCCGACCGCATCGTCTCTGTCGACCTGCACTCCGGCCAGATCCAGGGGTTCTTCAACGGCCCCTTCGATCACCTGGTGGCGGCTCCGGTCCTCGTCGAGTACCTGCGCCGCTACGGCGACGGCGACATGGTCGTCATCTCGCCCGATGCCGGCCGGGTGAAGGTCTCCGAGCGCTTCTCCCAGCAGATCGGCGCCGACCTCGCCATCGTCCACAAGCGCCGGCCCGGCGGCTCGGTCGACGAGGTGGAGGCGCTCGAGGTGGTCGGCAACGTGAAGGGCCGCCGCTGCATCATCATCGACGACCAGATCGGCACCGCCGGCACTATGTGCGCCGCGGCCGAGCGGCTGGTGGAGGAGGGCGCCACCGACATCTGGGCGATGGCCACCCACGCCATCCTCGCCGGGCCCGCCCTCGACCGGCTGAAGGCGGCGCCGATCTCCAAGGTGGTCGTCACCAACACCCTGCCGGTCCCAGAGGAGCGCCGCATCGACAAGCTCGAGGTCGTCTCGGTCGCCAAGCTGATCGCCGACGCCATCGACGCCGTCTTCGAGGACACCTCGGTCTCGGAGATCTTCGGTGGGCAGAACCTCCTCTAGCGCCGGCCGCCCGGTCGGGGCCGCCCGGCGGTGAGCCGTCCCAGAGCGGCCGTGGCAGTCGCCTTCGGGCTTGTGTTCCTCGTCGGCTCGGTCATCTGGGCACTCTCTATCCACTACGTCGTCGTGCACGGCTCGTGCGTCGTCACCGGTCCTGGCCAGGCCCTCGCTCGCTCCTGTGGGAGGAAGAGCCCGACCCGGGCGCGGATAACGATCATCGGCGTCGGGGTCCTCGGCTGTGCCACGACGCTCGGCTGGGCCCGGCGCAACCGGGTGAGACCGTTCCGCCCGCCCGCCTGATCCTCACCCATCAGGCGTCGCCGGTCCGAGGGCGCCCTCGTTCTCGCCTAGACTGACTTGCCGCAGTCTCGCCGCCGGCGGGGCTGCCGATGGCCCCAGACGAGAGCATCCCAGGAGCGCGTCCCATGGCAGAAATCCAGCTTGCCGCCGAGCCCGGCCGCCCAGAAGGCAGCCGTGCCGCCCGGCGGCTCCGCCACTCAGGCCGCATACCGGCTGTCGTCTACGGGCACGGCATCGAGCCGATCCCGGTCTCGGTCGACGCCCGCGAGCTGCGCGTCGCCCTCAACGGGGAGGCCGGCTCGCGCGCCCTTCTCGATTTGCGCGTCGGGTCCGAGCGCCACCTGGCGGTCGCCCGCCAGCTGCAGCGCCACCCCGTGCGGCACACCGTCACCCACATCGACTTCCAGGTGGTGAGCCGGGACGAGATCATCACCGCCGACATCCCTATCCTCCTCGTCGGCGAGGCGACCGCCGTCATCAGGGGAGACGGCGCTGTCAACCAGGAGCTGCTCACCTTGAACGTGAAGGCCCGCCCGGCCGACATGCCACCCCATCTCGAGGTGGACGTCTCCGAGCTCGAGATCGGCACCACCATCCGGGTGGCCGACATGAGCCTTCCCCGCGGCGTCGAGACCGACGTCGACGACGACCATCCCGTCGTCGTCGGCCAGCCGCCCCAGGCCGTGCTGCCCGAGGAGGAGGCGGCCGAGGCCGCCGAGGGCGAGGAGGCCGGTGGCGAGGCTGAGGCGCAGGCCGGCGAGGCTGCGGCCGAGCACGAGGGCGCCAGCTGAGGCTGAGGCTCTCCCGGCGGCCTGAGCCCCTCTCCGGCGGCGAGGCAGCCGTCGACTTCGTCGTGGTGGGCCTGGCCAACCCGGGAGCCGAGTACGCCGGCACGAGGCACAACTTCGGAGCAGAGGCTGTGCGGGTCCTTGCCGCCCGCTACGGCGCCCGGCTGAAGCCGGAGAAGGGGACGAGCGCCGCCACGGCGCTCGTGCGCAGGGGAGGCCACGCCCTCGTGCTCGCCGTCCCCCAGACCTACATGAACGACTCCGGCGTCGCCGTTCGAGCCCTCGCCCGCCGCTACGTGGCGGGCGAGGCCGCCCGCGTGGTGGTCGTCCACGACGAGCTCGACCTCGAGCCAGGCATCGTGCGCGTGAAAGAGGGAGGTGGCATCGCCGGCCACAACGGTCTCCGCTCGATCGAACAGCATCTGCACAGCCGGGACTTCCTCCGGGTGAGGATCGGCATCGGGAAGCCGCCCGGGCGCTCCGAGGGGGTCGACCACGTCCTGCGCCGCCCGGGTGCCCGGGAGCGCCAGCTGCTCGAGGTGGCCGTCGAGGAGGCAGCCGACGCCGTCGAGGAGCTCCTCGCCGCCGGCCCGGCGGCGGCCATGAACCGCTTCAATACACGTTCGTGACTCTGGCGGCACTCCCCGGTCTCCTCTCGGGAGAAGCCGGCGTGGCGGAGCTGCTCGGACGGGACGAGGCCGTCGTCGCCGTCGCCGAGCCGGGACGGTCCGCCCTGCTGGCGGCCCTCGCCGGACTCGGGCGGGCTCCCGTCGTCCTGGTGGCGACCGCCACCATGCGCGAGGCGGAGAGCCTCGCCCACGACCTGGCGGCCTTCTCCCCGCCCGAGGCGGTCGATCTCCTGCCTGCCTGGGAGACGCTTCCCTTCGAGCGCGTCTCGCCGGCCGTCGAGACGATGGGGAGGCGGTTGCGGGCCATCTGGCACCTGAAAGCGGAGGAGCCCTCGGCCGGGCGGCCCGGGGGGCGGGCGCACTCCCGCCTCGTCGTCGCGCCCGTTCGCGCTCTTTTGCAGCGGCTCGGCCCCGGTGTCGAGGAGGCTGCCCCCGTCACGGTGCGGGCCGGGCAGGAGCTCGACCTCGAGGAGCTGCTCGGCCGCCTCGTCTCGATCGGCTACCGGCGGGAGTACCAGGTCGAGCACCGGGGCGAGGTGGCCGTGCGCGGCGGCATCCTCGACGTCTTCCCCTCGACCGGCCAGGAGGGCATCCGGATCGACCTCTGGGGCGACCAGGTCGACCGGCTCACCCGTTTCGACGTGGCGGACCAGCGCTCGGTCGGAGACATCGACTGCGCCGAGATCTTCGGCTGCCGCGAGCTGCTCCTCACAAAGGAGGTGCGCCGGCGCGCCGGCGAGCTGGCCGAGAGCTCGCCGGTCGCCCGTGACGTCTTCGAGCGGATAGCGGGCGGCCTCGTCTTCGACGGCATGGAGTCCTGGCTGCCCTGGCTGAGCCAGGAAGAGCGCCTCTTCACCGATCTGTTGTCGGAGGACTCCCGGGTCGTGCTCGTGGAGCCCCGGCGACTCCGTCACCGGGCGGCCGAGCTGATCGAGGAGGAGGAGGCGCTCGCCGAGGCGCTCGCGTCGACCTGGGCGGTCGCCGGCGAGGAGGAGAGGGCCGCCCCCCGGCTCCATCTCGACTTCGACCGCCTGCTGGCCCGCTCGGCTGCCCGGCTCTCCTCCCTGCTCTCGGTGGCCGACTCACCGGCTGTGACGAGCGTGCAGGCGAACGGCTGGCCGCCGGTGCTCGGCGACGGCCAGCAGCTGGCCAACCGGATCGGCGAGCTCGCCCGGGGCGGCTACCGGGTCGTGGTGGCCGCCGACGGCGCCGGCTCGGCCCGGCGGCTGCGCTCTGTCCTCGAGGAGCACGGCGTGACGAGCGACCTGGCCGAGGAGGGCCCCGCCGCCGACGAGCTCATGCGGCGGCCCGGCGTCCATGTCACGGTGGCCCAGATCGACAGGGGGGCGATCTTCCCCGCCTCCAAGCTCGCCGTCCTCGCAGAGCCCGACGTCACCGGGCGCCGGCGCCCCCACCGGGTGGCCAAGCCGCGCCAGCGGGCGACCGAGGGCTTCTTCGACGACCTGGCGCCCGGCGCCTACGTCGTCCACCACGTCCACGGCGTGGCCCGCTACGGCGGCCTCGTTAAGCGCGCCATCGGTGGGACCGAACGGGACTACCTCCTCCTTGAGTACCGGGGCGGTGACAAGCTCTACATCCCCTCTGACCAGATCGACGCCATCACCCCCTACAGCGGCGGTGACCAGCCCTCGCTCAACCGGCTGGGCGGGGCCGACTGGGAGCGCCAGAAGGCTCGGGTGCGGGCCGCCACCCGCGAGATCGCCCGCGAGCTAGTCCAGCTCTACCAGCGGCGTGCCACCGTCGAGGGCCACAGCTTCTCCGCCGACTCCCCCTGGCAGTCCGAGATGGAGCAGGCCTTCCCCTATCCCGAGACGGCCGACCAGCTGAAGGCGATCAGCGACGTGAAGGCCGACATGGAGTCGGACCGGCCGATGGACCGGCTCGTCTGCGGGGATGTCGGCTTCGGCAAGACCGAGGTGGCCATCCGGGCCGCCTTCAAGGCGGTGCAGGACGGCTACCAGGCGGCCGTCCTCGTCCCGACCACCCTGCTCGCCAGCCAGCACTTCCAGACCTTCGCCGAGCGGTACTCCCCCTACCCGGTGCGCGTCGAGATGCTCTCGCGCTTTCTCACCCCGGCCGAGGCCCGCAAGGTGGTGGACGGCCTCGCCGACGGCTCGATCGACGTCGTCATCGGCACCCACCGCCTCCTCGGCGGCGACGTCAAGTTCAAAAAGCTCGGGCTGCTCGTGGTCGACGAGGAGCAGCGCTTCGGCGTCTCCCACAAGGAGGCGATCAAGATGCTCTCGACCGGCGTCGACGTCCTCACGCTGACCGCCAGCCCGATCCCGCGCACCCTCGAGCTCTCGCTCACGGGCATCCGGGACCTCTCGCTCATCAACACGCCCCCCTCCGAGCGCCAGCCGATCCTCACCTACGTCGGCGAGTACGACGAGCGGGCGGTCGCCGAGGCGATCCGCCGCGAGCTCTTGCGGGAGGGGCAGGTCTTCTTCGTCCACAACCGGGTGCAGGACATCGAGAAGAAGGCGGCCGAGCTGCAGGCGCTCGTGCCCGACGCCCGCGTCGCCGTCGCCCACGGCCAGATGGACGAGGGTTCGCTCGAACAGGTGGTGCTCGACTTCTGGGAGGGTCGCTTCGACGTCCTCGTCTGCACGACCATCATCGAGTCGGGCATCGACATGCCGACGGTCAACACCCTTGTGGTCGACCGGGCCGACATGCTCGGGCTCGGCCAGCTCCACCAGCTGCGGGGCCGGGTGGGCCGGGGCGACCGGCGGGCCTACGCCTACCTCCTCTTCCCGCCCGACCGGGTCCTCTCCGAGCAGGCCTACGAGCGGCTGCGGACGATCGGCGAGCAGACCGAGCTCGGCTCGGGCTTCAAGATCGCCATGCGCGACCTCGAGATAAGGGGGGCGGGCAACCTGCTCGGCAACGACCAGTCGGGTCACATCGCCGCGGTGGGCTACGACCTGTATGTCCGCATGGTCTCAGAGGCGGTCGCCGAGCTGAAGGGCGAGCCCGTCCGGCAGCCGGCCGAGATGAAGATCGACCTGCCCGTGAGGGCCTCCCTCCCCGAGAGCTATGTCGGCCGGGAGGACCTCCGCCTCGAGGCCTACCGCCGCCTGGCGGGCGTGGAGGGGGAGAAGGACGTGGCCGATCTCGAGCAGGAGTGGCTCGACCGCTACGGCCCGCTCCCGCCCGAGGCCGCCGCCCTCCTCTCGATCGGCCGCCTCCGCGTCGCCTGCCTGCGGACGGGCGTGGCCGAGGTGACGGGCGTCCCTGCCCGGCCCGGCACCCCCGGCGGCCTCGGGCGCCCCGGTGAGGTGGTGGTGCGGCTCAGCCCGATCTCGCTCCCGCTCTCGGCCCAGGTCCGCCTCACCCGGCTGCAGCCCCGCGCCCTTTGGAAGGAGGAGGCCCGCCAGCTCGTCCTGCCGCTCAAGGAAGGCCGCGACCTCGCCGACCGTCTCGCCTCCCTTCTCACCGAGCTGGTGCCGGCCGAGCAGGCGGCCTGAGGACCTCACCGACGGCGACTGGCTAACCGGCGGCGACTGGCTCCCGCCCGGGCCGGCCCCCTACCATCGGCTGATCGTGAAACGGCTCACCACCCGCCTCGCCGGTCTGGCTGGCCTGACGCTCCTCGGCCTGGCGGCCAGCGCCTGCAACCTGCAGTGGTCCCCCTACGCAGCTCGGGTCTCCGGCCACGTCGTCTCGACGGGCGAGCTCGACAGCGCCCTCCACCACGCCAGCCGCGACACCGCCTTCCGCTGCCTGCTCGAGGGGGCCTCCTCGAGCGGGTACCGCCTCGAGGGGAGCGGCTCTGACACCTACGACAGCGCCTTTGCCGCTTTCATCCTCACCGACCTCGTCGACTCCCAGATCGCCTACTCGGCCGTGCGGGCCGAGCACATCCGGCTGCCCGCCGACGGCATGAGCCTCGCCCGGAGCCAGGTGGAGAGCGCCCTCACGAGCCAGGCGACCCAGTCAGGCTGCGCTGCCGGCGCCAAGGACGTGCTGGCCGGGCTCGGGCCGAGC
The DNA here is from genome assembly GCA_021794645.1 of Actinomycetes bacterium. Lineage (GTDB taxonomy): Bacteria > Actinomycetota > Acidimicrobiia > Acidimicrobiales > Bog-793 > JAJZLV01. The sequence goes on from JAJYQK010000029.1 coordinate 20,267, forward strand.
CTGTCCGCCTCCTTCATCCGGCTGCAGCTCTACGAGGACGCCCTGGCGGCCAAGGCGGCCCACGTGGCCCTCAGCCCGGCGGGCATCCTCTCGTTCGAGCACTCGCACGCCATCGCCACCAGGGCGAGCTGCCTGACGGGCGTCTTCGTCGCCTCGAAGGCGACCGCCGACAAGATCGTGAGCGAGGTGGCGGCCGGCAAGAGCTTCTCCTCCATCGTCGCCCACTACGCCAAGTCGCCCGGTAGCTCGGGCGGCCAGCTCGGCTGCTACACCGGCAACCAGCTGCGCTCCATCAGCCCGGCCATCGCGGCGGCGGTAGCCGCCGGCCGCACCGGCCAGGTGCTGAAGCCCGTCTACTACCGGGGCAGCTCGGGCGCCGCCTACCTCGTGGCGATGGTCACCTCGCGCCGCTTCGAGCCCTTCACCGCCGCCCTCGACCAGCTCTTCGCGACCGAGTCGGGCGCCTTCGCCAAGGCGATCACCTCCGAGGCGAGCCACCTGCAGATCTCCGTCGACGCCCGCTACGGCTCCTGGAGCGCCATGCGGGGAGCCAAGAGCTCGGCCGGCCTGGCCGGTCGGGTCGTGCCGCCCTCGGGCCCGAAGCTCTCCCTCGTGCTCAACCCGAGCGCCGTGCAGGGAAAGGCCCATGTGCGGATCAACCCGTCGGCGCTCGCCGGCAGCGGCGGCTGAGCCGGCCGCCGCCGCGACGTGGCCGCCGGCCGCATCGACGTCATAGGGCTCGGTCCGGCCGGCCCGGCCCATGTGACGGCCGGTGCCCTCGACCTCGTGGCGGCGGCTGACGCCGTCTTCCTCCGCACGGCCCGCCACCCCTCGGTCCGGGCGGTGACAGAGCTCCGGCCGGAGGCCTCCTCCTTCGACCGCCTCTACGAGGAGAGCGCCGACTTCGAGAGCCTCTATGAGCAGATGGCCGAGCTGCTGCTGGAGGCGGCGGCGGGCGCTCGCGTCGTCTACGCCGTGCCGGGCTCTCCGAGCGTGGCGGAGGCGAGCGTGCTGGCCCTGCGGGAGAGGGCGCCCGCACGGGGAGTGGACCTCGTCGTCCATCCGGCCGTCTCCTATCTCGACCTCGCCTTCGACCGCCTCGGCCTCGACCCGGCCGGGGCAGGCCTCTTGCTCCTCGACGCCGCCTCGTTCAAGACCGCGGCCGCCGGCCTGCCCGGGCCCTTCCTCGTCTCCCAGGTGTGGTCCCGCCACCTCCTCTCGGAGCTGAAGCTCTCCCTCGAGGAGCCGGTCGGGAGCGAGCGGGCCGTCATCCTCCACCACCTCGGGCTCGACGACGAGGCGGTGGTGGAGGTCTCCTGGGAGGAGCTCGACCGGACGATCGCCCCCGACCACCTCACCTCTGTCTTCGTGCCTACCCTCGCCCGCCCCCCGGCGGCCGAGCTCGCCGCCCTGGCCGAGACGGTCGCCACCTTGCGCCGCCTCTGCCCCTGGGACAGGCGACAGGACCACCGCAGCCTCGCCCGCCACCTGCTCGAGGAGACCTACGAGGCTCTCGACGCCATCGACGGGCTCGGCGAGGAGCCGAGCGAGGCGCCGCCCGCCGCCGCCGCCCACCTCGTCGAGGAGCTGGGCGACGTCTTGTGCCAGGTCGTCTTCCACTCGGTGATCGCCGAGGAGGAGGGGCTGTTCACCCTGGCGGAGGTGGCAAGGGGGATCGACGACAAGCTGGTCGAGCGCCACCCCCACGTCTTTGGCGAGGGGGTGGCGCCAGAGCACGTCCTCTCGAACTGGGAGGCGGCCAAGGACGCCCGCCTCGGCCGGCGCCACCTCTTCGAGGGCATCCCGGCGGCGCTGCCGGCTCTCGCCCGGGCCGAGAAGTTCGAGCGCAAGCTGGCCGGGGCGGGCCTGGCGGGCGGGGAGGCGCCCGCCGACCTCGACGACGAGGGCCTCGGCCAGGCCCTCTTTTTGCTCGCCCGGCGGGGGGTGGCCGCCGGCCTCGACCCCGAGGGGGCCTTGAGGCGGCGCCTCGAACGGCTCTCCGCCGCGGTGGCGGCCCTCGAGGAGGCGGCCGCCGCCGGGGGCCGCAGCCTGGCCGAGCAGGTGGCCCTCACCCAGTCACAGCCTCCCCTTTGGTAACTTTTCCCACAACTTCAACAGGAGCCACCGCGCCGTGTCCGCTATCGCCCGCCTGCATGCCCGAGAGGTCCTCGACTCGAGAGGCAACCCGACCGTCGAGGTCGAGTGCACCCTCGCCTCGGGCGCCAGTGGGCGAGCCGTCGTCCCCTCCGGGGCCTCGACCGGCTCCTTTGAGGCCGTGGAGCTGCGCGACGGCGACGGCCGCTACGGCGGCAGGGGCGTCCGCACGGCCGTGGCGAACGTCGAGGGCGAGATCTCACAGGTCCTCACCGGCCTCGAGGGCTCCGACCAGCGGGCCGTCGACCACCGCCTGATCGACATCGACGCCACGCCCGACAAGAGCCGTCTCGGGGCGAACGCCACCATCGGCGTCTCCCTCGCCGTGGCGCGGGCCGCCGCCGCCGAGCAGGGCGTGCCCCTCTACCGCTATCTGGGCGGCGCCGACGCCCATGTCCTGCCTGTGCCGATGATGAACGTCTTGAACGGCGGGGCGCACGCCGACAACAACGTCGACTTCCAGGAGTTCATGCTCGTGCCGCTCGGGGCCGCCTCTTTCGCCGAGGCGCTCAGGTGGGGGGCCGAGACCTACCACGCCCTGAAGGCGCTCTTGCACGAGCGGGGCCTCTCGACCGCCGTCGGGGACGAGGGCGGCTTCGCGCCCAACCTCGCGGCCAACGAGGAGGCCCTCTCGGTCCTCACCGAGGCGATCGAGCGGGCCGGGCGCGCCCCGGGCGACGAGATCGCCATCGCCCTCGACCCGGCTACGAGCGAGATCTACCGGGAGGGCAGCTACGACCTCGCCAGCGAGAACAGGCGCCTCAGCGCCTCTGAGCTCAACAGCTACTGGGGGGAGCTGGCGGGCCGCTACCCCATCGTCTCGATCGAAGACGGCATGGCCGAGGAGGACTGGGCGGGCTGGGGAGAGATGACGGCGCTGCTCGGCGAGAGGCTGCAGATCGTGGGCGACGACCTCTTCGTCACCAACGTGGAGCGGCTCGAGCGGGGCATCTCGAGCGCGGCGGCCAACGCCATCTTGATCAAGGTCAACCAGATCGGCACCTTGACAGAGACCCTCCTCACGATGGCGACCGCCGCCAGGGCCGGCTACCGCTCGGTCGTCTCGCACCGCTCGGGCGAGACCGAGGACACGACCATCGCCGACCTGGCCGTGGCCACCAACTGCGGGCAGATAAAGACGGGCGCCCCGGCCCGCTCGGATCGGGTGGCCAAGTACAACCAGCTGCTGCGGATCGAAGAGCACCTCGGCGATTCCGCCTTCTACGCCGGGCGGCGGGCCTTTGCCCACCTCGAACGGGCCGACCGCCAGGGCGGTGAGCCGTGCTGAGGCGGGCCCGTCTCCTGTTCGCCTTCTCGCTGCTGGCGGCGGTGGCGCTCGTCGCAACCGGCTTCCCCATCGGCCAGCTGGTGCACGCCCGCGCGGCCGCCTCGGCCGCCGCTTCGCAGCTGAGCCGGGTCCGCCAGGAGAACAGGACGCTGGCGGAGCAGGTGCGCCAGCTGCAAAGCGGCTCGGTCATCGAGCAGATCGCCCACGAGGACTACGGCCTCGTCCTGCCGGGCCAGCGCTCCTATGTCGTCATGCCGAGCGGTGGCCGGTCGACCGCCACCCGGGCCGGCGACCCCTTGGCGGCCCAGCCGGTTCCTCCCTCCGACCTCGTCCCCTCCGACGCCGCCCTCTCCCCCTCTCCGCCGGCCCGGGGGCCGGAGGCCGGCCAGTCGTTCTGGCAGCGCCTCTTGAACCGCCTCGAGTTCTGGAAGGCGGTCGCCTGAGCGGAGGCTCGCTTGGCCCGGGGCCGGGCTACTCTCTCGCCCCGTGAGCATTCTCGGCAACCGAGTGCTGCGGCGGGAGGACCCGAAATTCCTCACCGTCGGCGGCACCTACGTGGGCGACATCCCCATCGAAGGGGCGCTGCATGCCAGCTTCGTCCGCTCCAGCCTCGCCCACGGCCGCATCGAGTCGGTCGACCTCGAAGAGGCGGTGGCCGCCCCCGGCGTCGTGGCCGTCTACACGGCGGCGGACCTGGGCCTCGCCCCGCTGGCGCCGATGGGCCTTCTCAACCAGGAGATGAAGCGGCCCCTCCTCGCCGAGGGGGTCGTGCGCTACGTGGGCGAGCCGATCGCCCTCATCCTCGCCGAGTCGCCAGCCGCCGCCGTCGACGCCGCCGAGGCCGTCATCGTCGACTACGAGCCGCTCGAGGCCGTCGTCGACCCCTCCCAGGCGCTCGAGGGCGGCGTCCTCCTCTTCCCCGAGGCGGGCACGAACGTCGTGTTCGACCTCTCGAGCGAGGAGGACCCAGAGCTCTTCAGCGGTTGCGAGGTGGTGGTGAGCCAGCGCATCGTCAACCAGCGGCTCGCCCCCTGCCCGCTCGAGGTCCGCTCGGCGGCGGCCGAGATGGTCGAGGGCAGGCTCCGCTTCTACGCCTCCACCCAGGGCGCTCACGGCGTGAAAGACGAGCTCTGCTCGGCCCTCGGCCTTCCGCCCGAGCAGGTCCACGTCATCTCGCCCGACGTCGGCGGCGGCTTTGGGGCCAAGGGCGGGCCCTATGTCGAGGAGCTCCTCATCGGCTGGTGCGCCCGGGAGACGGGCCGGCCCGTGCGCTGGACCGAGAGCCGCTCTGAGTCGATGCTCGGGCTCGGCCACGGCCGGGCCCAGATCCAGCAGGTGACGATCGGGGGCACACGCAGCGGGCGCATCGAGGCCTACCGCCTGTCGATCCTGCAGGACTCCGGCGGCTACGCAGACGTCGGAGCGGTCCTGCCCTTCCTCACCCGGCAGATGACCCCGGGCGTCTACGACATCGAGAGAGTCGAGTTCCACTCCCGCTCGGTCCTCACCAACACCATGCCCACCGTCGCCTACCGGGGGGCGGGCCGGCCGGAGGCGACGGCCGCCATCGAGCGGGCGGTCGACTGCTTCGCGGCGGCCGCCGGCCTCGACCCGGCCGAGGTGCGGCGGGCCAACTTCATCCCGAAAGCGTCCTTCCCCCACACCACCGCCATGGGCACCGAGTACGACTCGGGCGACTACGAGAAGGCCTTCGACCTCGCCCTCGAGATGGCCGGCTACGACGAGCTGCGGGCCGAGCAGGAGCGGCGCCGCCAGCGGGGGGACCGCTGCCAGCTCGGCATCGGGCTCTCGAGCTACGTCGAGATAACCGCCCCCGTCTCGGGCGGGGAGTTCGGGGCGGTCGAGGTGCGCCCCGACGGCAAGGTGATCGTCCGCACCGGCACCTCGCCGCATGGCCAGGGGCACGCCACCGCCTGGTCGATGATCGTCGCCGAGCAGATGGGCGTTCCCCTCGAGCAGATCGAGGTGATCCACGGCGACACCGACATCGTCCCCCGCGGCGGCGGCACCGGTGGCTCGCGCTCGCTCCAGCTGGGCGGCTCGGCGGTCCACAAGGCCGCTGTCGACGTCGTCGAGCGGGCCCGCCGCCTCGCCGCCGACGAGCTCGAGGCCAACCCGGACGACATCGTGTTGGACAGATCGCTCGGCCTCTTCCATGTGGCGGGCACGCCGGCGATCACAAAGAGCTGGGCCGAGCTCGGCGCCGCCTCCCTCGAGCGGGAGGGCGAGCCGCTGGCGGCGGAGACCGACTTCGAGCACCCCGGCTCGACCTTCCCCTTCGGCACCCACGTGGCGGTCGTCGAGATCGACACCGAGACGGGCCAGACCCGCCTCGTCCGCCACATCGCCGTCGACGACGCCGGGCGGATAATGAACCCGCTCCTCGCCGAGGGCCAGGTGCACGGCGGGGTGGCCCAGGGGGCCGCCCAGGCCCTCTTGGAGGAGTTCGTCTACGACACCGAGGGCAACCCGCTCACGACCAACCTCGCTGACTACTCCTTCATCTCGGCTGCCGAGCTCCCCTCCTTCGAGACCGCCTTCACCGAGACGCCGACGAGCCGCAACCCGCTCGGCTCGAAGGGCATCGGGGAGTCGGGGACGATCGGCTCGACCCCGGCCGTGCACAATGCCGTGGTCGACGCCCTGGCCCACCTCGGGGTACGCCATGTCGACATGCCGGCCACGCCCGAACGGGTCTGGCGGGCGATCAGAGAGGCGAAGGGAGCCGCATGAGCCTCGAGCTCGAGATCACCCTGAATGGCAAGAAGGTGGCCGCCGAGGTCGAGGAGCGGACCCTCCTCGTCCATTTCATAAGGGATGTGGCCGGCCTGAAGGGCACGAACATCGGCTGTGACACCACCTCTTGCGGCGCCTGCACGGTGCTGCTCGACGGCCGCTCGGTGAAGTCCTGCACACTGCTCGCCGCCCAGGCCGAGGGGCGCCAGGTGACGACGATCGAGGGGCTCTCGCCCGAGGCGGGCGACGGCTCGGACCCCGCCGCCAGCGAGAGGATGCACCCGGTGCAGCGGGCCTTCCACGAGAACCACGGCCTCCAGTGCGGCTACTGCACGCCCGGCATGGTGCTCGCCATCGCCTCCCTCATCGACGAGGCCGAACCCGGCACCCTCGACGAGGAGGCGATCCGGCTCGGTCTGGAGGGGAACCTCTGTCGCTGCACCGGCTACCACAACATCGTCGCCGCCGCCCTGGCGGCGGCCCGCCAGACGGGAGCAGCCCGGCGATGATCCCGGCCCCCTTCGAGTACGCCCGGCCATCGAGCCTCGAGGAGGCGATCGGGCTCCTCGCCGAGAGGGGCGAGGAGGCGAAGCTGCTCGCCGGTGGCCACTCCCTCCTCCCGCTCATGAAGCTCCGCCTCGCCACCCCGGCCCTGCTCGTCGACATCGGCCGGCTGGAGGAGCTCTGCTATGTCCGCGACGAGGGCGACGTCGTGGCCGTGGGGGCGCTCACCACCCACGACACCGCCTCCCGCCACGAGCTGCTCCGCCAGAAGATCCCGGTCTTCTCCGCCGTCGCCGGCCAGATCGGCGACCCGCAGGTCCGCCACAGGGGGACGGTTGGGGGCTCGGTCGCCCACGGCGACGCCGCCTCGGACCTGCCGGCGGTGCTGCTCGCCCTCGGCGGCAGCGTCGTGGCGGTCGGACCGGACGGGCGGCGGGAGATACCGGCCGACCAGTTCCACCTCGGCTTTCTCGAGACCGCCTTGGCCGAGGACGAGGTCCTCCTCGAGCTGCGCCTCCCTGTGCCCGCCCACCCCGCCTATGGCTTCGAGAAGCTTACGAAGAGGGCGCAGGACTGGGCGATCGTCGGAGCCGTCGCCGTCCGGCGGGAAGAGGGAGCAGGCCTCGGCCTCATCAACATGGCGAGCGTGCCGCTGCGGGCCGCTGCTGTCGAGGAGGCCCTGGCGGCCGGGGCCCCACCGGCGGAGGCGGCCGAGCGAGCCGACGAGGGCACCGAGCCGGCCGGTGACCTGAACGCCTCGCCCGAGTTCCGCCGCCACCTCGCCCGCGTGCTCACCCGGCGGGCCCTCGAGAAGGCCTTCGCCTAGCGGTGCGCGAGCTGCTCGAAGAGATCGACCGCTGGCGCTCAGCCGGTGAGCGGGTGGCCCTCGCCCGCGTGGTCGCCCTCGAGGGCTCGGGTCCCCGCCAGCCGGGGGCGGCGATGGCGGTGAGCGAGAGCGGCGAGGTGGCCGGCTCGGTCTCAGGCGGCTGTGTGGAGGGGGCGGTCGTCGCCGAGGCGCTCGAGGTGCTCGCAGGCGGCGAGGGACGGCTCGTCACCTTCGGCTACTCAGACGACGAAGCCTTTGCAGTCGGCCTCACCTGCGGCGGCACCCTGCACATCTTCATAGAGCCGCTCGACTGGTGAGCGCCTCGCCGGACGCGCCCCGGCTCTACGACGCCCTGGCCGACGCCCTGCGGGCGGGGGAGGCCGTCTCTCTCGTCACCGTGGTGCGAAGCGAGGTCGCCGAGGCGACGCCGGTCGGTGCGAAGCTGCTCGTCTCCGCCGTCGAGGACGAAGCTCCCCTCGGCAGCCTGGGACGGCCCGAGCTCGACCGGGTGGTGGCTCGCGACGCCCGGGCGGCGCTCGCCCGCGGCTCGAGCCTCACGCGCCACTACGGCCCAGAGGGCGAGGCGCGACGGGAGGAGATCGAGGTCTTCGTGCAGTCCTTCGCGCCCCCTCCCCACCTCGTGATCTTCGGCGCCGTCGACTTCACCGCCGCTCTGGCCACCCTCGCCAAGCTGCTCGGCTTCCACGTCACTGTCTGTGATGCCCGTCCCGTCTTCGCCACGAAGAAGCGCTTCCCGGCCGCCGACGAGGTTGTGGTGGAGTGGCCCGACCGGCTGCTCGCCCGGCTCGGGCCGAGCCTCGGGCCCCGCGATGCCGTCTGCATCCTCACCCACGACACGAAGTTCGACGTGCCGGCGGTCCTCGGGGCGCTCTCGACCAAGGCCGGCTACATCGGGGCGATGGGCTCGCGGCGGACCCATGAGGAGCGCCTCCGGCGCCTCCTCGAGGCGGGTGCCGACGCCGCAGAGGTGGAGGCCCGCCTCATGAGCCCCATCGGGCTCGATATCGGCGCCCGCACCCCCGAGGAGACGGCCGTCTCGATCTGTGCCGAGATCATCGCGGCCGGCGCCGGCGTGGGCGCCCCCAATCTCCGCGACAAAGCGGGCCCGATCCACCGCCGCTGAGGCGACCTGCCGCTATCCTCCGCCCGTGTCGAGAGCCGCAGTCATACTCGCAGCCGGTGCCGGCAGCCGGTTCGGGCGACCGGGCGAGAAGCTGCGGGCGAACGTGGGCCGTGCCACCATCTTGGGGGCGGCGGTGGCGCCGGCGCTCGAGGCCGGCCTCGACGAGCTAGTCGTGGTGACCGGAGCCACCGACCTCTCCGACCTCTGCCCGCCCGAGGCCACCGTGCTCTCCAACGGCAACTGGAAGGAGGGCCAGGCGACCTCGCTCCGGGCGGCGGTCGACTGGTGCCACCGCCAGGGCCACAGCGCCATGGTGGTCGGCCTCGGCGACATGCCCGGTCTGACGGCCGAGGCCTGGCGGACCGTAGCCGAGGCACCCGGCGGCCCGATCGTGGTGGCCACCTACCGGGGCCGGCGGGGCCACCCGGTCCGTCTCGACGCCGAGGTCTGGCCCTCCCTCCCCCTCGGAGGTGACGAGGGCGCCCGGGCGCTCATCGCCAGACATCCAGAGCTCGTCACGGAAGTAGCCTGCTCGGGACGGCCGGCCGACATCGATACGCGAGAGGACCTGAGGCGATGGAGCTGACGAACGAGTTCGAGGTGCCGGTCTCGATAGAGGAGGCCTGGAAGATCCTCACAGACGTCGAGACGATCGCACCCTGCCTACCCGGCGCCGAGCTGAAGGAGGTGGAGGGGCAGGAGTACCGCGGCCTTGTGAAGGTGAAGGTCGGGCCGATCACCGCCTCTTACAAGGGGGCGGCCAGCTTCGAGGAGCTCGACGCCGTCGGGCACCGGGCCGTGCTGCGGGCCGAGGGACGCGAGACGAGAGGGCAGGGCAATGCCACCGCCCTCGTCACGGCCAGCCTGAGTCAGTCCGGCGAGGGCCACACCAAGGTGAGCGTCGTCACCGAGCTCAGCATCACGGGCAAGGTCGCCCAGTTCGGGCGGGGGGTCCTGGGCGAGGTCTCCACCAAGCTGCTCGAGCAGTTCGCCGCCAACCTCGAGTCGACCGTCCTCGCCCCCGGTGGCGGCAAGGAGAGGGCCGAGCCGGCCCCGGCCAAGAGAGCGCCTCGGGCCAGGAAGCAGGCCAGCCCTGCGGAGGGTGGAGGCGTGCTCGAGGCGAAGGAGGCCCCCGACGGCGAGGAGGCAGCCACCCCCGAGCCGCCAGCGAGCGGGGCCAACGGGCCAACCGAGGGCGGCCAGGCGACCGAGGGCGGCCAGGCGACCGAGCAGGCCGGGCCGGCCAAGAGCCACGGCGACGAGGGGGCGGTGCGCAAGATCGAGAGCCCGCCGGCCACCCCGGTCGACCTCCTGCAGGCGGCCGGCCCTTCCCTCGTCAAGCGCCTAGTTCCCTATGCCAGCGTGGCGGGGGCCATCTTCCTTCTCCGCATCGTCTTCTACGCCCTCAAGCGCCGGAGGAAGTGAGAGCGGCGCCTCCGAGCGAGCTCGACAGGCAGGCCGTCGCCCGGCTGCTCGGCCGCCAGCCGAGAGGCGACTGGGAGGTTGCCGTCCGCGGGCCGGGGGGCGGGCCGGTCGTCATCTGGAACGCCCCCGTCCTCGAGGACGGGACGCCGATGCCCACCTCTTACTGGCTCGTCGGCAGGACCGAGCGGGAGGCTGTCAGCCGGCTGGAGGCCGCCGGCGGGGTGAAGGCCGCCGAGGCGGCGGTCGACGCCAGCGAGCTGCAAGCGGCTCACCGCGCCTATGAGGCGGCCCGCACGGCCGCGATCGTCGGCCACGAGGAAGGACCCCTCCCCTCGGCCGGGGTCGGCGGCACCCGCCAGGGGGTGAAGTGCCTGCACGCCCACCTCGCCTGGTACCTGGCCGGCGGCGACGACCCCGTCGGGCGGTGGACCGCCCTTGAGCTCGGCATCTCGCTCTCGTCCTATCAGGTGGTTGGGTGAGCACGTCGGCGGTGGCAGCCGTGGACTGCGGCACCAACTCGACCCGGCTCCTCATCCTCGACGGGAGCGGCCGCCGCCTCGAGCGCCGCATGACCATCACCCGACTCGGTGCGGGCGTCGACCGGCGCCGCAGCCTCGACGAGCTCGCCCTCGCCCGCACCCTCGAGGTGCTCCGGGGATATGCCGCTCTCGCCCGCCGCCACCGTGTCGGCCGGCTGCGAGCGGTGGCGACCTCGGCCCTGCGCGACGCCTCTGACGCCGAGGCCTTCCTCGGCCCCGCCGGCGAGATCTTGGGTGCCCGCCCCGAGGTGATAGACGGAGAGGAGGAGGGACGGCTCTCGTTCGAGGGAGCGACCGCCGACCTCGCGGAGTCGTGCGGCCCCTTCCTCGTGCTCGACATCGGCGGCGGCTCGACCGAGCTCATCCTCGGCGACAAGGGTGGCGTCGGCGCGGCCGTCTCGCTCGACATCGGCTGTGTGCGGGTGACCGAGAGGTACCTGACCTCTGACCCGCCCACCCCCGACGAGCTGGAGGAGGCCCGGTCGGGGATCGCCCGGGTGCTGGCCAGTGGCCTCGGGCCGCCCCGACGGTGGCAGCCCGCCCGCCAGCTGATCGGGCTGGCAGGCACGGTGTCTGCCCTCACGGTCCTCTCGCTCGGACTGGCAGGCTTCGATGAGGAAGCGGTCCACCATGCCCGGCTGCAAAGGAGCGAGGTGGCCGGTCTGGCGGGAAGGCTCGCCGTCATGTCTCTCGCCGAGCGGAGGGAGCTGCGAGGCATGGAGCAGGCGCGGGCCGACGTCATCCTCGGGGGAGCGCTCGTCCTCGAAGCGGCGATGGGCTACCTCGGCTGGGAGGAGCTGCTCGTCTCGGAGGCAGACATCCTCGACGGCATCGCCGCCGGCCTCCTCGGTACAGGCTAGAGAGCCTGGCTCAGCGTGCCGTAGCCGGGCTGCGCGGGAGCCGGCCGGATCTGCGACGATGGCGCCATGGGCTCTCGGCGGCGCGTAGGTACGGGAAAGTGACCATCTCAGCGGCCCGCGCCGAGCTGACCGGCAAGCGGGTGCTGCTCCGGCCGCTGCAGGAAGCGGACTTCGAGAGCTGGCACGAGGTACGCACCCGCTGTCGGGAGTGGCTCTTGCCCTGGGAGCCGCGGCCGGCCGGGCTGCCCTATCCGAGCGACGACCGCTCGAGCTTCCTCGCCCGCTGCTCGATGCGCGAGCGGGAGCGCCAGCTCGGCACCGGTTACGGCTACGGCATCTTCGTGGCGGGCCGCTTCGCCGGGGAGATCAACCTCTCCTCCATCCAGCGGGGCCCCTTCCAGAACGCCTACCTCGGCTACTGGATCGACAAGGAGCAGGCGGGCCACGGCTACGTGCCCGAGTCGTGCGTGATCCTCTTCCACCACGCCTTCGAGCGGCTCGGTCTGCACCGGATCCAGATATCGATCATCCCCCGCAACCGGCCGTCGCGCCGCGTCGTCGAGAAGCTCGAGCTGCGGGGCGAGGGCATCGCCCTTCGGTACCTCGAGATCAATGGGCGGTGGGAGGACCACGTCCGTTATGCCATCACCTCCGAGGAGTGGCAGGAGAGACGGGCCGAGCTGACGCGGGAGTGGCTGGCCGATTAGGAGGCGGCAGGCTCGTCGGGACCGACGACGGCGGGGGAGTGCTTGAAGAAGGCCTCCACGTCTGCCTCGTAGCGGTACCTCGGCAGCTGGCCGCCGACCGCCTTGCGCAGCCTGTTCGCCTGGGCAAAGCGTTCGACGGCACCGGCCGAGGAGGTGGCGGGGAGGAAGCCCGCCCGGGCGAGCTTGCCCGTGTCGATGCCCCGCCCGTACTTGAGCAGCTCCTCCAGCTCGCGGGGAAAGGAGATGAGGCGAGCAGCCACGAGGGGGGCAGCCGCCCGGCGGGTGAGAAAGGGGGAGAGGGGGAGCCGCCTGGCCCCGGCGATCGCCGCCACCTCGCTCACCGGCAGCTTGCCCGATCCGGCGAGGTTGTAGGCCCCGTCGAGGCCGGCCCGGACGGCGTACTCGAAGCACCTGACGACGTCGTCCTCCTCGACGAATTGCACGAGGGGGTCGTAGCCGGCCACGTAGGGAAGGAGCTTGCGGGCGAGGTTGCGGCTGAGCGGAGTGTCGATGTCGGCACCGAGGACGTTGGCGACACGAAAGAGGGCGACCTTCACGCCCGGGTTGTCCTCGGCAAAGTCCCGCACGTAGCTCTCGACCTCGCAGATCGAGCGCTCGAGCCGGCTGCGCGGGGGTCGCGAGCGCGGCGTCTCCTCGGCGAACCAGGCCGGGTCCGCCGGATGGGAGCCATAGACCACCGAGGACGACTTGACGACGATGTGGCGGACAGACGAGCCGGAGGCGCCCGCGGCGGCCAGCAGGTTCATCGTGCCAATGACGTTCGTCTCGTGCAGGGTGCGGCCGCTGCCCGAGGAGGAGTCGAGGATCAAGAAGGTGTGCACCACTGTGTCGACCTTGGTCGCCCTGACGATGCGAGAGAGGATCGAGTAGCTCGTGTCCGCCCTGACATACTCGGTCCTCTCGAGCTGGACGCTCGGGGGCCCCGTCCCCAGGCCGAGCAGCAGCTCGATCTCGGGATCCTTCTCGAGGGCGGCCGCCACCCTGCCGCCCCAGAAGGTGTCGAGCCCGGTGAGAAGGACTCGCTTTCCCATCAGCCGAACCAGATGCTGCGCCGTTTGGCGAGCATCTCGTAGAGGGTCTCTTGCATCTGCCGGCGGATGGCCTCGGCCGCCTCCATCACCTGACCGCGGGGGTAGCGCTCGAGGCCCGGCTCGACGTCGAAGCGGACCGGTTCGAGCACCCGGAAGCGGAACTTGGCGGGCAGGTAGACGAAGCTCCCGAGCACGGGGCCGAGGAGGAGGTGGTTGAGCGTGAAGGGGAGATAGGGAACTTTCAACAACTTGGCCCCGGCGCGAGAGCGGTAGAGGATCGGCATCGACTCCTCGGCTCCCACCACCGCGATCGGCACGACCGGCACGCCAGCTCGCATAGCCGTCTCGACGAAGCCGCCCCGACCGAAGCGGCGGAGGCGGTAGCGCTCGCTCGCCAGCTTGCTCGGTCCCTTCTCTCCTTCTGGGAAGACGAGGGCGAGCTGGCCTTGGTCCCGCAGCAGGCGGTGGGCGTTGTCGGGGTGGGCGGCGACGCCACCTGCCCGGCTCCAGAGGGTGCCGACGCCCGGTACCGACCGGAACCACCGGTCGGCGAGGCCGTAGACCGGTCGGCCGAGCTCTCTTTCGATGCCGTGCATGATCATCGGGGCGTCGGCCGGTATGGCACCGCCATGATTGGCGATGAGGAGAGCCCCGCCCGAGCGGGGGACCTTCTCGAGCCCCTCCCACTCGACGCGAAACCAGTGGTCGTAAAGAGGCGAGCCAACGGCCCGGGCGAGCGTCCGCACGTGCTCGGAGCGGCCCCACTCGTCGACGTCGGAGCGGCGGGCGGCATCAGGCCCCGCAAGGGTGGGCAGGAGCTCGCTCACCTCGGGGAAGGGCACGACTTCTGCTGAGCTAGCGGTGGAGCGCTGTGTCCGCGGGGCGCGTCTGGCCGGCTTCGCCACCTCGGGGATGGTAGCGGCGGTGGTCCCTCTCAGGGTCGGCCGAAGCCGACGAAGCCGCCCCAGTACATCGGGTAGTAGCCGACGTTGGTGCCCGGCTGGGCCGCCTGCAAGATGGTCTCGGTGCCGTACGGGCCGGAGCCGATGTAGATGGCGACGTGTGTGATCGGGTCCGGGCCGTCGTTAGCGAAGTGGTAGAAGATCAGGTCTCCGGGCTCTATCTGTGAGGCCTGTACCGGGGTCGACTCCTGGTACTGCGCCGTGGCGCCATGTTCCAGCTGGACTCCTGCCGCCTGCCAAGCGAGCATCGTCAGGCCAGAGCAGTCGACACCTTTGCGGCTGGCGCCGCCCCACACGTAGGGGACGCCGATGTAGCTCTCTGCCGCCGCCACGGCCGCTTGCCCAGCAGGGTTGGTGCCGGCCGGCACGAGCGGCTGGCCGATGACGGTGGTCCCACCGCCACCGCCACCGGACCCGCCACCGCCGCCCGAGCCGCCACCGCCACCGGACCCGCCACCGCCGCCC
>JAJYQK010000126.1 GCA_021794645.1 Actinomycetes bacterium
CGGCGGTGTCACGCAGCGAGGCGGCCGCCACCGGCGCCAGCTGGGCGGCCCGCTCGGCCGCATGGGTGTCGGCCCGCAGGCCGGCCCGGTGCTCGGAGCGCGACCACTGGATGTAGATCGGGAGGAAGCCGCCGAGGGTCGACACCTCGGTAGTGACCCAGAGCAGGGCACCGCCGCTGTGGGTGCTGCCGAGGGTGTACATGGAGGCGATCGGGTGCGAGGCAGCGAGGATCGCCACTCCCAAGAAGGCCTCGATCCCAGAGCCGACGAGGAGGTTCAAAAGGCGCATGCCGTAGGACATCTTCCAGTGCATGATCGGGTCGATGCCGACCATCGGCCACCAGTAGAGGGTGCCGCCGAAGAGGAAGACGACGTTCAAAAGGTCCATCAGGTCCATGTGGTGCATGGCGACATTTATGAGGGGGGTGAGGAAGAAGGCGAACATCACCCCGAAGTAGAGGAACCAGACCGTGACCGGGTGGCTGATGGCGGCGAAGACCGGGGAGCGCAGCACCGCCAGCCAGCGCTGCTTGGTGCGGCGGGAGGCAGTCTGCAAGAGGAGGGTCGAGGGGGCGCCGAGGGCGAGCAGCGGCGGCGCCAGCACCATGAGCATCAGGTGCTGGATGACATGGGCCTGGAAGTAGGACATCGCCAGCGTGGCGTCCGGCGACTGGAAGGCGAGGTCGATGACGAGGAGCCCGGCGAGGAACGAGAGGGTGCGGCTCGGCTTCCAGCGCCTGCCCCGCAGGGCGAGCTGCCAGTCCGCCCGCAGGTACCAGGCGGCGACGAGGACGACCAGGACGAGGACGAAGAGGGGGAAGGCGCTCATGTTCCAGGCGGTGAGCGCCGTGTGGAGGTTGAATTGCACCCGCATCCCAGGCACGGCTCTACCCTTCCGACTCGGCCGGCCAGCGCGCCGGGGCCGATCCGGCCTCCAGGCTACCGCTCGCTCGGGCCACTTTTGTCCGGCGACGAGAAGAGGGCGGCGACCGCCTCTCCGCCGGCGAGGCTCGGTCCTGGTGCCGGGCCGGTGGGAACGAGCTCGTCCTAGCCCGCCCGCCTCAGCGGGCCATCCAGGCGACGATGGCCTGGCGGAACTCGGCCTTGGTGACCGCCGAGATGTGGTCGCCGGGCACGACGAGGCTCTCTGCCCCCGGGATGAGCCGGGCGAGCGAGTCGGGCGCTCCCACCATCGTGTCGGCCGCCCCGTTCACGACGATCGTCGGCACGGTGATGCGGGAGGCCTCCTCTCCCTCCCGGGCCCGGTCGGCCCGCTGGATGGCGGCGAGGGCGAGGCGGTCCTGCCTGGTGGCGTCGGCGAAGTTGCGAAAGGCTCTTGCCGAGGGGTCGGTCACCGTCCGCGGGTCGTCGGCCTCGAGGCCCGCCGCGATGAGGGCGGCTACCTCCCGCTGGCGCACCCTCATCTGGCCCGTGCCCGCCCCGCCGAGGAAGCAGCTGGCCACCCGGACATCGTTCACCGCCACGGTCATCGTCACGAAAGAGCCCATCGAGTACCCCGCCATGTCGAAAGAGCCGAGCCGGAGGTGGTCGGCGAGGGCCGAGACGTCCCTGGCCATGGCCGAGCCGGCGTAGGCCGCCACCTCGTGGGGGTGGTCCGATCGGCCGTGCCCGCGGGCATCGAGGTAGACCACTCGTCGCCCGGCGGCGACGAGGGCCGCCACCACGCCGGGTCGGAGCCAGTTGATCTCGGCCGTAGAGGCGAAGCCGTGGTGGAGCAGCACGGCGCCGCCGCCCTCTTCCTCCCCGGCGACCCCGTAGGCGATCGAGAGGCCGTCGAAGCTCTTGAAGCGGTCCATCGCCGGCTCAGTCAAGGGCGATCCTGATCCGCTTGTTCCCCTTGCCCTTGGACTCGGTCTTGACGACGCGGACATGGCCCACCTCGGCGGTGGAGCGGACGTGGGTGCCACCGTCGGCCTGCTTGTCGAGGCCGACGATGTCGACCGTGCGGACCCGCGAGAGATGGCTCGGAACGAGGTTGGCCTTGGTGCGCAGGAGAGCCGGGTCGATGGCGGCGGCGCCCTTGTCCATGAACTCGACCGCGATCGGCCTGTCCCGGCCCACCTCGGCGTTCACCGCCTCTTCCATGAGCGCCCCGAAGCCCTCCGGGAGGGGGTCGAACTCGAAGTCCATGCGGGCCGTGAGCGGCTCCATGTTGCCACCGGTCACCGCCTTGCCATAGGTCTTCCAGATCACCCCGCAGAGGATGTGGAGGGCGGTGTGGGTGCGCATCAGCTGGTAGCGCCGGTCCCAGTCGAGCTCCAGCTCCACCTCGGTGCCGAGGGCGGGCAGCTCTCCTTCGATCTCGTGCCAGACGACGCCCTGCTCGTCGCGGGCGCCGACGACGCGGGCGGCGCCGAGCCGGCCGGTGTCAGAGGGCTGGCCGCCCCCGGTCGGGTGGAAGACCGAGCGGTCGAGGGCTACCCGGCGGCCCTCGGCGTCGACGCCGACGACGGTGGCCCGGCTGGAGCGCAGGTAGGCGTCCTCGAGGTGGAGCTGCTCGGTGGGGGGGACGACGGGAGGCTCGCTGGCGGGCATGCCATATGGTGTTCCACGGCGCCCGCCCGGCGCTAATGGCGCCCGATGGAGGGGTGGGCGAGGACGGCGCTCCGCAGCCGCTCGATGAAGCCGCTCAGGCCATGGCCCTCCTCTTCGAGCGCCCCCTCGTCGAGGACCGCCTCCGGCCGGGAGGGGGCAAGGGTGCGGGCGAGCTCGTAGCGGCGCACGAGCTCGGCGTCGTCATGAGCCCCGCTGTTGCGGATGAAGGGGATGATGACCTGCTCCTCCCTGGCGACGTGCATGAGCACCTCGTCGCGCAGGTGCCCGAGGAGGTCCCGGAACTCCGGGTCATGCGGGGAGAGCCGCTCCATCTCGAACAGGCGAAGGGCGAGCCGTTGCTGCTCGGCCCGCGTGTCCTCGACCACCTCGGCCGCGCCGGGGAGGAGCTCGAGCAGGTGGGCGAAGACCACCTCCTCTTCTGCCACCTCGTGGCGGACGAGGTACTCGATCAGCTGGCGGAAGACCTCGCCCCACTTGTCGGTGCCGCTCAGCTGGAAACGGTCCATCAGCTGCTTGATCACACTGTGGTCGCGCTCGAGGTACTCGATGATCGTGCCCGGCTCGGGCGGGATGTCGGACATCTCGGGCTAGCTACCCGGCCCGGGCGAGAGCTACACGAGAGGGCAGCTCACGAGAGGGCCAGCACCTGCTTTCCCCGCACGCGGCGGGCGGCCAGGTTCTCGAGCGCCGTGTTCACCTCCGAGAGGGGGAGCACCTTGTCGACCACCACCTCGAGCCTCCCCTCGGCGAGCGCCGCCAGGGTGTCGGCCACCCCCTTTGCCATGCGCCCCTCGGACTCGATGAGGCCGCCGTAGCCGAGCACCCGCAACGCCTTGCGGTACACCGCCTGGAGCGGGACCTCCCCGCGGGGGTCGGCCGAGGTGCCGAAGAGGACGAGCCGCCCGCGGGGGGCGAGAGCCTCGATCGCCGCCCCGGTGAAGGCGCCCCCGAGCGGGTCGAACACGACCGTCGGGGAGTACGACCCGAGCTCCTCGGCGAGCGACGCCGCCTCGCTCACGATGACCTGGTCGGCCCCCCGCTCCTTGGTGAAGCCGGCCTTCTCGGGGGAGCCGACCTGGGCCACCACCTCGGCCCCGATCCGGTGGGCGATCGAGACGACGATGCTGCCGACCCCCCCGCTGGCGCCGAGGACGAGGACCTTGTCCTCGGGGACGACCTCCCCTAGCTCGGTGACGCACCGCCAGGCCGTGACGGCCGCCACCCCGACGGCGGCCGCCTCCTCCAGCCCGACGGCGGCGGGCAGGTCGATCAGCTTGTCCTCCCTGGCGACGACGTGGCTCGCCCAGAGGCCGTCTCCGGGGCGGGCCGGAGCGGCCCGGTTGAGGAAGACCCGGCGCTTCTCGCCGTCCACCTCGGCCAGCCCGGAGCCCTCCGCCCCGAGCGTGCGCGGCAGGGGCGCGCCGGCGTTCACCCGCCCGAGAGCCTCGTAGCGGTCGACCGGGTTGACCCCGCCGAAGGCCATCTCGACCAGGCACTCGCCCGGGCCCGGTTCGGGCAGCTCGACCTCCTCCAGCTCGAGGGGAGCGCCGTGGGCGGTCAGTCGGGCGGTGAGGGCTCGCATCGTCCCGAGGTTAGGCAGGCGCGCCGCCAGCCCGACAGGCAGGAGTGCAAGTGGGCCTTGTCCCCTGGTTAGGCCGGGCATTTGGGGGTACTGCCCCTGAGGCACTTCCGGAATTTGCACCGTTCGCAGTGGTCCGGATCTTCGCCTCCGCCCCCTCTTCCAGGTAGACGTCCATGACAAAGACAGTGCGCCTTCGCGGCGAGCCCCGCTCAGCCCGCGAGGCGAGGGAGTTCGTGAGAGCAGCGCTCCGCCAGGCTCACTTCGCCGGCGACTGCGAGCTGGCAGTCCTCCTCACGAGCGAGGTGGCGACGAACGCCCTCCGCCACGGCGACTCGCTCACGGCCATCGAGGTGGTCGTCTCGGACCGCCGGCTGCATGTCGAGACGAGCGATGCCGAGGCGGCCGAGCCCGTCGTCTGCGCCGTCGGCCCGTGCGCCACGAACGGGCGCGGCATGGCCCTTGTCGAGAGCGTCGCCGACGAGTGGGGGGTGGAGCTCACCCCTGGGGACGGCAAGACCGTCTGGTTCGACATGAGCGCCTGATCCTCGAGCGCCCTGCTCGCCGGCCCCCTCTCAGCGGGAAGGTTCGGCCTCGAGCTCCTCCTCGGCCGCCAAGCGGTGCTCCACCAGCCGCTGGCGAGAGCGGACGATGCGAAACAGGGTGGTGAAGCCCATGCCGCCGACGACGTTGCCCACGACGGCGACAGAGAAGAAGCGGAGCCAGTCGAGATAGCCGTAGGCCGCCCGGCCCGACTGGAGGGCGAAGAAGATGAGGAGCGAGTCGAGCACGGAGTGGAAGAGCCGCAGCCCGGCGAGGAGGAAGGCGATGGCGATGGAGGCGCCCATCTTGGCCGGCATCGAGTCTGTCCCGTTGTGCATCCGCGTGAGGAGCGTGATGCCCATCCCGGCCAGGACGGCCAGAGAGAAATTCCGCAGGCTCCAGCCGCCCGAGACGAAAAAGGCGCCAGTGCTCTCGGCCTCGGCGTGCAGCTGGGGGAACGCCCGCATGGCGAACCAGGCGACCGTCATCCCACCCGCCAGGTTCCCGCCGAGGGTGCCGAGCCAGAGCTTGAAGGCGTCCCGCAGCCGGGCCCGCTTGGCGGCGACGACGGCGATCGGGGTGAGGAAGCCCTCGGTGAACAGCTCGCTCCGTCCGAGCAAGAGGGCGATGAAGCCGATCGAGAAGGCAAGTCCGGCAAGCTCCTGTGAGCCCGTCTCGTGCTTGGTGTACAAGAGCGCCAGCACGCCGAGCCCGACCTCGAGGCCGGCCACGATGCCGGTCGTGATGGTCTCTGGCCAGGACTGCAGCAGTCGCGGGGTGCCGTCTGAGACGATGCGGTCGAGCGCGATGTCGACCTCGGGGTCGCGCGAGAGGTCGTCGTTCTCCGCCGGGCGCATGCAGCAGTACTGTCCAACTGCCCCCCGGGTGAAACCTCCCGCCGGTCAGCGCGGCGAGTCGGCGGCAGACTTGGCGCGATGCCCCGCTGCTACGACCTCGTCACCTTCATAACCGACTACGGACTGTCGGGCGGCTTCGTAGGAGCGCTCCATGCCGTGGTCGACTCCTTCTCCCCCGGTGCTCGACGCATCGACCTCGACCACCTCGTGCCCCCCCAAGACGTGGTCCTGGGGGCGGTGCGGCTGCGAAGGGCGATGCGCCACACACGGCCCGGCGTCCACGTGGCGGTCGTCGACCCGGGCGTCGGCACGAGCCGGCGCGGCCTCGGCCTCGAAGCGGGCGGGCGGGCCTTCATCGGCCCGGACAACGGCATCCTCATGCCGGCGGCGGCGGCGGTCGGCGGGATCGAGAGAGCGGTCAGCCTCGACCGCCCGGACGAGGCGGGCTCGCGCACCTTTGACGGGCGCGACCTTTTCGCCCCGGCCGCCGGCCGCCTCCTCGCCGGAGAGGACCTCCTTGCCCTCGGCTCCCCGCTCGATCCGGGCGAGCTCGTCACCTTGGAGCTGCCCGGCCCGCTCGAGCTGCCCGACGGCGCCTTCGAGCTCACTGTCATGCAGGTCGACGCCTTCGGCAACGTCCAGTTCGCCTGGGAGGAGCCGCCCCTTCACCGCCTCGGAGCCGCCGTCGCTGTCCTCGCTGCAGGGGGAAAGGAGGCTGTCGTCCCCCTCGGGACGACCTTCGCCGACGTCGCTGAAGGAAGCCCCCTCCTGCTCGAGGACAGCGACGGCTGCCTCGCCCTCTCGGTCAACCGGGGCCGGGCCGACCGGCTACTCGACCTCTCGCCGGGCAAGAAGGTGATCTGTCGTCCCTTAGGCTTGCAGGGGTGAGCGAGGCGATGAGCGGCGGCCAGGTGACCGAGATCAGGGAGACGACGACCTCTTCACCTGTCACCGAAGAGGGCGACCACGAGCGCATGGCCCACATCGTCCTCGAGGGCTTCCGCCCGAGCGAGGAGGAGTTCATCTCCGCCGGCCCGAGCGTGGCAGAGGGCATCGTCAACGGCACGCCTGTGAAGGCGCTCTGCGGAAAGGTCTGGGTGCCGAGCCGCGACCCGAAGCGCTACCCGCTCTGTCCCACCTGCAAGGAGATCGCCGCCCAGATGGGCTGGAGCCTGCCCGGCTAGCTGCCGGGCTTGGAGAGATCCGTCGTCACCTCGGCGACGAGACGGGTCGAGACCGTGTGGTCGAGGCGGCCCTGCTGGCGGAGCTCCGCCACGGCGGGAACAGGGTCGGGGTCAGAGAAGAGGCGCTCATCTGAGTAGTCGACCGGCCGGCCCGTCGGATCGAGCGTCCACCAGGAGGCCTCGAGGGCGATGCCGTTGTTGTCGCTGAAGTAGATCGAGCGCAAGAAGTCGTGGTCGACGACGTCGGTCACCTCGCAGCCGTGCGTCTTCAGCCGGTCCCGCAGCCGGTAGAGGGCGTCCTCGTCCGGCAGGTGGAGCGAGAGGTGGTCGAATTGCGCCGCGGCGGCATATGGCACGCCGGCCGGCTTGGCGAAGGTCGCTATCTCCTGGCCCTTGTACTCGAAGAAGGCCACCGTGTTGCCCGGCGCCACCTGGAAGAAGTAGTGCTTGAAGGCGGGCGTGGCGAGGGTGGCGACGAGGCGGGCGTCGATCACCCCGTGCCAGAAGCGCACCGTGGCGTCCATGTCGGTCGTCACGAGGGCGAGGTGGTGGACGCCCCGCCAGTGAACGTCGTCTCGGTTCGATGCCATGAGGACAGGCTAAGGGGAACTGACGACCGCTGGGCGGGCAGAATGGCCCGATGGTCGACCTGAACGCCGATCTCGGCGAGATCCCCGGCGATCTCGCCCTCATGGAGGTGGTGACGAGCGCCAACGTCGCCTGCGGGGGCCACGCCGGCGACGACGAGACGATGAGAGCCGCCGTCACTGCGGCTGCTGCCCACAGCGTCGCCCTCGGCGCCCACCCCTCTTATGCAGACCGGGCAGGCTTCGGTCGCCTCGAGCGGGGCGAGCCGCCGGAGCAGGTCGCAAGGGAGGTGGCCGAGCAGGTCGAGCGGCTCGCCGCCCTCGGCGAGGTCCGCTACGTGAAGCTGCACGGGGCCCTCTATCACCGGGCGAACGCCGACGAGGAGATGGCCGCCGCCATCCTCGATCGCCTGCCGGTCCGTCACGTCCTCGCCCAGGAGGGGGCGCTCACCCGTCTCGCCAGGCGGGAGGGCTTCAGCGTCACCCTGGAGGGCTTCTGCGACCGGGGCTACCGCCCCGACGGCAGCCTCGTGCCCCGGGGCGAGCCGGGAGCGCTCTTGAGCGATCCCGACGAGGTGCTCGCGCAGGCGATCCGGCTGGCGAGCTCCTTCGGCTCTCTCTGCCTGCACGGGGACACGCCCGGGGCTCTCGAGTTCGCCCGGCGGGTGCGAGCCGGCCTCGAAGCCGCCGGCATCGCGGTCGCCGCCTTCAGTTGAGAGTGGGACCGGCCCGGAGCCTCAGTGGCCTGTTGCCACCACTCCGACAGCGCCTGCCCCGAGGGCCAGGCAGTGGCGGGGGTGGAAAAGGTCCAGTGCTCGCCCCCATCAGGGCTCGCCCGGGAACAATCCGAGGAGAAGCGAGGCAGTCGCTCGGGGAGGAACACGTCGTGGCCGGAACGAGGTTGGTCCGGTGAGCGGGGCCCCTCGAGCCCGAAGCCTCGTTGGCGCCATCGCCGCCTCCCTCGCCGCGACAGCTGTGGGCG
>JAJYQK010000192.1 GCA_021794645.1 Actinomycetes bacterium
CTTTTCCAGCTTCCTTCTCGCAGCCCTCTTCCTCTCCCTCGGGGTCGCCGGAGTGGGCCCGTTCTCCTCGCCGGCCTCGCTCAGCACCTCCGAACGGGTCCAGATCATGCTGGCCGAGGCGTCCGTCCTCGGTAGCTCGGGCAAGGTCGGGCTCGCCCTCTCCACTTACGACAAGGTCCTGGCTCTCCGTCCCCACCAGCCGCAGGCCCTCGCCGACGGCGGCTGGCTGAGCCGGCTCGCCGGCCTCTCGGACCACGATCCGGCCCTCGTCCGCCAAGGCGACGCCGAGATCGAGGCGGCCGTCCGCCTCGCTCCCGGCTCGGCGACCGCCCGGGCCTACGACGGGGTCATGCTCTATGCCGACAGGAGGGAGGCCCAAGCTGCCGTCAGAGAGTTCGACGCCCTCCTCCTCGACCGGCCGTCCCGGGCCCTCCTCTGGAGCGTCCACGACGAGGCGGCGGCGTCCTACAAGGCGGCCGGCCAGCCCCTCCCGCCTGCTTTCGCCCGCGCCCGGCCACCGGCGGGCGGGGCCGCCAAGTCCTAGCGCGATCCGGCCCGCCCGAGCGCCCGCAGCTCGGAGACGACGGCCTCGAAGGCGGCGGCGAAGGCCATGACGTCCTCGGCCGTGCTGCTCCAGCCGAGCGAGGCCCTCACCGAGGAGGCCGGCTCGGCTCCGATCGCCTCCAGCACGGGGGAGGGCTCGAGGGACTCAGACGAGCAGGCAGAGCCGGAGTGGACGGCGACCCCCGCCCTGTCGAGGCCGAGCAGCACTGCCTCCCCGAAGACGCCGGCAACCGAGAGGCAGGCGATGTGGGGGAGGCGGCGGTCGGCCTGGGCCGGGCCGAGCAGTTCGACGCCCTCGACCCTCACCGCCCGGGCCACCAGCTCGGCCGTGAGCGCCGCCGTCCGGGCCGCCTCCTCGGAGAGGGCGGCGGCCGCCTCCTCGGCGGCCGCACCGAAGCCGACGATCCCGAGGAGGTCCTCCGCCCCGGCCCGCCGCCCCCTCTCCTCGGCCCCCCCGAGGAGGAGGGGCCGCAGGCGGGTCCGGGGGCCAAGGACGAGGGCCCCCACGCCGGGCGGGCCCCCCATCTTGTGGGCCGAGAGGCTCGTGTAGTCAGCTCCTGGCGGGACCGCCTCCTCGAGGTGGCCGAAGGAGGCTGCCGCATCGACGTGCAGGGGGACGCCCGCTCGGGTGCAGAGCTCTGCCACCTCCTCGACCGGCTGCACCGTGCCGATCTCGTGGTTGGCGGCCTGGCAGTTGACGAGTCCTATCTCCTCCCCGCCGGCGAGCAGCCGGTCGAGCACCGCCAGGTCGACGGTGCCGGCGCCGTCGACGGGCAGCTCGAGGAGGCTGCCGTGGCGCTCGCAGGCGAGCCGGATGGCCGAGTGCTCGACCCGGGCGCAGAGGGCACCAGCCCGCCCGGCCGAGAGGGCAGAGGAGATGGCGGTGTTGGCCGCCTCGGTGCCACCGGCCGTGAAGACCACCCGGCGGGGCGGCACGCCGGCGAGGGCGGCCACCTGCTCGCGAGCCTCCTCGATCGCCTGGCGGACCTGGCGGCCCTCCTGGTGGACCCGCCCGGGGTCCCCGGCGCCCCCTGGGCTCGCCATCTCCTCGAGGCAGCGGGCCATGGCGGCGCGGGCCGCCGGGCGCAGGGGCGTGGTCGAGGCGTGGTCGAGGTAGTGGCGCACCTCCCGGCTCAGCCGGTGAAGGTGGCGCAGACCTCGTCGCCCCGCGCCCGCGAGGAGAGCTGCACCTCGACGGTGCTGCCGCAGAGGACCGAGACGAGGCCCTCGACGAGCCCGCGGTCGGCGGCACAGAGCACCGGGTGCTCGAGGGCGGCGTTGCCGAAGGGGCAGTGCCCGCGGACGACACCCGCCTGCTGGTCGGCCTCGCTGGCGTGGGCGGCGAAGCCGTGGGCCGTCAGAGCGTCGGCGACCGCCTGCATGGCCGTGCGGACAGAGCGGGGGGCCTCTCCCGGCGACATCTGCGACCCGAGCGTCCGTCCGTACTCGGCTCCGACCTCGTAGGCGACGCGCTCGGCGGCGGCCGGCTCCACGAGGGGGAGGAGGCGGGCGAGCAGCAGCACGAGGAGGTCGTCCCGCTGGGCGGGGATGGGCGAGGCGGCGCCGGCGGGCAAGCGGTAGCGCTTGGAGGGGCGTCCTACGGCGGCCCCGCCGTGGTTGAGGTAGACCTCGAGATAACCGCCGGCCGCCAGCTTGTCGAGATGGTGTCGGGCGACGTTGGGGTGGAGGGCGAAGCGCTCGGCGACCTGGCTTGCGGTCGATCCCTCCGTCTCGCGCACATAGAGGTAGATCCCGCGGCGCGTGGCGTCCCCGAAGGCGGCGGTGATGGCGGCGACGGCGGCCGAGAAGTTGCCCTCGTCGCCGAGGGCCCTCTCGGATTCCTGCCCGCTCACCACGCCCGTTATCGTAACCGCGGCACCCTCTTTTCCCACTTGGTGCCAGGACAGAAGGTCACGTGAGCATCTTCCGGGCAGGCCAGGACAGCGAGAGGTCGGCCGAGGTGGAACAGTTGGTGGCTGCCACCATCGACCCCCGGCTCTTCCACCCGCTCGGCGAGCTCGGGATGCTCCGCCACGTCGAGGTGAGGCGCCGCCTCACGGTGGTCACCCTGGCCGTCCCCCGCGGCCACCCCGACGCCGAGGCGGTCCGCCAGGCGGTCCGCCAGGCAGTGGAGGCGGCTGGGGCGCCCCCGGCCGAGGTCGAGCTCACCGTCATGAGCGGCGAGGAGGAGCTCGCCTTGCAGGCCCGCCTGCACGAGCTGGGCCAGAACGGCCCGGCCCGCTCGCCGCTCGGGAGCGAGCGGGCCCCGGGCACGACGAGCTCGGGGCAGCACGGGAGCGCCGGCCCGACGCCCCGAGAGAACCCCTTTGCCGCCAAGGGCTCCCGCACGCGGGTGCTCGCCATCGGCTCGGGCAAAGGCGGGGTCGGCAAGTCGAGCGTCACGGTCAACCTGGCCGTCTCCCTCGCCCGACAGGGCCACAGCGTCGCCCTGCTTGACGCCGACGTCTACGGCTTCTCCGTGCCCTCCATGCTCGGCATCACCGAGGCGCCGACCGTCGTGGGTGAGCTCCTGCTACCCCCTGTCGCCTTCGGGGTCCGGGTCATCTCGATGGGCTTTTTCGTCTCCGAGGACAAGGCGGTCATCTGGCGGGGGCCGATGCTCCACAAGGCTCTCGAGCAGTTCCTCGTCGACGTCCACTGGGGCGGCCCCGACTTCCTGCTCATCGACCTCCCACCCGGCACGGGCGATGTCGCCCTCTCGATCGCCCAATTCGTGCCCGGAGCCGAGCTCTACGTGGTGACCACGCCCCAGCCCGCCGCCGAGCGGGTCGCCCAGCGGGCCGCCGTCCTGGCGAGGGAGCTCCGCCTGCCGCTGCGGGGCGTCATTGAGAACATGTCCTATTTCGCCGACGAGACCGGCAAGCGCCACGAGCTCTTCGGCTCGGGTGGCGGCGAGTCCCTCGCCCGGGCGCTCGGCGTCGGCCTCCTCGCCCAGCTGCCGCTCGTGCCCGCCCTGCGGGAAGGAGGCGACGTCGGCAGCCCGATCGTCGAGAGCGAGCCCGAGAGCGAGATCGGGCGGGCCTTTGCCGACCTCGCCAACCGCATCGTCGAGCTCGGGCCCTCTCGCGTCTACCGCAGCGAGCTGTCGGTCCGCTGAGGCGCCGCCCGGGCGCCGCGACAACCCGGGCGTATCCTGCAAGCCGTGGCGGTTGTGACCGGTAGGAGCGAGCGGGCCGAGCGGTGGGCCGGGACGATGGCGGGTCACCCGGGCCGCCCGAGCGGCCGGCCCGTCCGCAGGGCCCACGGCGAGGCCGTGGCCCTTGAGGGCGAGTTCCCCCTCTTCGACCGGGAGGCCCGCGAAGGCCTCGAGGACGAGGTGCTCGCCCCCGGCGCCACCCACGCCCGCGGCGGGGGCGCCCGGCGGCGGGAGGAGGAGCCGGACCCCTGGCGCACCTGCTTCGAGCGGGACAGAGACCGCATCCTGCACTCGACTGCCTTCCGGCGGCTCGCCGGCAAGACGCAGGTCTTCGTCTTCCCCGCCGACCACCAGCGCACCCGCCTCACCCACGCCCTCGAGGTCGCCCAGGTGGCCGGTGCCATCGCCCGTAGCCTGCGCCTCAACGTCGCCCTCGCCGAGGCGATCGCCCTCGGGCACGACTGCGGGCACGGGCCGGGCGGCCATGCGAGCGAGGACGCCCTCTCGCCCTTCCTCGAGGGCGGCTTCGACCACGCCGTCTGGGGCGCCGAGGTGACGACGGCCGGCCTCAACCTCTGCGCCGAGACGATCGACGGGATCGCCAACCACTCCTGGTCGCGGCCCGCCCCCGCCACGCCCGAGGGCGAGGTCGTCTCCCTCGCCGACCGGATCGCCTACACCGCTCACGACCTCGAGGACGCCGCCCGGGCCGGCCTCGTCGACCGGGGCGAGCTGCCCGCCCTCGTCCGGCAGCGCTGCGGCACGAGCCGCTCGAGCCAGCTCGACGCCTTCATCTCCGACGTCGTGAGCACGAGCGCGGCGGCCGGCATCATCGCCATGAGCGAGGAGATGGGCGAGGCGCTCGAGGCGCTCCGACGCTTCGACTACGAGCGCATCTACCTGCGGGAGGCCTCCTTGGAGCAGTCGGCCCGGGTGATCGAGCTCTTGCGGGGACTGGTCGAGCACTACGCCGCCAACCCCGGCCTCGTCCCGGGTCGCCCCGACGAGGCGGGCGACTCGCTCGACGACCCGCTGCAAGAGGCGGTCGCCTACGTCGCCGGCATGACGGACCGCTTCGCCTTCGCACAGGCGGTCACCCTCCTCGACTGGCCGGCCGAGCGGCTGCCGCGGGGGGCCGCCTGACCCCTTACGATGTCGCGGCTGGCAAGCGCCATGTGCAAAGGAGCAGCTGCGTGGACGTTCGTATCGGGATCATCCAGACGGCAAAGGAGCTCGACATCGAGCTCGCCGAGGGGACGGATCGTGACCAGCTGATCTCCGACGTCGAAAAGGCGCTCTCGGACACCGAGGGGATCCTCTGGCTCACCGACAAACGGGGCCGCCGCGTGGCCGTCCCGACGGCCCGCATCGCCTACGTCGAGGTCGGGGCGCAGGCCGAGGAGCGGCGGGTCGGCTTCGGCGCCCCGTAGCGGGCTCGGAGCCAGCGGTGACTGCGAGCAGCCGATGACAGATCTGCTCTCGCGCCAGCTCCTCTTTGTCACCGGC
Source organism: Actinomycetes bacterium (assembly GCA_021794645.1). Lineage (GTDB taxonomy): Bacteria > Actinomycetota > Acidimicrobiia > Acidimicrobiales > Bog-793 > JAJZLV01. The sequence continues at coordinate 5,228 of JAJYQK010000192.1, forward strand.
AAGGGCGGCGTCGGCAAGACGACGGTGGCCGCCGCCCTCGGGTTGCTCGCCGCCGAGCAGGGCAAGCGCACCCTCGTCTGCGAGGTGGAGCCGAAAGGTGACCTGTCGGCCGCCTACGAGTGCGGCCCCACCCCTTTCAAGGGGAGGGAGGTGAGCGAGCGGCTCACGGCCATGTCGATGGACACCGAGGCCTCGCTCCGCGAGTATCTCCGCCTCATCGCCCGCGTCCCGGTCGTCGGCCGCATCGGCCCCGTCGCCACCGCCTTCGACTTCGTGGCGACGGCCGCCCCGGGCATCCGGGAGATCCTCACGGTCGGCAAGCTCTGCTACGAGGTCCGCGAGCGCCACTACGACCTCGTCGTCGTGGACGCCTCCGCCACCGGCCAGGTGATCGGCCAGCTGGCGGCGCCGAGCGGCATCAACGAGCTCGTCCGCGTCGGCCTCGTCCGCTCCCAGACCGAGTGGATGCTCGAGATCCTCGCCGACCCGGCGCGGACCGGGGCGGTCATAGTCACCACGCCAGAGGAGATGCCCGTCTCCGAGGCGGTCGACCTGGCCGGGCGGCTCGGTCGGGAGACAGCCGTCAACCTCGCCTGCGTCGTCGCCAACCGCGTGCTGCCCGAGCTCTTCGGCAACCGGGAGGAGGAGGTCTTCGAGAAGCTCGCCGGCAGGAGCCAGGCCGCCCTCATGGCCGAGCAGATCGGGGCGAGCCAGCGGGCCGTCTCATCGGTCTTCGGGGCGGCCCGCCTGGCCGTCACCATCCGGCGCGACGGCGCCGGCCACCTCGAGCGGCTCCGGGCCGGCATCGGTGAGGAGGTCCCCCTCCTCTACCTCCCCTACCTCTTCGGCCGGGCCTACGGGCTGCGGGCCATTCGCCAGGTGGCCGAGAGGCTGGGCGAGGAGCTGTGAGCCTCGCCTCGGCCAGCCCGGCCGATCCCGCAGCCCTCGAGCAGCTCGTCGCCGCCAAGGAGGTCATCGTCGCCTGCGGCTCGGGCGGCGTCGGCAAGACCACGGTGGCCGCCGCCCTCGGGGCCGCCGTCGCCGCCCGGCTCGGGGGGCGGGTGCTCGTGCTCACCGTCGACCCGGCCAAGCGACTGGCGGACGCCCTCGGGCTGGGCGGGATCGGCAACGAGGCCACGAGGATCCCGCCGGCCGCCTTCGAGGCAGCCGGGGTGAAGCCGAAAGGCGAGCTCTATGCCGCCATGCTCGACATGTCGGAGTCCTGGGACGCCCTTGTCCGGCGGCATGCCCCAGACGACAGGACGGCTCGGCAGATCCTCAACAACCCTCTCTACAAGAACATCAGCCGGCGCTTCTCCCAGGGTCAGGACTACATCGCCATGGAGCGCCTCTACGAGCTGCACGAGGAGGGCTCCTATGACCTGCTCGTCGTGGACACGCCCCCCTCCCGCAACGCCCTCGACCTCCTCGACGCCCCCAGTCGGATGCAGGACTTCTTCTCCTCCCGCCTCTTGCAGTGGCTGACCGTCCCCTACCGCTCCCGCCTGATCAACATGGCCTCCCGGCCCTTCTACCAGGTGGCCGACCGGGTGCTCGGGAGCCAGCTGCTGCAGGACCTGGCCGACTTCTTCATCCTCTTCCAGACGATGCGGGAGGGCTTCGTGGCCCGGGCGGCCGCAGTCGACCGCCTCCTGCACGACCTGCGCACCACCTTCCTCCTCGTCACCACCTTGGAGGCGGTGCCGGGGCGGGAGGCGCTCGAGATGAAGGCGGCGCTCGCCGAGCGGCGGCTCCATCTTGGCCTTCTCGTCTGCAACCGGGTGCTGCCGGCCGCCCTCACCGACCCGGACTCCCAAGAGGCCGCCGAGGCCCTCTCAGCCGGGGCGGGCGACCTCGCCCGCCTGCTCGCCTCCGGCGCCGGGGGAGGGCCCGAGCCCGACGTCACCGCCCGCGTCATCGAGGAGGTGGCAGCCAGCTTCTCGAACTTCCGGCAGGTGGCGACGCGCGAGTCCGAGCTCGCCCGTGAGCTCTCGAGCCTGCACGGCGTCACGGCCACCGTCCCCTACCAGCCGGGACACGTGGCCGACCTGGCCGGCCTCTTGCAGGTGGGAGCGACCATCTGGGGCGAGCAGCCGAAGCCGGGCCGGAGGCGCAAGGCGTGATCGACTACCACGTCCACCTCTGGCCCCACGCCGAGCGCGCCGAGGAGTCTGAGCTCACCCTCGAGCGGGTGGCCGCCTACGTCGCCCAGGCGGAGCGAAACGGGGTGGGCGAGATCGCCCTCACCGAGCACTTCTTCCGCTTCGAGAAGGGGCGGGCTGTCGTCGAGGGGTGGTGGGACGCCTACGACGATCGGGGGGAGGCCCGCCGCCACGTCGTCCAGTACTTCGACCACCACTCGACCGCCGATCTCGACCGCTACGCCGAGACGGTGGAGGCCGCCAAGGCGGCCGGCCTACCGGTCCTGGCCGGCCTCGAGGTCGACTACTACCCGGGCCTCATGGACAAGGTGGGCCGCTTTTTGGAGGGGTACCCCTTCGACGTCCTGCTCGGATCGGTCCACTGGCTCGGGCTCTGGCTCTTCGACGTGCTGGAGGACGCCTACGCCCAGCGCCGCTGGGAGCTCGTCGCCATCGGGGACGTCTGGCGCTCCTACGCAGAGGCCCTCGAGGAGCTGGCCGCGAGCGGCGTCTGCGACGTCCTAGCCCACCCCGACCTCGTGAAGATCGGCCGGCGCTATCCCGAGCCGGCCCTCCTCGAGGAGTGCGAGGTGCGCATCGCCGAGGCAGCGGCCCGGTCTGGCATGGCGGCCGAGCTCTCCTCGGCCGGCTGGCGCAAGGCGGGAGAGCAGTACCCCTCGGCCAGCTTGCTCGGGCGCTTTTGCGCCGCCGGCGTCCCCATCACCTTCGCCTCCGACAGCCACGGCCCAGCCCTCGTCGGCGAGCGGAACGCCGACCTCGTGGCGGCGGCCCGCCGGGCCGGCTACGAGAGGGTGCGGACCTTCTCGGCGAGGAAGCCGGCCGACCGGCCGCTGGCGGTGGGGGAGGAGAGGCCGTGACGAGCCCGCTCGAGCTGGCGGGGCGCGACACCGGTCTCGATGCCCCGGCCAGGCGCCATCTCGACCGGCTCATGGCGAGCTGGAACCTGCTGGCCGACCTCTGCTTCTCGGACCTTCTCTTGTACGTCCCGCTCGACCCGCTCGCCTCGGGTGACCGAGAGCACGAGGAGCACTTCATCGTCTACGGGCAGGTGCGGCCGACGACGAGCCAGACCCTCTATGAGATCGACCTCGTGGGCGAGGTGGTGACAGCCCACGAGCTCCCCCTCGTGGTCGAGGCGATGAGGACAGGGGCCATCGCCGTCGGCGAGCAGCGAAGCGGCACCGGGGAGGGCCACCTCCGCCTCGAGTGCATCCCAGTCCGCTACTCATCGCAGATCCTCGGCGTCATGGCGAGGGTCTGGTCGCCTTCCATCGCCCGCCGCCGCGGCGCTCTCGAGCGGGTCTACCTCGACCTGTTCGAGCGGCTCTCTGTCATGGTGACAGACGGCATCTTCCCCTTCCCCGACGACGACATCACCTCGGACCACACCCCGAGGGTGGGAGACGGCGTCATGGTGCTCGACGAGCGGGGCCGCATCACCTTCTCCTCCCCGAACGCCGTCTCGGCCCTCCACCGCAGCGGCATCACGAGCGCCACGAACGGCTCGACCCTGCACGCCCTCGGGCTCGAGACGACCCTCGTCGAGGACTCCTATGCCACGAGGCTCCCGGTGATGGAGGAGATGGAGCGGCGCTCGGACGTCACCCTCCTTTTGCGCTGCATCCCGCTGCAGGCCCGCGGCGAGGTGACAGGTGCCCTCGTGCTGCTGCGGGACGTCACCGACCTGCGGCGGAGGGACCGCCTCCTTCTCACCAAGGACGCCACGATCCGCGAGGTCCACCACCGGGTGAAGAACAACCTGCAGACGATCTCCTCCCTGCTGCGCCTGCAGCGCCGGCGGATCGAGGATCAGCCGGCCCGGGTCGCCCTCGCCGAGGCGGAGCGGCGCATCCGGGCCATCGCCGTCGTGCACGAGATCCTCTCGCGAGAGGCGGGCGACCAGGTGCCCTTCGACGAGATCGTCCACCACCTCGTCCGCATGGCGCACGAGTCGAGCGTCGGAGCCGGGGACATAGCCGTGCGCGTCGACGGCGAGCTGGGGGAGATGCCCGCCGAGATGGCCACCCCGCTCTCGGTCGTGCTCGCCGAGCTGCTGCAGAACGCCGTCGAGCACGCCTTCGGCCCCGACAAGGCCTCGACGGCCGAGCCAGCCCGCATCGATCTCACCTTCGCCCACCCGCCCGACCACTACGAGGTGGTCGTGCGCGACAACGGGCGGGGACTGCCGGAGGGTTTCGACATCGAGAAGACCCGCTCACTCGGCCTCTCCATCGTCCGCGACCTCGTCCGCACCCAGCTCGGGGGCACCATCACGATGACCCGTGACCATGGCACACTGGTGCGGCTCGAGGTGCCGGGACCAAAGCGGCCGGCAAAGGCGGCCACCTAGCGGGGAGCGATGCCGGAGGGCTTTCTGGGCGACGGAGGGGGTCCGAGGCAAGACAGGAGAGAGCCCGCCCCCGCCGCTGCAAGGAAGGGGGGTGGACCGGCGTCAGAAGAGCCGATGGCGCTAGTGCAGGCGGTCCCAGCAGAGCCCGGCTCGCCGCCGCCGCGGGCGGGAGCCCTCTCGTTCTCGGACTTCTACCTCGCCAATTACTCCACCCTCGTCCGGCTCGCCTACGTGCTCACGAGCTCGGCCGAGCTGGCAGAGGACCTGGTGCAGGACTGCTTCGTCCGCCTCCACCGCCACTACGAGCGCCTCGAGACACCGGAGCGCTACGTCCGCCAGGCCGTCGTCAACGCCTGCCGCTCCCATTTCCGCCGGGCCGGGCGGGAGCGGGACCGCCGGCCTCTTTTGTACGTGGTCGACGGCCAAGGCGCCTCCGACGCCGTTCCCGGCGACCTGCACGACGTCTTGCTGAGCCTCCCCTACCGCCAGCGGGCCGCCGTCGTCCTCCGCTACTACTCCGGCCTCTCCGAGAGCGAGATCGCCGAGGTCCTCGGTTGCCGCCCTGGCACGGTGGGCTCTCTCATCCACCGCGGCCTCGAGCGGCTGCGGGGGGTGGTCGAAAAGTGAGGCGAGAGCCCTTCGAGGAAGGTTTCGAGGAGGCCGTCCGTCGCCAGCTCCAAGAAAGAGCCGCCTCGATCGAGGCGAGGCCCGACCCGGTCGGCCTGGCGAGGCGGATCGAACAGCAAGAGGCTGGCCACGGCCGTGGCCATCTCCTCCTCGGTGCGGCCGTCGTCGTGGCGGCCGCCGCCATCGGTGGGGGTGTCGGGATCGCCCTCGCCCCCAAGCCGGCCCCCCAGCGCCTCTTCGAGACCTCGAAGTCCGGGAACGAGGCCGGTCCGCTGCCGCAGGCGCCAGCCCCCGCCCGCTCGAAGGCGGCCGCGGGCTCCCACGGGCCCGCCCCGAGCAGCCTCGGCCTCACCGCCGGACTCGCCCGGATGACGGCCTCAGGGACGAGCCTGTCTGCCGTGCAGACCCGCCTTTCTCCTGTCTCGCTGGAAAGCGGCAGCTCCCTTACGGGCTGCTTCCGGCCTGTGCTCGTCTCGACCGCCGTGACCGGTGAGGGGGTGACCTCGGGTTCGATCGGGGCGGTCGGCCTGCAGCCGCTCGCCGCCAACGGTCTCGAGCTCGTCGACTCGGGCACGGCGCCGGCCCTCGGCGGGAAGGACCTCTGGTGGGCGACAGTGGCGGTCGGCGGCAAGGTGGCCCGGGTGGCCGCCGAGCAGCCGAACGGCGGCATCGACGCCATGAAGCCGGTGGACGGCCTCGCCGTGCTGGGCGGAGTGGTGCCGACCCAGCTCGCCAACGGCTTTTTCTCCCTCGTGGCCGAGACGCCCGCCGGCCAGACGATCCACTCCATCGGCTTCCTCGCCGGCTGGGGGCCGAAGGCGTGGGGGGCGGGCTCCCCGCAAAGTGCTCTGTCGCTGCGGGCGTGCCCCGCCCTCGGCGGGGGAGGGGCCCTCCTCACGACCACCGCCAGCCAGCCCGCCGCACCCCTTCTCGCCGGCTCCTCGGTGCTCGCCTCGTTCCACCAGGCCTACTCGGCGGGTCTGCCGGCCGGGGTGGCCGAGAACATGGCGGCCGTGGCCGGGGGGCGGGGACCGCTCAGGGGCGCGGGCGCGGGGGAGGGGGCCGGCCGGGGCGACCTCACGGCGGCGGGGCTCGCCGCCGCCGTGCAGGTGGCCAAGGTCGCCTTCGTCTCGGCCGACAGGGCCGATGTCGTCTACCGGGAGGCTGCGGGCCCTTGGCAGACGGGGACGGCCGTGCTCGGCCCGACGGGGCTTTGGAAGGTGAGCCGCTCCAGTTTCTGTGGCTCGCTCAGCGGAGCGCTGACGGCGAACAGACCCTCACTCTCGGTGCTCGAGCGGGCCTGCCGGGGCTAGGAGGCCCGGCGACGCCGAGCCGCAAGCCAGGCCTTGCGCAGCTTGCGGCGCTCCTCCTCCGAGGTGGCGCCCCACACCCCCGACTCCTGGTTGGTGGCGAGGGCGAACTCCAAGCAGGGCTCGCGGGCCTCACAGCTGAGGCAGACGGCCCGAGCGGCCTCGATCTGGTCGATCGCCTGGCCCGTCGTGCCGACGGGGAAGAAGAGGTCCGGCTCGGTGTCGCGGCAGGCGGCGTGCTTCCTCCAGTCGTCTGTGTCCCACTCGATGGAGCGGGTCCAGGTCAAAGCCACCGTCGCCTCCTGTGCATCAGCTCAAGCTGCCGTTCCTACAAACCGCACCTGTGAAGGAAATCACAAGGCCTGCCGCAAAAGCCGGCTCGGGCGAAGCGGGAGCCAGCCGGGCCGGCGAGCGGTACTGCTGAGAAGATGATACGGCCGACTCATTTGTCCTGCAAGCATGTGAGCACGAGCACAGATGAGTCGGCTTCCTTTCTCCGTCGCGCGCCACGTACCCTTCGAACTCGTCCGGTAAACACCCGGAGCGGCCCACTAGGGTGCGCCTTTTCTGGAGCGCCCATCATGACCCTCGTCCTCGCCCACCGGGGCTCGGGGCCCTTCGGGCCCGAGCCCGAGAACACCCTGGCGGCCTTCGCTGCCGCCGCCGAGCTAGGAGCCGACGGCGTCGAGCTCGACGTCAGGCGGAGCAGAGACCGCCAGCTCGTCGTCCATCACGACGCCTTCCTGCCCGACGGCCGCCCCATCTGCGAGACTGCCGCCTCCGAGCTGCCGAGCTCGCTCCCCTCCCTCGCCGAAGCCCTCGACAGCTGCGCCCAGATGATCGTCAACGTCGAGGTGAAGAACAGCCCACCCGACCCCGACGTCGACCCGGGCCAGTGGGTGGCGAGCGAGACGGCCCGCCTCCTCGCCGAGCGGGTGAGCGCCGGCGAGAGCCTCCTTCAGTCCCTCATCGTCTCGAGCTTCTCCCTCGGGGCCCTCGCCGCCGTCCGGGAGGCGGCGCCGGGCCTCGAGACTGCGTGGCTTGCGGGCATGGAGGAGGCCGGGAGCGACCTCGTCGCCACCGCCCAGGCCGCCGGCGTCGAGGGCATCCACCCCTCGGAGTGGCTGGCGAGCGATGCCCTCATCGAGGCGGCGCACGCCGCCGGCCTGGCCGTGCGGGTCTGGACGGTGAACGACGCCGCCCGGCTGGCCCATCTCGGCTCGCTCGGCGTCGAGGCGGTGATCACGAACGACGTCGCCCTCGCCCGCCAGGCGCTCGGCTAGCGCCGGTTGGCTAAACAGGTGACCGGTCGGGAACAATCAGGGGCATGAAAGTCGCCGTCTGTGTGAAGCAGATACCCGATCCCGCCGGCGAGCTCTCGCTCGACCCCTCGACCCACTTCCTCGTCCGGGAGGGCAAGCTCATCTTGGACGACTCCGACGCCTACGGGGTCGAGATCGCCCTGCAGCTGGCCGAGGCCGCTGGGGGAGGCGATGTGACCCTCCTCTCGATGGCGCCGAACGGCGAGACCTCCGGCCTGCGCACCGCCCTCGCCATGGGGGCAGGCGGCGCCGTCCTCGTGAGCGACCCGGCGCTGGCGGGCTCGGACGCCCTCTCGACGGCGCGGGTGCTGGCCGAGGCCGTGAGGAGGTCCGGGGCCGACCTCGTGCTGGCCGCCACCGAGTCGACCGACGGCTACACCGGCACCACACCGGTGCAGATGGCCGAGCTGCTCGGCTGGCCGGCCGTCACCTTCGCCAAGCACGTCGAGGTGGAGGGCGACACGGTGAAGGTCAACCGCCAGACCGAGGCCGGCTACGACGAGGTCTCCTGCCCGCTCCCGGCCGTCGTCACGGTGACCGCCGGGGTGGTCGAGCCCCGCTACCCCTCCTTCAAGGGGATCATGGCGGCCCGCTCGAAGCCGGTGGAGGAGCTCAGCCTCTCCGACCTCGGCATCGACAGCTCCCAGGTGGGCAGGGAGGGCTCCCGCCAAGAGATCGTCTCTGTCGAGGAGGCCGAACAGCGCAAGGCGGGCGAGATCGTGACCGACGAGGGAGACGCCCACGAGAAGATCGTGGCCTACCTCGAGCAGATCAAGGTTCTTTGAGAGGAGCTGGCGTGGAGAAGATCTGGGTACTTGCCGAGCAGAAAGAGGGCGAGCCGGCGACGGCCGCCCTCGAGATGCTCACCGCCGCCCGCCGCTTTGCTACAAGCGTCGAGGCCATCAGCTACGGGGCCGGCGCCGCCGGCACAGCGGCCGCTCTCGGCGAGCACGGGGCGAGCCGGCTCTACGACCTCGGCGAGCTCGGTGACTCGCTCGCCGGCCCGCGGGTGGCTGCTGGCATCGCCGCTCTCATCGAGGCCAAGGGGGCGCCCGACGCCGTCTTCCTCGCCCAGAGCTACGACGGCCGCGACGTGGCCGGGCGCCTCTCGGCCCGCCTCGACCGGCCCGTCTTGACCAACGTCGTCGGCCTCGCCGACGAGGGCGGCTCGCTCCTCTCCGAGCACGCCATCTTCGGCGGCACGAAGGTGCTGAAGGCGAAGTTCAGCGGCGAGGGGCCGGCCCTCTTCGTCATCCGGCCGAAGTCCTTCGCCGCCGAACCATCGGCGGGCGAGGCCGCCGCGGTCGAGGCCGTCGAGCTGCCCGAGACGGGCCAGAGCGATGCCGCCAAAGTCGTGAGCCGCCACGAGGAGGAGCGGTCCGGGCCCCAGCTCGACGAGGCAGCCGTCGTCGTCTCGGGCGGGCGCGGCCTCGGCACGGCCGAGAGCTACTCGCTCGTAGAAGAGCTCGCCCAGCTGCTGAACGGTGCCGCCGGCGCCTCCCGGGCGATCGTCGACGCCGGCTGGGTGCCCTACTCCCACCAGGTGGGCCAGACAGGCAAGACGGTGAAGCCGACGGTCTACATCGCCTGCGGGATCTCGGGCGCCACCCAGCACATGGTCGGGATGAAGAGCTCCAAGCACATCATCGCCGTCAACAAGGACGAGTCGGCCCCCATCTTCACGATCGCCGACCTCGGGGTCGTGGGAGACGTCCACAACGTCCTTCCGAAGCTGATCGAGGCGATAAAGGCCAAGAAGTAGGCGGAGGGCGGGTCGCCGCTCGACTTGCTCGCTCGGCCGGCGGGGCCGCTGCCGCTGCAAGGAGAGGGGGCCGCCGGTCGTCTGAGGGGCGTGGCAACAGCACTGCAGCAAAGCCGTAAAGGCACCGTTATGGAGTGCTGCTTGACGCTCCTCGGGCCGCCCCGCCGGGTTAGTAGGGTTCCGGGGTCGACGCGCGGCTGGCGCGCCATGAGATCTTCACCTTGAGGCAGCGGGTTGCTCTTTCCCACCATCGACTTCGCGATCTTCTTCGGGATCGTCTTCGTCCTCAACTGGCTGCTGGCGCCCTTCCCGCGGTACTGGAAGCTCTTCATCATCGTCGCCAGCTACGTCTTTTACGGCTGGTGGGACTGGCGATTTGTCTTCCTCCTCGCCGCCTCGACGACCACGACGATCCTCGGCGGGATCCTCATCCACCGCGCCCGGAGCGAGCGGGCCCGCCGCGGCTGGCTGACGGCCACCGTCCTTGTCGAGCTGGGGCTGCTCGGCTGGTTCAAGTACTACGGCTTTTTGTCCCAGAGCGTGGACAACGCCCTGCGGTCGCTCGGCATGCACGGCGGCTTCCCACTACTCAACGTCACCTTGCCGGTGGGCATCAGCTTCTTCACCTTCATGGGGCTGTCCTATGTGATCGACGTCTTCCGCCACGACCTCGAGCCGGCCAAGCCGATCGACGTGGCCGTCTTCGTCTGCTTCTTCCCCCACCTCGTCGCCGGGCCGATCGTGCGCGGCTCGGAGCTCATCCCCCAGATCGAGCGGGCCCACCGGCGCAACCCCCGCCACATCGACTTCCCGCGGGCCGCCTACTTGATCATGGCGGGCCTGTTCAAGAAGGTGGTGCTCTCGAGCTACGTCTCCTCGGCCATCGTCGACCCGGTCTTCGCCGCGCCCCGCCAGCACTCGGCGCTCGAGGTCCTCTTCGCCATCTGGGGTTACGCCGTCCAGATCTACTGCGACTTCTCGGGCTACACCGACATCGCCATCGGCTGCGCCATGCTGCTCGGCTTCCGCTTCCCGGAGAACTTCAACGCCCCCTACACCGCCCGCACGCTGCAGGACTTCTGGCGCCGCTGGCACATGACCCTCTCGTTCTGGCTGCGCGACTACCTCTACATCCCGCTCGGTGGCAACCAGGGCGGGGATGCCTCTCTCTACCGCAACCTCATGATCACGATGGTCCTCGGCGGGCTCTGGCACGGGGCGGCCTGGACCTTCGTCGCCTGGGGCGCCCTGCACGGCGTCGGCCAGTCGATCGGCCACTACCGCCGGCGGCGCCGGAAGCGGGCCGGACGGCCGCAGCTGGCCGAGGGGCGCCTCGCTGTCGCCTGGCAGCGCTTTGCCACCTTCCAGTACGTCTGCCTCGGCTGGGTCTTCTTCCGAGCGACGAGCTTCTCGAACGCCTTCACGATGCTGGGGCGGCTCTTCGACGGCTGGACGACACCGACTACCCTTGTCACCTTCCCGGTGATCCTCACGATCGCTGTCGGCATCGGCACCCAGTACGTGCCCGACCAGTTCGCCGTGAAGGTGCAGCAGGCCTTCGCCCGCTGGGGGGTCTTGCTGCAGGGGGCTGCCCTCGCCGGCATCCTCCTAGTCATCACCACCCTCGGGCCGCCCGGGGTGGCGCCCTTCATCTACTTCAGGTTCTGAGATGACCCCACGACCGGCAGAGAAGACCTCGAAGCGGCCGCCCTCGCCGCAGAGGAGGCCGCGGCCGGCCAACGGTGCAGCCGTCACCCGCACGAGGAAGCCGATTGCGCGCCCGGGCCGGGTGGCCGCCCCGTCGCCTCCTCCCCCGGGGGGCAAGAACCCGCCCCGCGTCGACCGGGAGCTCTTCCGGCGCTCGAGCGGGCGGCGGGCCTCGGCCGGCCGGGTGCTGGCGGTCGGGCTCATCTGCTTCGGCCTCTGGACCCTCTTCGACGCCAACCAGCTCTACCACAACGCCCTCTCCTCGCCCTTCGGCACGCGCCGGAGCGTCTCGCTCGCCATCCTGCGGCCCATCGCGGCGGTCACGAACGCCCTCGGCCTCTCCGGCCCGGTGAACGCCGCCGACAGCGCCCTCGGGCGGGGCGGCAGAGCCTCGAGCGCCACGCTGCCGCCCGTGCCGGTGGTGGTGCCGACCGGCCGCGCCGCCAACGACTCCTCCATCTGGGGCATGGCCCCCCGTCCCCACAGCGGGGGCCGCTACGTGCCCCCGCCCAAGACGGTCTGGCCGCCGGCGCTCGCCCCGCCCACCCGGGCCCACCCCCTCGAGATCCTCGACATCGGCGACTCGATCGGCGAGGACCTCGGCTACGGCCTGGGTGACCTCTTCGGCAACGACCCCTACGTGAGGGTGCTGCAACGGGGGAAGATCGACACCGGCCTCGCCCGCCCCGACTACTACAACTGGCCGGCCATGCTCGAGCGCTACCTGCGCACCTACCACCCCGGCGCCGTCGTCATCATGATGGGAGCCAACGACGACCAGTCGCTCTCCCTCGCCAACGGCGCGGCTGTCAGCGCCGGCACCCGGCGCTGGAACGAGGTCTACAGGAGCCGCATCGCCCTCATGATGGACGAGGTGCTGGCCGCCGGCGCCCACCTGGTCTGGGTGGGGCTGCCACCGGTCTCGGCGCCCTCGGTCAACAACGCCTTCGTGGAGAGGGTGAACGGGATGGCCAAGGTGCTGGCGGCCGGGCGGTACGGCGTCACCTACGTCTCGACCTGGAAGCTGCTCTCGGGACCGCACGGCGGCTTCACCCAGTACAAGCAGCTGAACGGGAGCGTGCAGCAGATCCGCTACTCAGACGGCGTCCACCTGGCGCCGGCCGGCTGGGATCTCCTCGCCAGCTACCTGCTCAAGCCGATGGAGCGGGCCTGGCACGTGAAGCTGCACGCCCGCCCCCTCTTCAAGGTGGGCTGAGAGGCTAGGTGCCAGGCTCGCTCTCGCCCGCCTGCTCCTCGCGGGAGGCCTCGAGGCGCTTGCGGGCGGCCTCTATCTCCTCCTCGGCCTCGCTGCGCCCGACCCAGGTGGCGCCCTCGACCGACTTGCCGGGCTCGAGGTCCTTGTAGACCTCGAAGAAGTGCTGGATCTCGAGCCGGTCGAACTCCGGCAGGTGGCGCAGGTCCTGCAGGTGCTCGAGGCGGGGGTCGGCTCTCGGGACGGCGATCACCTTGTCGTCGGGGCCCATCTCGTCTGTCATGCGGAACATCCCGATGGCCCTCGCCCGGATGACACAGCCGGGGAAGGTGGGATCCTCCACGAGGACGAGGACGTCGAGCGGGTCACCGTCGAGGCCGAGGGTCTTGTCGATGAAGCCGTAGTCGGCCGGGTAGCGGGTCGAGGTGAACAGCATCCTGTCGAGGTAGATCCGGCCGGACTCGTGGTCCATCTCGTACTTGTTGCGCTGCCCCTTCGGTATCTCTACGACGACCTCGAAGTCCATGGTGAAAGGACCCTACCGCCGGCCTGTCGCCCCGGCGGGCGGGGGGCCGATGTAGCAGCGGGCCAGGAAGGGCTCTTCCTCCCCGCTCCAGACGAGCTCGAGCTCGCCCACCGCCTCGAAGCCGGCCGCCAGGTAGAGGTGGTTGGCCCCGGCGCTGTGGGCGTCGACGTCGAGGACGGGCCGGGCCCCGGCGCTGTGGGCGCGAGAGACGGCTTCCTCGAGGAGGCGCCGTCCGATCGCCTCCCGGCGATGCGCGGGATCGACGAAGAGCCGCTTTATGACGACCATCTCCTCGTCCCCGAGGGCCTGGCGCCAGAGCTGCTCGGCATGGTCGCCCGCCGGGCTTGCCAGGCTGACATGTCCGACCAGGCCCCCTCTCTCGGCAACGAGCGCCTGCTCGATGCGGGGGCTCGCCAACCAGGCGATCGGGTCGGGCGGCAGGCGCGTCGGGTAGTTGTCGGCCTCGTGGACCGCGAGGAGGAGCTGGGCGAGGCTGGGCAGGTCGGCCTGCCGGCGAGGGCGGACGGTGATGCTCACCGGCGGGAGGGGGCCGGCCGAGCGCTCGACCGCGAGAGCTGGGCGAGGCGGGCGACGGCCACCTCGATGACGAGCTCGGCCGGCCAGGCGAGCCGGCCCCGCAGGTCGGCATCGGCTTGGGCGACCACTTCGACGGCCCGGACGATGCGGTCGTGGCCGAGGCGGCGGGCCTGCTCCAGCAGCTTTCTCGCCGGGAAGGCGCTCACCTGCAGCACTGAGGCCGCCTCCTCGGCGCTGCGGACTCGCTCGGCGCCATCGAGACGGAGGAGGGAGGAGACGTGGCGGTTGAGCGTGGCGAGCACCTGCAGGGGGTGGCGGTCGCCTGCCCCGAGCAGGCGGTGGAGGACGTGGATGGCCCGGGCACCGTCACCGGCGTCGATTGCGTCTGTCAGCTCCCAGGGGGGAGCCGAGCCCTCCTCGCCGAGGAGGGGCTCGAGGTCGGAGGCCCCGAGCTTGCGCCCGGCCCCATAGGTCGCCTCCGCCAGCTCGAGGATGGGGTCGAGACGGGCGGCGTCCTCGCCGATGTGCTCGACGAGGCGGCGGCGGGCGGTGGCGTCGAGGTGGACGGGCGAGCGGGCCAGGTGGGCCTCGAGCCACTCCGTGCGGGCCCGCGAGCCGCGGCCCGGGTCGGTCTCGATGATCCGGCCGCCGGCGGCCTTCACAGCCTTCAGAAGGGACTGGGGGACGGAGCGGCCCCCGCCCGCCAGCACGAGGACGTTGTCGGTGGCGGGGGCGGCGACCACCTTGGCCAGCTCGGCCGCCTGGGCGGCGACGAGGCCGCCCGCTCCCCGCAGCACGACGACCCGGCGCTCGCTCAGCCAGGAGGGGGTGGCGAGGGCGCTCAGGACCGGAGAGAGGTCGAAGCGGCTCGTCTCCTCACCCTCGCCGGGCGCGGCTGCCTCGGCGTCGTACTCCTCGAGCTCGGCCACCGGGCCACCCCCGCCCAGCTCCTCGAGGAGGCCCGAGAGGGCGCGGGAGACCAAGGAGGGGTCGCTCCCTGTGACGAGGTAGCTCGTCACCTCTGCCCGCTCCGCTCGGCGAGGATGAAAGCCAGCATCTCTCTCACCCTCACCGTGCCGGCGACGTCGTGCACCCGGAGGATGCGGCAACCGCCGGCGATGCCGAGGGCGGCGGCGGCAAGGGAGGCGTCGCGGCGCCTGTCGACGGGAAGGTCCAGCAGCTCGCCGAGGAAGGTCTTGTTCGAGGCCGAGAGCAAGAGCGGGTAGCCGAGGGCGGCGAGCCGGGACGAGGCACCGAGAAGGGCGAGCGAGTGGGCCGTCGTCTTGCCGAGGTCGAGGCCGGCGTCGACGACGACCCGGGCGGCGGGGATGCCGGCCGACTCGGCCCGCTGGCCGAGATCGGCGAGCCGGGCGGCGACGGTGGCGACGACGTCCTCGTAGCTCGCCTCGGGGTCGGGCACCCGGGGGGCGAGGCGGATGTGGGTGGCGACCACAGAGGCGCCGGCGGCGGCCGCGGCCGGCAGGTAGCCGGGATCGGAGAAGCCGGAGATGTCGTTTCCGACGACGGCTCCCTCGGCGAAGCAGGCGGCTGCCACCGCCGCCTTCCAGGTGTCCACCGAGACGGCAACATCGAAACGGGAGGCGACCGCCGCCACGGCCGGGACGACGCGCTCCAGCTCCTCCTCCTCGCTCACCTCCGGCCCGGCTCCGGCCTTCACGCCCCCGATGTCGATGATCTCTGCCCCCTCGGCGACGAGGCGCTCGCAGTGCGAGAGGAAGGCGTCGAAGGCGAAGTAGGAGCCCTTGTCGTAGAAGCTGTCGGGCGTCCGGTTGGCGATGCCCATCACAAGGGCGCGCTCTGAGATGTCGAAGCGCCGGCCGCCGAGCTCGAGCAAACCGGCGATCTCACCGCTCTCGGCGACGGCGGCCATGCTCAAAAGAGCTTGGCCGAAAGCGCCCGGCGGTACTGCTCGCGGCGCGGGTCCTCGCTCGGGAGCGTCTCAATGAGGTCGACGATCTGCTGGCGGGCCTCGTCGTCGCCCGGCAGCCGGGCGAGCAGCTCGGAGATGGCCTCGTCGAAGCCGTCCTCGTCGCCGCCGGCCCCGCCCGTGCGGGCAAGGGCGGCGAGCCGCCTCGTCTCTGGCGTCTCGGGGATGCGGGCGAGGAGCGAGAGCGCCTCCTGGCGCTCTTCCTCCCCGCCTCTCGCCACGAGCAGCTCGGAGAGGGCGACTATCGCCCCGGCGTGGGCCGGCTCGGACTCGAGGGCCTTGCGGAGGGAGGCTTCGTCGCCAGCGGCGACGAGGAGGTCGGCCTCGCTCGGGACGGCGTCGGCCACCACCTGGTCGACGAAGGCCTTCACCTGTGGCTCGGGCAGGGCGCCGATGAAGCGGTTCACGACCTGGCGCTTGTAGACGGCGAAGACGGCCGGGATGGACTGCACCTGGAAGGTGGCCGAGACCCGGGGGTTATCGTCGACGTTCACCTTGGCGAGCACGGCCTGGCCACCGGTCTCGGCGACCACCTTCTCGATGATCGGTCCGAGCGTTCGGCAGGGGCCGCACCAAGGGGCCCAGAGGTCGATGACCACAGGGGTCGACTCGGAGCGTTCGAGCACCTCCTGTTCGAAGGTGGCATCTGTCACGTCGAGGGCGCTCATGCGGCTGACCGTAGCGCCGAAAGCCTCCAGGTCCGTCCTCTCACGCCACGAAGTACTTGGCCTTCGGGTGGTGGCAGACGATGGCGAGGGTGGTCTGCTCGGGGTGGAGCTGGAAGCCCTCCGAGACGGTGACGCCGATGCGGGCCGCCTCGAGCAACTCGACCACCTTGGCGTTGTCCTCGAGGTCCGGGCAGGCCGGGTAGCCGAAGGAGTAGCGGCCGCCCCGGTGCTGCTGGCGGAAGAGGCCCTGCAGGTTCGGTCCGTCCTCGTCGACAAAGCCCCACTCCTGGCGGATGCGGCGGTGCCAGAGCTCTGCCAGGGCCTCTGTCATCTCGACCGAGAGGCCGTGCAAGGAGACGTAGTCGAGGTAGCGGTCGGCGGCGAAGAGCTCGGCGGTCCGCTCGCTGGCGCGCGGGCCCATCGTCGTCACCTGGAAGGCGACGTAGTCCTTCTCGCCGCTCGAGACGGGGCGGAAGAAGTCAGCTATGCAGAGGTGGGGCTCCTTGCGCTGGCGGGGGAAGGAGAAGCGCATCCGTTCGCTCGACCGCTCGTCGTCTGTGTAGATGACGAGGTCGTTGCCGTCGCTGTTGGCCGGGAAGTACCCCCAGACGGCCGAGGGGAGGAGGACCCCTTCGGCCTTCGCCTCGTCGAGGCGGGCCCGCAGCTCGGCCCGCACCCGCTCTTTGAACTCGGCGTCGCTCTCGCCCTCGAGCGGGCGGTAGCCCCACTGGTTGCGGAAGAGTGCCGTCTCGTTGAGGAAGGAGGCGACCTCGTCGAGCGCCACGCCCTTTGCCACCCGGGTGCCGAGGAAGGGCGGCACGAACAGCTCGTTGTCGGTCTCGACGGCGGGGGAGCGGGCCGGCAAGGTGGCCGGGTCGACGGCTGCCAGCCGCTCGCTGTTGCGGGGCGGGAGGACCCGGCCGGTCCGCTCCGTGCCGAAGGACGGGTCGTCTATGCCCGAGCGCTTGATCTCCATCAGCCGGTCAAGGGTGCGCAGCCCCTCGAAGGCGTCCTTGCCGTAGAAGACCTTCCCCTCGTAGGTCTTGCGCAGGTCGGTCTCGACGTAGCTGCGGGTGAGGGCAGCCCCGCCGAGGACGACTGGCAGGTCGGAGCGGTGCAGGCGGTTCAGCTCCTCGAGGTTCTCGCGCATGATGAGCGTCGACTTGACGAGCAGCCCGCTCATGCCGAGGGCATCGGCACCCACCTCGTCGGCCTTGGCGACCATCTCGCCGATCGGCACCTTGATGCCGAGGTTGTGCACCTCGTAGCCGTTGTTGGTGAGGATGATGTCGACGAGGTTCTTGCCGATGTCGTGGACGTCGCCTTTCACCGTGGCGAGCACCACCACCCCCTTGCTCGACTCCCCCTCGACCCTGTCCATGTGCGGTTCGAGGTGGGCCACCGCCGCTTTCATCGTCTCGGCCGACTGCAGCACGAATGGGAGCTGCATCTGGCCCGAGCCGAAGAGCTCCCCCACTGTCTTCATGCCGGCGAGCAGCATCTCGTTCACGATGTCGAGGGCAGGGTGGCCCTCTGCGAGGGCCTCGTCGAGCTCGTCTTCGAGCCCGTTGCGGTCGCCGTCGACTATGCGCTGCTCGAGGCGGCGGCTGACCGGCCAGCCCGAGCGGTCCTCCCTGGCGGAGGCGACGGCGCCGCCAGCGGTCTCGAAGTGGGCGATGAGGGCCTGCAGGGGGTCGTAGCCGTCGGCCGGGCGGCGCCGGTCGTAGATGAGGTCGAGGCAGAGCGAGAGCTCCTCCTCGCCGATGCGGTTCAGAGGGAGGATCTTCCCGGCGTGGACGATGGCGGCATCGAGGCCAGCCTTGACGCACTCGTGCAGGAAGACCGAGTTGAGCACCTGCCGGGCGGCTGGAGCGAGGCCGAAAGAGACGTTCGAGAGACCGAGGACGGTGTGGACGCCCGGCAGCTCGGCTTTGATCTTCCTTATGCCCTCGATGGTCTCGATGCCGTCTCGCCGCGACTCCTCCATGCCGGTCGAAAGGGGCAGAGCGAGCGGATCGAAGAGAAGGTCCTCTGGCGAGAGGCCGTAGCGCTCGACGGCGAGATCGTGGATCGCCTTGGCCGCCCGCAGCTTCCAATCGGCCGTGCGGGCCTGTCCCTCCTCGTCGATGGTGGTGCAGACGACGGCTGCGCCGTACTCCTTGGCGAGAGAGAGGAAGCGGTCGAGCCGCGTGCCGGCGCCGTCGCCGTCCTCGAGGTTGACCGAGTTGAGCACCGCCCGGCCGCCGATCCACTGGAGGGCCGTCTCGACCACGGCCGGCTCGGTCGAGTCGATGACGAGGGGGATGGTCGACTGGGCGGCGAAGCGGCTCGCCACCTCGGCCATGTCGGCCACGCCGTCGGCTCCCGTGTAGTCGACGCAGACATCGAGCAGGTGGGCACCCTCGCGCACCTGGTCCCGCGCCATGGCCACGGTGGTGTCCCAATCACCCGCCAGCATCGCCTCCCGGAATTTCTTCGAGCCGTTGGCGTTGGTCCGCTCGCCGATGACGAGGAAGGAGCTCTCCTGCTCGATGGTGACGCTCGAGTAGAGGGAGGCGACCGAAGGCTCGTGCACCGGCTGGCGGGGCTTGGCCTCGACCCCCTCGAGGGCTGCCACGACTTCGGCCAGATGGGCGGGGGTGGTGCCGCAGCAGCCCCCCACGACCGAGACACCGATCTCGCCCACGAAGGCCTTCAGGTGCTCGGCCAGCTGGTGGGGGGCGAGGTCGTAGTGCATCTTGCCGTCGACGACGCTCGGCAGCCCGGCGTTGGGAAGGGCCGAGACGGGGCGGGTCGAGTGCTCGGCGAGGTAGTTGAGCGTCTCGTACATCTCGACCGGGCCGGTGGCGCAGTTGGTGCCGATGACGTCCGGGCCCATCGCCTCGAGGGAGGTGAGGGCGGCCCCGATCTCGCTCCCGAGCAGCATGCGTCCGGTGAGCTCGACGGTCACCTGCACCTGGATCGGCACCTCCCGCCCGAGGCGGGCCATGGCCCGCCGGCAGGCCTGGATGGCGGCCTTGGCCTGCAAGATGTCGTAGACCGTCTCGATCAAGAGGAGGTCGACGCCCCCGGCGAGGAGGCCCTCGGCCAGCACCTCGTAGTTCCGGCGCAGCTCGGCGAAGGCCACCTGGCCGAGGGTGGGCAGCTTGGTGCCCGGTCCCATCGAGCCCGCCACGAAGCGGCGGCGGGCGGGCGTCGTGTAGTCGCTTGCCACCGAGCGGGCGAGGCGGGCGGACTCGGTGGCGAGCTCGAGCGCCCGGTCCGCCAGCCCGTACTCGGCGAGGACGAGGGGGAACGAGCCGAACGAGTCGGTCTCGACCACGTCCACGCCGACCTCGAAGAACGAGCTGTGCAGCTGGCGGACGACGTCGGGGCGGGTCGCCACGAGCATCTCGTTGCAGCCCTCGTAGGCCTCGCCGCCGAAGTCGTCGGGGCCGAGGTCGCGCAGCTGCAGGTTGGTGCCGGTGGCGCCGTCGAAGACGACGACCCGCTCGGCGAGCAGGTCCAGGTAGGGGGAGGCGGTGCGGGAAAGGTTTGACACAGTTGTGTGAAGCTTACCCGCACGGGCCTCCTCGCCCGAGGGGAAGGCGCTCAGCTCTTCTGGCTGGAGAAGAGCTTGACCGCCGGCGCCACCGCGAGACGACCCGTAGGTTGGTCATGCCGACCTCCCTTGAGAGGCGAGCCGCTCGCTCGGCGGATTCACCGGATCTTCCCGGCCCTGTTGGCCGCCGCCACGAGCTCGTCCACAGTGCCGGCCGGTCTGCCGGCGCCTGGGGGCGAAGGCGGGCAGACCGGCCGGAGCTCAGGGCTGGGAGGCGGCGGCCCGCCGGCGGGCCATCACGATCCCGGCGAAGGTGGCGCACTGGCGGGCGAGGGCGGGCTCGAAGCCCCAGCGAGCGAGCTGGCTCTCGGCTCCGGCCTGGTCCTCGCCGTAGTCGAGCAGCGAGATTGCCAGGCGCCGCCCGTGGCGGACGAGCCGTTCGTCGAGGGGGCCAGAGCTGCTCACCACCCTGGCGTGCTCCTGGCGGAGCGGATCGGGCAGCCGCCGGATGTGCCGCTGGGCGAGCGGGGGAAGCCGGCGTCGCACCGCCAGGGCCGGTTCTTCCCAGCGGGCCATCTGGAAGTCGACACAGCGCTTGACCGTGCGCGCAAAGGGGGCGGCCGGTCCGGTTCGCTCGCCGATGCCGAGCTCCCGGGCCAGCCGGGCCGTCTCGACGACGGACCCGCCCGGACGCTCCTCGAGCAAACTCGCCAGCCGCCGCAGGAGCCAGATCGTCGAAGGGCCGAGAACCGGCAGCCAGAAGCGCTCGACGTAGGGGGAGCGCGGGTCGTAGCCGACAAGGTCGATGACCGGGTCCGCCCAGCTGCGGAGGAAGAGGCGCTCGGGGATGGCCCCGCCTCCAGCCGTCTCGCCTCCCGGGCCGGTTCCCGCGGCGAGGGGCAGCGTTGCTGTCACTCCTACCTCCTTTCAGGCAACTTCATTGTATTTCATGGTGTATCGGTGTGCAAGGGCGAGGTCGCCGGCAGCGGTAGACGACCCAACCCCTCTTCCTTGTGTTAGTGAGATAACGTTGAGCACGTAACTTGATGTGTCGGGAGGAAGGGTTGCAGCGCACCGTGGATGGAGGGGGGACGGCGAGAAAGGCGCCCCGATCAGGGGCGCAGTCCGGGCGGCGGCGAACCGCCGCCGCCCGGGCCGCCGCTCGGCGGCGCGCCCGTCGAGCCGGCCACGTCCGCCTAGCGGTGCTTCTCGGGCTGCTGGGCCTTGTCGTGGCCCTTCCCCTGGCGCTCTCCTCCGCCCCGCCGGTGGCCCATCTGGCGAGAGGCGGATCCCGCCGCCACCACCTGGCGGCAGCGCGCATCGGGCTGCCCTTCCCGTCCCCGAGTGGCAGTCACCTCCGCCCCGGGCCCAACCTGGCTCCCGGCTCGGACCCGGCGGTGCTGCCCGGTGACGTGATGATCGCCGACGAGGAGAACAACCGCCTGCTCGTGGTCAACCCCGCCGGCACCATCGTCTGGCAGTTCCCCCGTCCCGGAGCACTTCGCCCGGGCCAGAGCTTCCTCTCGCCCGACGACGCCTTCTTCACCCCCCACGCCGACGGGATCATCGCCACCGAGGAGAACGATCAGGTCATCTCTCTCCTACGGCTGCGGCCGGCCGGCATCGCCTGGCGCTACGGCACGCCGGGCCGGCCGGGTGGGGGGGCCAACCAGCTCGACAACCCCGACGACGCCATGGTGCTGCCCGGCGGAGGGGTCCTCGTGGCCGACATCAAGGAGTGCAGCCTGCTGTTGCTGAGGCCGCCGAGCCACCTTCCTCTCATGCGGATCGGGCACGAGGACACGAGCTGCTACCACGCCCCGCCCTTGCGCTTCGGCAGTCCGAACGGTGCCTTCCCGCTCACCAACGGCCACTACCTCGTGACCGAGATCAACGGCGACTGGGTGGACGAGATCACCCTGAGCGGGCGGGTCCTCTGGTCGACGCACCCGCCCGGGGTGGCCTATCCGAGCGACACGAACGAGGTCGCCCCCGGCCGGTATCTCACGGTCGACTACTCCACCCCCGGTCAGATCGTCGAGTTCAACAAGCGGGGAAAGCTGCTCTGGCGCTACGGCCCGGCGTCAGGGCCCGGGATGCTCTCGCACCCCTCCCTCTGCGAGACCATCCCGACCAACGGCTACATCCTCTGCAACGACGACGGCAACGACCGGGTCATCGTGATCGACCCGCACACGGACAAGATCGTCTGGCAGTACGGCCACACCGGCGTGGCCGGCTCTGCGCCGGGATACCTCGCCGGCCCCGACGGCGTCGACCTCGCCCCGCCCTACTCCCTCCTCATGCGCCACGCCTCGACGATGGGGGCTTTGCCAGGCGCCTGTGCCGCCGGCCTTCCTGCGGGGTCGTGCACCCGCTCGGGCTCGTAACGTGCCATCCCGCCCCTCGCCCCGAAGGCGCCCCGGGGGGCGCTGTCACCGGCCGGCCCCCTCTTGGCCTGCCCCCGGGTCGGGTGCTCGCCCGTGCCCCGTCTGGCGGCGGGGCTGAGCAGGACGATGCGAGTACACCTCGTCGAGCCGGCACCGGCGGGCCACAACGTCTACGACCTCTCGCACCTGCCCCGCCTCGGGCTGCCGCTCATGGCGACGATGCTCTCTCGAGCAGGCCATGAGGCCGCGGTCTCCTGTGAGGTCATCCGCCCGGTCGACCTCGGCCGCTTGCTCCGAGCCGACCTCGTCGGCATCTCGACCACGACGGCCACTGCGCCAGCGGCCTATCTCCTCGCCGACAAGCTGGCCGAGGCCGGAGTGCCGGTGGTCCTCGGCGGGCCGCACGTCACCTTCCGGCCCGAGGAGGCCCTCTCCCACGCCCCCTACGTCGTGCGGGGCGAGGGCCAGGACACGATGGTGGCCCTCGTCAGCCTGCTGGAAGAGGGGGGCGACCTGGCCACCGTCGCCGGCCTCTCCCACCGCGATGCCGGCGGCTCCTCGGTTCACAACCCCGACCGCCCCCGCCGGAGCCAGCAGGAGTTCGAGCTGCTGCCGAACCCCGACCTGTCGCTCATCGACGGCCACGAGCGCATGCGCACCAAGCCGGTCATGACCCAGTGGGGCTGTCCCTTCGACTGCGAGTTCTGCTCGGTGAGCGCCCAGTTCTCCCGCCGGGTCCGGCACCGGCGCCCCGACCAGGTGGTAGCCGAGCTGGCCGGGCTCGGGGCAGAGCGAGTCTTCTTCTTCGACGACAACTTCGTGGTCAACAAGGCCCGCACGACCGAGCTGTTGCGCCAGATGCTCGCCGCCGGCGTCGCCCTGCCCTTCTCGGCCCAGATGCGGGCTCAGGCCGCCCTGCGGCGGCCGGACCGGCCCCAGGCGGACGACGCCTTTCTCGCACAGCTCCGGCAGGCCGGCTGCCAGATGACGATGCTCGGGATCGAGGCCGTCAGCGATGCCGGGATGAAGGAGGTGGACAAGCGTCAGAGCGTCGCGACAGTCGTGCGGGCCGTCGAGGCATTCCACCGCCACGGCATCGCCGTCCACGGGATGTTCGTCGCCGGCCTCGACGCCGACGACGAGACGAGCCCCCGGGCGGCGGCGGACTTCGCCTGCTCCCTCGGGATCGACACCTTCCAGCTGATGGTGGAGACCCCCCTGCCCGGCACGCGGCTCTGGGAGCGGGTTGTCCGGGACGAGCGCCTGCTCACAGAGGACTGGTCCCTCTTCGACGGCCACCACGTGGTGATGCGACCGGCCCAGATGACACCTCTCACGCTGCAGCTGGCCGTGCTCGAGGCGATGCGCCACTTCTACTCCTGGCCCCGCATCCTCGGCTCGGGCATCGCATCGGCCCTCACGCACCTGCCGGCGCTTCTCGGAGCGGCTCGGCCGGCGACCGCCCGCACTCTCCCGGCGCTCTGGCGGGCGACCCGGGCCCGCCACTGGGAGGAAGTGCCTGCTCTGATGCGCCAGGCCCTGCCCGAAGAGCCGGCCCGCCGTGTCGCCGACGCCCTTTGGCTTCCCGCCCTGCGGGTCTACGGTCGGCTGCAGCTGCAGACCTGGCTCCAGCAAGAGAGCGCCCACCGCCATCTCTCCGCCCTCAGGGCGCTCGAGGCGGCGTGACGCCCGGCTCCCTTCCGGCGGGGCGCTCGGTCAGAGGGCTGGCGCTCGCTCTTCTCCTCGCCACCGGCTGCCTCGTCCTGCTCGGCAGCACCGTGCGCCTGACCGAGTCGGGCATGGGCTGCTCGAGCTGGCCCCTTTGCAATGGAGCTCTCGGGCCGAGCGACCACTTCCACGCCCTCCTCGAGCAGAGCCACCGCTACCTCGCCGCCCTCGTGACCATCGGCGTCGCCACCCTGTTCGTCCTGAGCCGTCGCCGCGGGAGCGCCGCTTTGCGCCGCTGGACGACGGCGGGCGTCGGCATCGTCGTCGTGCAGGTGGCTCTCGGCGCCGTCACAGTCCTCACCCACAACGCCCCGGCCACCGTGGCCGCTCACCTCGTAGTCGGTCTGCTCCTGCTCGCCGACACCGCCCTCGTGGCGGCTGCGGCCTTCGGCCTCTTGGCCTCCTCCCCCCGTCCAGGCGCTCTGGCGATGGCTGCTGTGCTCGTGACTGGTCTCGTCCTCGTCTCGGGATCGATCGTCGTCGACGGCGGGGCCGCCCGAGCCTGCCCGAGCTGGCCGTGGTGCGGGCCGCGGGCCGGCTTCCCCTGGAGGATCGTCGATCTGCAGCTCGTGCACCGGGGGCTGGCGGCAGCAGCGGTAGCCCTCGTCATCTCCGTCGCCTGGCAACTCAGGCGCTCGGAGCCGGTCGCCTCCGCCAAGAGGCAGCTGGCCGGTCTCCTGCTGCTCCTCGTCCTGGCCCAGGTGGCAGCGGGCGCCCTCGACACCCTCCTCAGGGCCCCCGTCGCCCTGCAGGACATCCACCTCGGCATCGCCGGGGCGATCTGGTGCCTGCTCGTCGTGGCGGTGCTCGCCTCTGAGCAGCCGGCTCGCTCTCGGCTCTCGCCGAGTCAGAAAGGAGGTGCCCGCTCGCAGCTCTCCGAGGCGCAGGTCTGAAGCTCGAGTGGCGACGCCACCTCGACGGGAGCGCCTCTAAGCCCCAAGCCGCAGCTCGGACCTCATCCGAGAGGGTCGGAGCATGGCAGAGTTGCCAGGTGGGGAGGGTCGTCGTCGAGGAGGAGGCGCGGTCGGCGCCAAGCCCCCGGCTCTGGCACAACCGCGACTATCGGCTGCTTTGGACGGGCCAGGTCCTCTCGAGCGTCGGGACCGAGTTCGGCCTCCTCGCCTACCCGCTCCTCGTCCTCGCTCTCACCCGCTCGGCCGTCCTAGCCGGAGCGGTCGGCACGGCGAGCGCGGCCGCCTCCTTCGCCGTCCGCCTGCCGGCCGGCGCTCTCGCCGACCGCCTCAACCGGCGAAAGACGATGATCGTCTGTGACGGCCTGCGGGCGGCCGTGCTGGCCGGCCTGGCCGTCGGTGTCGCCCTCCACGGCGTCTCGTGGCCGGTGGTGCTCGGCGCCGCCGTGCTCGACCGGGTCGGAGACACCCTCTTCTCGCCGGCCTCCACCGCCGCCATCCCGGTCATCGTGAGAGACGATCAGCTCGAGGCGGCCTGGGCCGGCGTCGAGGGACGTCAGTTCGCGGCGGGCATCGCCGGGCCGCCCCTCGGCGGCATCCTCTACGGGCTCGGACGGGCCATCCCCTTTGTCGGCGACGCCTTCTCCTATGCCATCTCCGTCCTCTCCTCGGTGGGCCTGCGGGGCGACTTCTCGCCCCTCTCGGGAGAGCGCAAGGGGCTCTGGCGCGAAGCCGTCGAGGGGCTCCGCTTCATCTGGAACGACAGGCTGCTGCGCGCCGTCGTGACCCATGCTCCGCTCATCAACTTCGCCCTCTCGGGCATCCTCTACAGCCTCGTGATCGGGCTACGCGTGAACGGCGTGTCGGCCACCGTCATCGGCCTCAGCGAGGCAGTCATCTCGATCGGCGGGATCCTCGGGGCCATCATGGCCTCCCGCCTGCAGAAGCGGGCGGGCTTTTACCTCCTCTTGGTGCTCCTCACCCTTGGCGGCAGCCTCTTCATGGGCCTCGCCTCTTTCATCCTCCCTTCCCCCCTGGCGGTCATCCCGCTCGCTGTCCCGGTCGTCCTCTCGCCGGCAGCCAACGCCGGGCTCTTTGCAGCTCTGTTCCGGCGCACCCCGAAAGAGCTGCAGGGAAGGGTTAACAATTCCCTCCTGCAGCTGGCAACAGGGCTGGCTGCCCTCGCCCCCCTCCTCGCCGGCGTGGTCGTCGAGTCCCTCTCGGCCTCCTGGGCGATGGGCATCTTCGCCGCCGTGCTCGCCCTCTCGGGCGTCGGGATCGTCGTCACTCCCGCCCTGCGGCAGGTGAGTGCGGAGGCCTCCCGGACGCCCGCCTGAGCGCCGCCGGGGCCGATTCCTTACCAATTGAGTCAGGAATGCAGCCGAAGGCCGTAGTGTTGCACCCAGTTGCCGGCGCATCGTGCGCTTTTCGCAGGAGGTGATGATGCCGAGCTTCAGGGATCTGTTGAACCAGGTGAAAGCGAGCATCCGGGAGGTCGACCCGGAGGGGGCCGCCGCGGCGGGCGAGGGAGCTGTCTTCCTCGACGTCCGGGAAGCCGACGAGTACGCCCAGGGAGCGATCCCGGGCGCCCTCCACATCCCCCGCGGCTACGTCGAGCTGCAGGTCGAGGGATACATCCCTGACAAGAGCACCCCCATCGTCGTCTACTGCGCCGGCGGCAACCGCTCCGCTTTCGCCGCCAAGTCGCTCGAGGAGCTCGGCTACACAGACGTCGTCTCGATGTCGGGTGGCTTCAACAAGTGGAAGGACGAGGGACGCGCCTGGAGCACTCCGCGGACCCTCGATGCTGACCAGCGCAACCGCTACCAGCGCCACCTGCTCCTGCCCGAGGTGGGGGAGAGGGGCCAGCAGAAGCTGCTCGAGTCGAAGGTGCTCCTGCTCGGAGCGGGCGGCCTCGGCTCGCCCGCCGCCCTCTACCTGGCAGCCGCAGGGGTGGGCACCCTCGGGATCATCGACATGGACGTCGTCGACTCCTCCAACCTGCAGCGCCAGGTGCTGCACAACGTCGACCGGATCGGCGAGCGCAAGGTCGACTCGGCCAAGAAGACCCTGACGGCGCTCAACCCCGACGTGAACGTCATCACCTACGACACGAGGCTCGGGGCCGACAACATCCTCGACATCATCGACGGCTACGACGTCATCGTGGACGGGACGGACAACTTCCCGACCCGCTACCTCGTGAACGACGCCTCTTTGCTGAAAAAGATCCCGGTGGTGCACGGCTCGATCTTCCGCTTCGAGGGCCAGATGACGGTCTTCGCCCCCTACGAGGGGCCCTGCTACCGCTGCCTCATCCCCGAGCCGCCTCCGGCCGAGCTGGCCCCCTCCTGCGCCGAGGCAGGGGTCCTCGGCGTGCTGCCGGGCATCATCGGATCGATGCAGGCCATGGAGGCGATCAAGCTGATCCTCGGCCTCGGCGACCCTCTCGTCGGCCGCCTCCTCGCCTATGACGCCCTCGAGGAGTCCTTCCGGACCTTCAAGGTGCGCCGCGACCCGGCCTGCCCCGCCTGCGGGGAGGAGGCCGGCCCGATCGTCATCGCCGAGTACGACGACCTCTGCATGCCTCACGTCGTCGAGGCACCCGCTTCGCTTTGAGCCGGGTGGAGGCGAGCAGCGGGGTCGAGCCGGGGAGGCGGGGCCGCAAGGTCGCCGCCATCGTGTTCGCCGCCACCGCCCTTTTCGGCCTCGTCGGACGCCTCCTCGGCTTTGGCTTTGGCCGCCACACCGTCGTCCGCTGCCGGGAGGGCCACCTCTTCACGACCAGCTGGATCCCGGGCGTGAAGCTGAAGGCGATCGACCTCGGCCTCGCCCGCATCCAGCGCTGCCCGGTCGGCCGGCACTGGTCGCTCGTCGTCCCGGTGAGGCGAGCCTCTCTCAGCGCCGAGCAGCTGGCCGAGGCGGCCCGCCACGAGGACGTCCGGCTGCCTTGAGCGACTCGGCCCGCCCCGGCCGGCGCTACAGCCTGCTCGACGTCTTCACCGACACCTCCTTTACCGGCAACCCTTTGGCCGTCTTCGAGGAGGGCGAGGGACTCTCTGTTTTTGAGATGCAGCGGCTGGCACGAGAGCTCAACCTCTCAGAGTCCGTCTTCCTCCTGCCGCCGGCGGCCGGCGGGGACGCCCGCCTGCGCATCTTCACCCCGGCTCTCGAGCTGCCCTTCGCCGGCCACCCCGTCCTCGGCGCCGCCTTCCTCCTCTCCTCCCGCAAGGGGGGAGGCCCCGTCGTGCTCGAGACGGCGGCCGGCTCCGTTCCGGTCTCGTTCGGGGAGAAAGAGCCCACAGTCGGCTGGATGGCCCAGCCGCTGCCCCGTATCTACCGCTACGAGAGGGCGGGCGAGGTGCTGGCGGCTCTCGGCCTCGAGGCGGCGGTCCTTCCGCTCGAGGCCTACGAGAACGGGCCGGTGCACCTTTGTGTCGCCCTCGAGTCGCCCGCCCAGGTCGCCCGCCTCCGCCCGGACATGGCGGCCCTCTCGGGCCATGCCGGCCTCGGCGTGAGCTGCTTCGCGGGCGAGGCGGGTCGCTTCAAGACACGGATGTTCGGGCCCGCCCTCGGCGTGAGCGAGGACCCGGCCACCGGCTCTGCCGCCGGCCCGGTCTGTCTCCACCTGGCCCGTCACGGACGGGTCGGCTTCGGCGAGACGATCGAGCTCTCCCAAGGCGAGGAGATCGGCCGGCCCTCGCTCCTTTTCGCCCGCGTCGACGGCTCGCCGGCGGCGATCGGCTCGGTCGAGGTGGGCGGAGCAGCCGTCGTCGTCGGCCGGGGCGAGATCACCGCCGGCTGAGCGGCGGGCGTGACGGCGGGAGGAGGCGGCCCTTACTCTTCCCCCATGGCAGCTGACAATGGCGAGGGCCGTCGCACCGACTCTGGCATCGAGATCCGGCGCCGCTACGGGCCCGAGGATCTCGAGGGCTTCGAGCCGGCCACCCGCCTGGGCGAGCCGGGCGAGTACCCCTTCACCCGCGGCGTGCAAAGCGACATGTACCGCGGCCGCCTCTGGACGATGCGCCAGTACGCCGGCTTCGGAACCGCAGAGTCCACCAACGAGCGCTTCAAGTTCCTCCTCGGGGCGGGCCAGACCGGGCTTTCGTGCGCCTTCGACCTGCCGACCCAGATGGGCTACGACTCAGACCATCCCCGCGCCGAGGGCGAGGTCGGCAAGGTGGGCGTCGCCATCGACTCGATCGAGGACATGCGCCTGCTGCTGGACGGGCTGCCGCTCGACAAGGTGACCACCTCGATGACGATCAATGCCACGGCCGCCATCCTCCTTCTCCTCTACGAGCTCGTGGCCGAGGAGAACGGGGTCGGGCCGGAGAAGATCGGCGGGACCATCCAGAACGACATCTTGAAGGAGTACGTGGCGCGGGGCACCTACATCTACCCGCCCCGCCCCTCGATGCGGCTCGTCACCGACACCTTCGCCTACTGCGCCGAGAAGATCCCCGGCTGGAACACGATCTCGATCTCCGGCTACCACATCAGGGAGGCGGGATCGACGGCGGTGCAAGAGCTCGCCTTCACGCTCGCCGACGGCATCGCCTACGTCGAGGCCGCCCTGGCGGCCGGCCTCGACGTGGACGACTTCGCCCCCCGCCTCAGCTTCTTCTTCAACGCCCACAACAACCTCTTCGAGGAGGTGGCCAAGTTCCGGGCGGCCCGGAGGATGTGGGCCGCCGTACATGTCG
>JAJYQK010000005.1 GCA_021794645.1 Actinomycetes bacterium
GGGCCACGAGACTGCGATGGGAATTGTCCTGGGCGGCCCGGCCGAGACCGACGGGGCCGGGGCGGTCGAAGCCGGCGCCCTGGCGGCGCCGGCGGGCCCGGCCCAGAGCGACGGCAAGAAGGCGCCCCCCCGGCCGACCCCACGGCCGCGGAAGAAGAAGCGGCGCTAGGACAGAGCCGTGATCGACATCAGGCTGGCCCGTGAGCGCCCCGAGGAGCTGCGGGCCGCCCTCGACCGCAAGGGCGGCGCCGAGGCCTTCGACGCCCTCCTGGAGGCTGACGCACTCTGGCGGGCCGAGACGGCCCGGGTGGACGAGCTCCGCTCGCGCACCAAGCTGAAGGGCAAGCCCACCCCCGAGCAGCTCGCCGAGCTGCAGGGTGTGAAGGAGGAGCTGAAGGCGGCCGAGGCCGCCTTGAGCGAGACGGAGGCCCGCCGGGACGAGCTGTTGTACCTCGTGCCCAACCCGCCCTTTCCCGAGGTGCCCGACGGCTCGAGCGACGAGGATGCCGAGGAGCTGCGGCGGGTGGGCGAGCCGCCCCGCTTCTCCTTTCAACCCCGCGACCATGTCGAGCTGGGCGGCTTCGACCTCGAGCGGGGGGCCCGGCTCTCGGGCGCCCGCTTCGCCTACCGGCGCGGCCCGGTCGCCCTCTTGGAGCTGGCTCTCTACCGCTTCGCCCTCGACCGGGTGATGGCAGAGGGCTTCGAGCCGGTGCTGCCGCCGGTGCTCGTGCGGGAGGAGGCGCTCTATGGGACCGGCTTCCTCCCCACCGAGGAGAGCCAGCTCTACCGGGTGGAGCGAGACGACCTCTACCTGACCGGGACCTCGGAGGTGGCGCTCGCCGCCTTCCACGCCGGCGAGGTGCTCGCCCTCGACGAGCTGCCCCTCCGCTATGCCGGCTACTCGACCTGCTTTCGCAGGGAGGCCGGGGCGGCCGGGCGCGACACCCGCGGAATCTTCCGGGTCCACCAGTTCGACAAGGTGGAGATGTTCGTCTACTGCACCCCCGAGAGCTCGCCGGAGGAGCACGAGCGGATCCTCGCCGTCGAAGAGGCGCTCGTGCAGAGCCTCGGCCTCGCCTACAGGGTGGTGGTGACCGCGGCGGGCGACCTCGGTCCCTCGGCCGCCAAGAAGTACGACATCGAGGCCTACATCCCGAGCCAGGACCGCTACCGGGAGATCACCTCCTGCTCGAACACGACCGACTTCCAGGCCCGGCGGCTGAACGTCAGGTACCGGGGGCAGGACGGCCGACTCGCCCAGGTGCACACCCTGAACGGCACCGCCATGACGGCCCGCTGGATGATCGCCCTCATGGAGACCTACCAGGACGAGAAGGGCGAGGTGGCCGTGCCGCCGGTGCTGGCCGCCTTCGGTGCCCCAGAGAGGCTGCCGGCCCTCTAGGCGCTGCCGGCCCCTCCCAGGTGGTCGATCGGGCCGTGACCCATCCCGAGCTCCCAGTGCGCCGCCCCCTTTATGGCCCGCCAGACGTACTCCTTGGCGGCGGCCACCGCCTCCAGTGGCTCGAGCCCGAGAGCCAACTTGGCGGCGATGGCGGCAGAGAAGCTGCAGCCCGTGCCGTGGATGTTTCGGCTCTCGACCCAGCCGGCGCGCAGGTAGCAGATCGAGGCGCCGTCGAACACGACGTCGACCGCCTCCTCGCCAGGGTTGTGGCCGCCTTTCACGACGACCATCCCCGGGCCGAGGGCGTGCAGCTCCCGGGCGGCCTCCTCCATCTCCACCAGGCTCTCGATGCTCCGTCCGAGCAGGAGCGCTGCCTCGGGCAGGTTGGGGGTGAGGACGGCGGCGACGGCCGCCAGCGCCCCGTATGCCTCCCGGGTGGCGGAGCCCTCGAAGAGGGGGTCGCCCGAGGAGGCGACGAGCACCGGGTCGACAACCAGGCGGGGCAGCTCTTGGCGCCTCGCCTTCTCGGCCACCATGGCCACGATCTCGGGCGAGGCGAGCATCCCGGTCTTGGCGGCCACCGGCGCCAGGTCGGCCACGACTGACTCGATCTGGGCAGCCACCATGTCGGGCGCGAGGACCGAGACGGCCTGGACACCTTTGGTGTTCTGGGCGGTGACCGCCGTCACCGCCAGGGTGCCGAAGACTCCGTTGGCCGCGAAGGTCTTGAGGTCGGCCGCCACGCCGGCGCCACCGCCCGAGTCGGTGCCGGCGATGGTGAGGGCGACTGGGGGGGTGCCGGCCATCTCAGTCGAGGTGGCGGCGGTCGTCGGCGGGTAGGGAGCTGAAGACCGCCATGTCCTTTGTCGGGCTCGAGGCGAGGGCCCGGTAGCGGGGCGGGATGCGACCGGCCCGCCGGCCCGCCTCGCCGGCCGCCACGGCGAGGGCGAAGCCGCGGGCCATGAGGACCGGGTCCTGGCTCCGGGTGATGGCCGAGGCCACCATGACGCCCGAGCAGCCGAGCTCCATCGCCAAGGCGGCGTCAGAGGGAGCCCCGAGACCGGCGTCGAGCACGACGGGGACGCCGGCGGACTCGGTGATCATGGCGATGTTGTGCGGGTTGCGGATGCCGAGGCCCGACCCGATGGGAGCGCCGAGCGGCATGACGGCGGCACAGCCGACCTGCTCGAGGCGGCGGGCGAGGATGGGGTCGTCGTTGCTGTAGGGGAGCACGACGAAGCCCTCTTCCACGAGCTGCTCGGCGGCCGCCAACAGCTCGACCGGGTCGGGCAGCAGGCTGATCTCGTCACCGATCACCTCGAGCTTCACCCAGCTCGTCCCGAGCGCCTCCCGGCCCAGCCGGGCCGTCAGCACGGCCTCGCCGGCGGTGAAGCAGCCGGCTGTGTTGGGGAGGACACGGACGCCGCAGCGGCCGAGCACGTCGAGGAGAGAGCCCCGCCCGCCCGGGTCCACCCTGCGCATGGCGACTGTGACGAGGTCCGTGCCCGAGGCGCGCACCGTCTCCTCCAGCAGCTCCATGCTGGCGATGCCACCGCTGCCGAGGATCAGCGCGGAGGAGAGCTTCTCTCCTGCCACCTCGAGAACAGGGCCGAGCTCATCAGCCACCTTGGGCCGCCGTCAGCACCTCGATCTCGTCTCCCTCCTCGATCTCCCGCTTCGACCAGGCCGAGCGGGAGACGACCTCGCCGTTGACGGCGACGGCGAGCCCAGCCGGGCTGGGGGAGAGGAGTGCCACCACGTCCTCGACGGTACTGCGAGGTGCCAGCTCCCTGTGCTCGCCGTTGAGCCGCGCCCTCGTCACGGCCGGCGCCGGCGCGTGAAGCGGCGAGGGTCGAGCGCCGGCCGCGCCTGCCAGCCCTCTCCGAGGCCGGAGGAGATGAGCTCGACCACGATCGCCGCGGTGACCGGGGCGAGGAGGATGCCGTGACGGAAGTGGCCCGTCGCCAGCATGAGACCCTCGAGGCCGCTCGGGCCGACGAGCGGGGCGTTGTCGGGCGAGCCGGGCCGGAAGCCCGCCAGCGTCTCCACTAGCTCGGCCTCGAGGATGCTCGGGAGGATCGCCTGGGCGTCTCGCAGCAGCTGGTAGACGGCTCCGGCTGTCACGCGGCGGTCGGTCCCCATCTCCTCGGAGGTGGCGCCGCAGACGAGCTCGCCGTCCTCGCGCGGGACGAGGTAGACAAAGCTGCCGCGCACGAGCGCCCGCAGCGTGCGGGCGGGCCGGGGGACTCGCTCGTCGAGGCGGAGGCGGCAAAGCTGGCCCTTCACGGGCCGCACCGGCGGTCGCAGCCCCTCGGGCAGGCCGGCCAGCTCGCCCGAGCGCCAGCCGGCCGCCAGCACGGTCGTCGCCGCCCGGAACTCCCGCCCGTCCTCGCCGGCCACGCCGATCGCCCGGTCAGAGGAGACGAGCAACCTCGCTGCTGCTGTTCGCTCCAGTACGACCCCGGCCTCCCTGCAGGCGCCGAGCAGGGCGCTCGCCACCCGCCGGGGGTCGACCTGGTGGTCTCCGGGCACGTCGAGGCCGCCCCGGATGGCCGGGGAGAGGGCCGGCTCGAGGCGCCGGCAGGCGCTGGCGGTGAGGGGAGTGCTCTCGAGCGAGAGCTTCTGCTGGAAGCGGTGGAGCTCGTCGAGGGCCGCCTTGTCGCTCGGGTCGTAGCCGATTGCCAGCGTCCCGCTGGCGTTGTAGCCGACGCTCTCGCCGCTCGCCGCCTCGAGCTCGGCGGCAAAAGAGGGCCAGGCCGCTCTCGACTCGAGGTTCAAGGCGAGCAGCTCCTCCTCGCCGTAGTGGGCCTCTGTCACCGGGGCGAGCATGCCGGCGGCGACCGCGGTGGCACCGCTCGCCGGGGCCGGGTCCAAAAGGACCACCTCGCCCCCGGCCTGAGCCAGGCGCCAGGCGGCCGAGAGGCCGATGATGCCGCCCCCGACGACGAGAAACTCTCCCGGATGATCACCCACATGAGCAGCCTACGAGGGCGGCCGTGTATCCTGGGCAGACCGGCTGGGCCAAGGGCGTCCCGGCTCGCACCCGAGCGAGACAGGACGGCCCTATGAGCTTTCTCGATGGAAGCCCCCTCTACGACCCCGCCTTCGAACACGACGCCTGCGGCGTCGCCTTCGTCGCCGACACGGTCTCAGGTCCGAGCCACAGGGTGGTCGACCTGGCGCTGCGGGCGCTCGAGAACCTCGCCCACCGGGGAGCCTTCGGCGCCGATGCCGACAGCGGCGACGGTGCCGGCATCCTCCTCCAGCTGCCCGACCGGCTCTTGCGGGCGCTCGCCGCCGAAGAGGGCATCGTCCTACCCCCGCCGGGGGGCTATGGAGCCGGGCTCTGCTTCCTCCCGACCGAGGAGGAGGCCGCCGAGAAGGCGCGGCGCCAGATCGGCCAGCTGGCAACAGAAGAGGGCCTCGAGGTGCTCGGCTGGCGGCCCGTGCCGGTCCTTCTCGGCGAGGCCGGCTCGACGGCCCGAGCGGCGGCGCCGTCGTTCTCCCAGCTCTTCCTCGGGGCCTCAAAGCCTCTCGGGGACGGAGACGGCCGGGAGCCCTCGCTCCTCGAGCGGGCGCTCTATGCCACCCGCAAGCGGGCCGGCCACCTCGTGCCCGAGGCCTACTTCTGCTCTTTGTCCTCCCGCACCTTCGTCTACAAGGGGATGCTGGCGAGCGGTCAGCTGCGGAGGTTCTACCCCGAGCTGACCCGACCCGAGACCGAGAGTGCCATCGCCGTGGTCCACTCGCGCTTTTCCACCAACACCTTCCCCTCCTGGCCCCTTGCCCATCCCTACCGGCTCATCGCTCACAACGGCGAGATCAACACCGTGCGGGGCAACCGGAGCTGGATGCGCGCCCGCGAGGCCCTCCTTTACTCAGAGGCCCTCGGCGGCTCGCTCGAGCGCCTCCAGCCCATCTGCACCCCCGGGGCGAGCGACTCTGCCTCTTTCGACGAGGTGCTCGAGCTCTTGTGCCTCTCGGGCCGCTCCCTACCCCACGCCGTGCTGATGATGATCCCCGAGGCCTGGGAGGCCAACGATGAGATGGCACCGGCCAGGAGGGCCTTTTACGAGTACCACGCCCGCCTCATGGAACCCTGGGACGGCCCGGCGGCCGTCGTCTTCAGCGACGGCCGCCAGGTGGGCGCTGTGCTCGACCGCAATGGGCTGCGACCGGCTCGCTACCTCGTGACAGACGACGGCCTCGTCGTGCTCGCCAGCGAGGCGGGCGTCGTCGACCTCCCGCCCGAGAGGGTGGTGCGAAGAGGCCGCCTCAGCCCGGGGCGGATGCTCCTCGTCGACGTGGAGCAGGGACGCATCGTCGAGGACGAGGAGGTGAAGGCTGATCTTGCCGGCCAGGCCCCCTACGACCGCTGGCTCGAGGAGGGCCGCGTCCAGCTGGGAGCCCTCCCGCCCCGGCGGATGCTCACCCCCCGGCACTCCTCCCTCCGCGCCCACCAGCGCCTCTTCGGCTACAGCGGCGAGGAGCTCCGCCTCGTCCTCGGGCCGATGGGGGCGAGCGGCGGGGAGCCGATCGGCTCGATGGGCTCCGACACCCCGGTGGCGGCCATCTCGGACCGGCCCCGGCTTCTCTACGACTACTTCACCCAGCTCTTCGCCCAGGTGACAAACCCCCCGCTCGACGCCATCAGAGAAGAGCTCGTCACCTCCCTCCAGACAGCTGTCGGCCCCGAGACAAACCTGCTCGCCCCGGGGCCCGAGTCCTGTCGCCAGATCGTCCTCTCCTCCCCGGTCCTCGACAACGAGGCCTTCGCCAAGCTCCTCTACGTGAACGAGGACGGGAGGACGCCGGGCTTCTCGACCTACGCCGTCGACGGGCTCTTCCCGGTCTGCGAGGGAGCCGACGGCCTCGAGCGGGCGATCGAGCAGGTCTGCGAGCGGGTCTCCGAGGCGATCGCGCTCGGGGCCAACGTCGTTGTCCTCTCGGACCGCCATGCCAACGAGGAGCTCTGCCCGGTGCCCTCGCTCCTGCTCACCGCCGCTGTGCACAACCATCTCGTGCGCCGGCGGGAGCGGACGGCGGCCGGGCTCGTCGTCGAGTCGGGCGACGCCCGCGAGGTGCACCACCTCGCCCTCCTCGTCGGCTACGGCGCCTCGGCGGTCAACCCCTATCTCGCCCTCGACACCGTTGCCGCCCTGGCCCGAACCGGTGAGCTGGGCGGCATCGAAGCCTCCCGGGCCGTCAGCAACTACATCAAGGCGGCGACGAAGGGGCTCTTGAAAGTGATGTCGAAGATGGGCATCTCGACGGCGGCCTCCTACCGGGGCGCCCAGGTCTTCGAGGCGCTCGGCCTGGGCGAGGGGTTCGTCTCCCGCTACTTCAGCGGGACGCCGAGCCGGCTCGGGGGGATCGGGCTCGAGGAGGTGGCGGCCGAGGCGATCGCCCGCCACGACGCCGCCTTCGGGCGCTCTCGCCCCCTCCCCGGCCAGGCCGAGCTGGAGGAGAGTGGCCAGTACCAGTGGCGCCGCCAGGGAGAGCTCCACCTGTTCAACCCCCGCACGGTTTTCAAGCTGCAGCACGCCACGCGAGCCCGGCGCTACGACGTGTTCCGCCAGTACGCAGCGGCGGTCGACGATCAGTCCGAGCGGCTCGCCACAGTGCGCGGCCTTCTCACGCTCAAGAAGGGGTGGCGGCCGCCCCTTCCCCTCGGGGAGGTGGAGCCGGTGAGCGAGATCGTGAAGCGCTTCTCGACCGGGGCGATGAGCTACGGCTCCATCTCGGCCGAGGCGCACGAGACCCTCGCCATAGCCATGAACAGGCTGGGCGCAAAGTCGAACACCGGGGAAGGGGGAGAGGACGCCGCCCGCTTCGTCGCCGATGCGAACGGTGACTCGAGGCGCTCTGCCATAAAGCAGGTGGCCTCCGGCCGCTTCGGGGTGACGAGCGAGTACCTCGTCAACGCCGACGACATCCAGATAAAGATCTCCCAGGGGGCCAAGCCCGGCGAGGGCGGCCAGCTCCCGGGCGAGAAGGTCTACGCGGCCATCGCCCGCACCCGCCACTCGACCCCCGGGGTCGGCCTCATCTCGCCCCCGCCCCACCACGACATCTACTCGATCGAGGACATCGCCCAGCTCATCTACGACCTGAAGAGCGCCAACCCGGCGGCACGGGTGCACGTGAAGCTCGTCTCGGAGACCGGGGTGGGCACGGTCGCCGCCGGGGTGGCCAAGGCGCACGCCGACGTCATCTTGATCTCGGGGCACGACGGTGGCACGGGAGCCGCCCCTCTGACCTCCTTGAAGCACGCCGGCTCACCTTGGGAGATCGGGCTGGCAGAGACCCAGCAGACCCTCGTGCGAAACGGTCTGCGGGACCGGGTGGTGCTGCAGGTGGACGGCCAGCTGAAGACGGCCCGGGACGTCGTCGTGGCGGCCCTCCTCGGTGCCGAGGAGTTCGGCTTTGCCACCGCTCCGCTCGTCGTCTCGGGCTGCGTCATGATGCGCGTCTGCCACCTCGACACCTGTCCGGTCGGCATCGCCACCCAGGACCCCGAGCTGCGCCGCCGCTTCAACGGCAAGGCCGAGTTCGTCGTCACCTTCTTCGAGTTCCTCGCCGCCGGCGTGCGAGAGCTGCTGGCAGAGCTCGGCTTTGCCTCCCTCAAAGAGGCGGTCGGCCAGGTGGAGGCGCTCGAGGCGAGAAGGGACCTCGCCCCCGGGGTCAAGGCGGCCAAGCTCGACCTCTCGCCCCTGCTGGCACCACCGCCGGCCGGCGCCGCCCGCAGCCAGGCCCGCCGCCAGCACCACGACCTGCAGGCCGGCCTCGACACGGCCCTCATCGCCCGCTGCGAGCCTGCCCTGAGCGGCCGGCGTCCGGTCGTGGTCGCCTCGCCCGTGCGCAACACCGACCGCGCTGT
>JAJYQK010000108.1 GCA_021794645.1 Actinomycetes bacterium
GTCATGCAGGACGCCCTCTACCCAGCCGTCCTTGCTGCCGGTCACGACGTCTGGTGGCAGCCCGGCGGCAATCCCGTCGCGCGAGAGCTGCCTGCGGAGGTATCCGAGCATCACCTCGGTCGAGTCGGGGCCGGCCGCTCGCCCTGATCCGATGGCAGCAAGGACACGGCAGAGATCGAGCGGCGTGACGATGTTCCTGCGCCCGGCCTCTTCGGCCCGGCGGTCGCCAATGGGCCGCTCGAGGCGCGAGCCGCCGAGGGCGAGGGCCGAGAGGGTGCCCTGCAGGCTCTCGAGGCCGATCCGCCCGATCAGCACGTTCGTTGCCTCATTGCTCGAGCGGGTGATCATCCCCTCGGCCAACTCGCCTATTGACAGGCGCTCGCCGACCGCGCCGAGGAGCTCAGGGTCGCGGTCCGACTCCTCGAGGCGGTAGGGCCGGCCGTCGACAGCGCTCGGAAAGCTCTCAGGCAGAACGAGTCTCTCATCGAGCTGCAAGCTGCCGGCATCTCGCTGCCGAAAGAGCTCGGCAAGGACCATCAGCTTCATCGTGCTGGCGGCGTAGTGGGGCCGCTCGGCAGAGTCCCCCACGATGAGCCTGCCCTCGAGGTCTGTGCAGGCATAGTCGACTCTCCCCGATCTGGCGGAGACCTCTGGCGTCACGGCAGAGCCCAACCTCGGCTCGCTCACTGGCCGCGCTGGGAGGCACGCCGCCTGGCAGCCGCCTCGCCGGCTCGCCACTGGCCACCCCGTACCCGCTTGGTCTGAGCGGCCGCGAAGGTGCGCTCGAGCGCCAGCTTGGTCTTGCGGGCATCTGCTCGAGCGAGAAGGACGAAGATGCAGTCGACAACCGTCAATTGGGCGATTCTGCTCGTCATGGCCCCGGCCCGAAAGGCGGTCTCGCGGGCCGCGGTGTAGATGACTAGCGAGGCGACCGAGGTGATCGGTGAACGCGGGAAATTCGTGATGGCGATCGTGGTGGCGCCGTTCTTACGGGCCTCCACGAGGGCATCGATAGTGTCGACCGTCGTTCCCGTGTGAGAAAGGCCGACCGCGACGTCACCCGGCCCGAGGAGCGCTGCCGAGGTGATCCCGAGGTGGGCGTCGGGCCAGGCGAAGGCCAGCTTGCCGATACGGTGCAGCTTCTGCTGCATGTCCGCCGCGGCGTAGCCGCTGGCGCCGACGCCGTAGAGGTCTATCCGGTGGGCCGCCCTCAGCGCCTTCACGACCTTCTCGAGCACCGCCACGTCCAGGTTGGCGGCCGTGTCCTCCACTGCCTTGGCATCGGCGTAGGCGATCTTCTTCACGACCTCGGCGGCGCTGTCGTTCGCCTGGATGTCACTCGTCGCCTCCGCCGCCGAGGCGTCCCCTGTCACCGCCGCGACGAGCGCCAACCGCAACTCGGGATAGCCGCCGAGCTCGAGCTGGCGACAAAAGCGCATGACCGTCGTCGAGGAGGTGTCGCAGCTCCGGGCGAAGTCCGAGATCGACTGCATGGCGGTGCCTGCCGGATCGGCGAGCACCGCCTCGGCGACCCGCCGCTCAGCCGGAGCGAGATCAGGCAGGAGGGCTCGCACCTTTACGAGCACGCCCTCCGACAGCGTCATGGTTCGCGGCTTGCGCCCGGCTCTCGGCCTGGCAGCGGCAGAATTGGTTCTTCCGGCTGGAGCGGCGCTCATCGGCTTACATCTTCTCCCAAAAGAGCCAACGCCTGGCGGACGTTGCCCTGGACCGAATCGAGTGCCTGAGCCACCTCGCCCACCGGTCGCCCGGAGACGAGAGAGGCAAGTGCGAGCCGGAGATCGCCGTCACATCGCGTGAGCTCGGTGGCACAGCGGTCCGCCGAAAAGCCGCTCGCCTCTGACAGGATCCGGACCTGGCGCAGGCGAAGCTTGCTGTTGAGGCCCTGCACGGCAACCATCAGGTTCGAATAGGTCATACCGAGGCGCACCATCGCCGCGGTGGACAGGCTGTTCAGGACGAGCTTGTGGGCCGTGGCAGCCTTGAGGCGGGTCGAGCCGGCGATTGCCTCCGGGCCAGTGTCGGTGATGACGCACAGGTCCGCCAGGGAAGCGACCGGTGCAGCGGGATTGCTGCTCACAAGCACAGTGCGCGCACCAGCCGCCTTGGCCGCCCGTAGAGCGCCGGCGACGTAGGGCGTCCGGCCGCTCGCTGTTATTCCGACCGCTACGTCGGCCGGGCCGACATCCGCGGCGCTGGCGAGGCCGAGGCGCTCGTCGTCTTCCACGCCCTCTAGGGCCACCTGCATCGCATCTTGCCCGCCGGCGGGATGGGCGACGATGCTCCCCGCCGAGAGCCCGAACGTCGGCGGCACCTCGGCCGCATCGAGGACGGCGATGCGGCCCGAGCTACCGGCTCCGAAGTAGTGGAGCCGGCCACCTGCCCTGAGAGCATCCACCACCCAGTCGACGGCGACTGCCAGCTTTGGAAGCGCCGCTGCCACAGCCGCAGGGACGGTGGCGTCTTCATCGTTGAGACGTTCGAGGAGTTGCCGGGTGGACAGCTGGTCAATGTCAAGGGTGCGGGGATTCCGCTCTTCGGTTCGTACTTGGTCGGCTCCCGTCGTCACCTGTCCCTTGCCTTGCAATAGATCCTGTTGCCCCGCACCCGTTAGGAGTCGATGTTACTATCTTCCGACGTGGTGCCGTCAGATGTTGAAAAATCTACGTAGTGCGGGTACTGGGATGCATGTCCGGAACGTCGATCGACGGAGTGGACGTGGCCGCTGCGGAGCTCCACCTCGACGGCGAAGTGCTCTTCTGCCGCCTGCTCGGCCTCTCGAGCTCCCGCTTCCCTGAGGACGTAGCGGCAGCGCTGCGGACGGTTCTTCCTCCCGCCCGGACAGATGTCGGCCACATCTGCCTGCTGCATGGTCGGCTCGGCGAGATCTATGCCGATGCTTTTTCCGCCGCCCGGTCGGCGGTGGCTGAAGGAGCAGCCGATCTGGCGGTGCTGCACGGCCAGACCGTCTTCCACTGGGTCGGGGAGGACGGCAGAGCTCTCGGTTCGCTCCCCCTTGGCAACCCCCACGTTGTGGCAGAACGAACCGGGCTCCCGGTCGTCTCCGACCTGCGGGCACGCGACATAGCGGCGGGCGGCCAAGGGGCGCCGCTCGTCCCCCTCTTCGACGCGCTCTGGCTCGGAGAGAGCGGAAAGCGGACAGGCGTGGTGAACCTCGGTGGCATCGCCAACATCACCGTTCTCGCACCGGGCGAAGCCGTAGTCGGTTATGACATCGGCCCAGCAGGCTGCCTGATGGATCCGCCTGCCCGGTGGGCGAGCCAGGGCCGCCTCAGCTATGACGCCGACGGCGCCATCGCGGCCGGCGGCAGAACGATCGAGCCTCTCTACTCGGCGCTCTCTGAAGATCCCTACTTCACCCGCCCCTGGCCGAAGAGCACCGGACGGGAGCACTTCAACGAGGCGTACCTGCAAGAGAGGATCGACAGGTATGCCCCCCGCAGCGAGCCCGAGGACGTCGCTGCCACCGTGACCCGCCTCGTCGCCGATCGCCTCGCCGAGGCGGCTGGCCGCCATGGCCTCGAGGAGATGGTGCTGTCCGGCGGTGGCAGCCGCAACCTGACCCTGCTCTCGTGGCTCAGGTCCGACCTGCCGAGGACCACAGTACTGACGAGCGAGGATCTCGGCCTGGCCTCCCAGGCCAAGGAGGCGCTGGCATTCGCGGTGCTCGGCTATCTCACCTGGCACGGCCTGCCGGCAAACCTCCCTTCGGTGACAGGAGCCTCGGGCTTTCGGCTGCTCGGCTCTCTGACACCGGGCTCCGAGCCACTCCGCCTTCCCGTCCCGGCGGAGAAGGGACCCACCCGCCTGCAGCTGCTCGTGGCATGAAGGCGCTACGGGACAGCACAATCGATCGGTCCGGGCGGCCCGGGCCAGTTAGGGCACTGCCCGGTGGGTGAGCTCTCGATAGATCGCTTCGAGGTCGTCGAGCGCTCGTACCCGCTCACCGCGCCATTCAGGACGGCGCTCCGCCAGGTCGACACAGTGGAATCCATCGCCGTGAGACTGGTGGTCGCCGACGGCCCGGAGGGTTGGGGCGAGGCCGTGCCCACGGCTCGCATCACGGGCGAGACCCGGGGAAGCATCCTTGCGGCCCTGCAGGAGCTGAAAGACCATGTGGTCGGTCGCGACGCCGCCGACCTGCTCGGTACGGCTCGTGCCGTGCAGCGGGCGCTCGTCGGCAACCCGAGCGCCAAGGCCGCCGTCGACGTCGCCCTCCACGACCTCGTGGCGCGCTCGGTCGGATGGAGCATCGGGCGTCTGCTCGGCACGGCTGCGACCTCCGTCCCGACGGACATGACGATCGCTGCGGGTGATCTAGAGCAGATGCTCTCAGCTTGCACCCGGGCTCTCAGCGACGG
The DNA here is from genome assembly GCA_021794645.1 of Actinomycetes bacterium. Classification (GTDB taxonomy): domain Bacteria; phylum Actinomycetota; class Acidimicrobiia; order Acidimicrobiales; family Bog-793; genus JAJZLV01. The sequence continues at coordinate 4,401 of JAJYQK010000108.1, forward strand.
ATTCGAGCTGCTGAAGCTAAAGGTCGGCCTGCGAGGTGAGGAGGACGGCCGCTTGATCCGCGACCTGCTCGGCGCTCTCCCGGAGTCGACAAGGGTGCGGCTCGACGCCAACCAGGGCTGGACTCCCAGGCAGGCTGTGGCGGTACTCGAGGAGCTCGACAGAGCAGGGATCACGGTCGATCTGGTCGAGCAGCCGGTGCCGGCGTCTGACCTGCGCGGCCTCGCCTTCGTGACTGCCCGCAGCCCGTACACCGTGCTGGCCGACGAGAGTGCCCGGGACGCACACGACGTCAGCCGGATCGCTGAGCTCGGTGCGGCCGACGCCGTCAACATAAAGCTCATGAAGTGCGGAGGGCTGCTGCCGGCCCGGGAGATGGCAGCCGTGGCACGGGCCGCCGGCCTCGGCGTCTATGTCGGCGGGATGATGGAGAGCAACCTTGGTGTCCGGGCCGCCGCCGCCTTCGCGGCAGCCGAAGGCGACCCTGTCGTACACGACCTCGATGCCGCCGCCTGGCTGCAGGGCGGGCCCCGGGCCGGGCTCTACTACGAGCGAGGTTGCGTCTGCTGGGAGGTGAGCGAGCGAGAGCCGATGGGCGAAGAGCCGGAGGCTGGCAGCGAGGCCTGAGGAGCTCTTCGACGAGTCCGGCGGGAACCCGGGAGGCCCATCTCCGCCGTCAGCCGCACCTGGCGGCCGTCCTTCTTGGCCGCTGTGAGGACGCGGACAACTGCCTGGCTCACACCCACTTCCGAGGGTTCAAGATGTTGCGCGGGTCGAGCGCCGACTTGATCGTCCGCGTCAGCTCTGCTGCCACCTCGCCGAGCTGGGCGGCCAGATGGTCGGCCTTCAGGACCCCGACGCCGTGCTCGCCACTGATGGTGCCGCCGAGCGACAACGCCACCTTCATGATGTCGTCGAAGGCAAGCTCAGCCCGCTCGGCTGCCGCGGGATCGGCGGGATCGAAGATGACGAGGGGGTGGAAGTTGCCGTCGCCGGCATGGCCAACGATCGGGATCGGGGTGGACCGCCGTTCTGCCACGGCGCCGATCTCGGCGATCAGGGTCGGGATCGCCGGGATCGGCACACCGACATCTTCGATCAGCACCGCCCCGAGACGCTCGACGCACGGGATGGCCATCCGGCGGGCACCCATCAGCATCTCCCCTTCGTCCGGATCATCGGTCACAGCGACGAAGGTGGCCCCCGACTGCTCGCAGGCCTGCGCCATGAGCGCCACCTCGTGCGGACCGGCGTCGCTCTGCCCGAGGAGGAGGGCGCCGATGTCGGGGCCTAGACCCATCGGCCTCACCCGCTCGACAGCGGTGATCGCCGCGCCGTCCATCATCTCGAGAACAGCGGGGCGCAGCGACGAAACGATCTGCACGACAGCCCGGCCACTGTCGACGACCTGGCCGAAACTGGCCACGACGGTAGAGGATGTCGCCGGAGGCGGACGCAGGCGCAGGGTTGCTTCGGTGATGACGCCGAGAGTGCCCTCCGACCCGACGAAGAGTCGCTTCAGGTCATAACCTGCCACGTCCTTCACTGTCCGGCCCCCGAGGCGCACCAGCCGACCGTCCGCCAGCACGACCTCAAGGCCGAGGACGTAGTCCGTCGTCACGCCGTACTTCACGCAGCAAAGCCCGCCGGCATTCGTGGCGAGGTTGCCCCCGATCGAGCAGATCTCGTAAGAGGAGGGATCGGGCGGGTACCAGAGACCGAATCGGGCCGCCTCCGCCTTCACCTCTACGTTGAGCAGACCGGGTTGCACCGTGGCGACCATGGCGGCCGCGTCTACCGAGATCGAGCGCATCCGCTCTAGCGAGAGAGTTATGCAACCGTCGATCGCCGACGAGCCGCCCGAGAGCCCGGTGCCGGCTCCTCGCGTCACCACCGGGACGCCAAAGCGCGAGGCCAGCCGGAGAGTGACCTGGACGTCGGCAGTCGAGCGGGCCCGGACCACGGCCACCGGGCGCCCTGGTCGGATGGTGAGGGCACGGTCATAGCGATAGCTCTCCATGACCTCGTGATCGGTGACTACGGTGCCCGGCTCAAGCTCCGCCTCGAGCGCCCCGACGACGCCCTTGTCAAGCATCCTTCTCGCTTCCTTCCACGTTCAAACCATAGGGGGGATCGAGCAAGAGCCCCGAGGGCCTGTCCTCGGCTCACTCTCTCCCATCCAGAGCTGAGGCCAGCCCCCGCGGTGCCTTGGTCGGTGGCCGGCTACGTCGCCGGACAGCTGGCCGCCAGCCTCGCCCAGCACCGACTTCGATGACCTGCGAGGCTGGATCACGTTGCGCCTCATCGCTACGGGGCAGGCAGCACGCCCCGAACTTGCCTGAGCGGCAGGAGCCCACGAGGTCCTTGTTCGCAGCTTGCCCTCAGCGCGGATCGGTGGTGTGCGCAACGGAGCGGTGACGGACGGCGAGCACGCGCACCAGGCGCTGGCCGTCGTCAACTTGGTAGATGATTCGGTAGCTACCGATTCGAAGCGATCGCAGTCCGCCAAGCTCTCCCCGGAGCAGGCGACCGGCCCCGGGATCACGCTCGAGAAGTCCGAGCGCCTCGACCCCGGCGTCGGAGATCGGCCGGTCGAGCTCAACGATCTCCTTGCGAGCGCGCCGGGCGAGCTCGACCCGACTCACCTTCTACGGCGCGACTGCAGCTCCCGGCGGAGGTCGTCGAGCGTCACCGTCTCGTCACGCTCTACCTGACGCAACCCCGCGTCGATGGCGGCCATCGTCTCGGCGTCCGACAGGATCTCCGCCGTCTCTTCCAAGGCCTCGTACTCGTCCACTGGGACGAGGACGGCTGCCGGCCGGCCGTGCCGGGTGACGATGACGTGTTCACGCAGATCGGCAACCTGGTCGATCACCTGGCTGAGCTCGGCACGAAGCTCACGGACCGGGACGGTCTTGCTCACGCAGAAAGTGTACCATATTGAGTACACATCCGGTGGGCCGTAGAGGACTCGAACCTCTGACCCCCTGCGCGTCATGCAGGTGCGCTACCAGCTGCGCCAACGGCCCGTGGAAACCTCCAGAGGCTACCAGAGGTCCACTGGGGCGATGCCGAGACGGACCAGGGGCCAAGTAGATTCTGCGGTCGTGCAGGGAGTTCCGGGGCCGGAGGCGCCCGGCTGGCTCGGCACGGCCGGCGGAGAGCAACAACAACGAGAAGAGGGCGGCGCCCTGTCCGAGGCGACAACGACCGAACCTGAGGTCTCCGACTTCTCCCTCCCGGCTGCCGCACCGCTTCCCCGCCGCCCGCTCGCGACGAGAGCCGGCTCGAGGAGAGCAGCCCTCGTCGGCTTTCTGGCCTTCGCCGCCGCCATGGTCTTCCTCATCGCCGAGCTCCGCCCCGACCTCATCTTCGGGCCGGGCGTCGACGTCGGCGGCGACAACGGTGGGCACATCGCCGCCCCCTACTTCCTCATCCACTACCTCCTGCCCCACCTCCGCCTCACGGGCTGGGATCCGTGGTGGTTCGACGGCTTTCCGTTGTACGTCTTCTACTTCCCGCTGCCTGCCCTCCTTGTGGCAGCTTTCAACCTGGTGACGCCCTACGCCGTCGCCTTCAAGGTCGTGACCGCCCTCGGTGCGGTTACCCTGCCGGCCGCCGGCTACCTCTTCGGGCGCCTCGCAGGCTTCCGGCGGCCAGTACCGGTTCTCATGTCGCTGTCGATGCTGCCCTTCCTCTTCAACACGAGCTACACGATCGATGGCGGCAATCTCGCCTCGACGATGGCAGGGGAGTTCTCCTTCTCGCTCGCTGTCACCTTCGGCCTGCTCTTTCTCGGCGTCGTCGCATATGCCCTTCGCACCGCCAGGCTGCGCTGGCTGGCGGCCATCCTCTTCGCCCTCACCTGCCTCTGTCACGTGGTGCCTGCCCTCGCCTTTGCCGGCGTCGCCGTCCTCATGGCTCTCACCAGCAACCGCCGCAGACAACTCTGGAACGGGCTCTTCACCGTCGCCCCGATCGGGATCGTGGGCGCCCTCCTCGCAGCCTGGTGGCTCCTTCCCTTCGCCGCCGACCTGCAGTACTCGTCCTCCATGAACTACGCCGCCGTCGGCGGTCCCGACTGGTTCAGCCAGAACTTCCTCCCCGACGGCTACCTGTTCGTCCTCATCCCGGCCGCCCTCGGGGCGATCCTCTCCCTCGTCGTCCGCAACCGCGTGGCCTTCGTGCTCACCCTCTCGGCCTTCCTCTCGGTGGCGGCCTTCCACTTCCTGCCCTCGGGCCTCGTCTACAACGCCCGCTGGCTGCCTTTCTGGTTCCTCTTCTCCTCACTTCTCGCCGCCTTCGGCATCGGGGAGCTCGCCCGGCTGCTCGGGCGCCTGGCGGCCCCCTCGGCCTTGGCCGCGCTGACCACCGCGCTCGTGACAGTCGGGGCCGTCGTCGGCTCGGTCTTCACCGGCGGGCTCGAGGGGAGCTCCTTCCTCGGCTACCACATACCGCCGACCCACACGCAGGTCTCGGGCTGGATCCAGTGGAACTACAGCGGCGTGCAGGCCCGCTCGGGCTGGCACGACTTCAAGGCGATGATCGCCCTCCTCGATCGGGCCGGGCACCGCTACGGCTGCGGCCGGCTCCAATACGAGTACCTCTCCGAGACGACAGCGGCCTTCGGCTCGAGCGAGGAGATGATGTCGATCCCGATGTGGACGGCCGGCTGCATGCAGACCACCGACGGCATCTACTTCGAGTCCTCGACGACGACGCCCTTCCACTTCCTCGACGTCTCTGAGGTCTCCCAGAACGGGGAGGCGCCCGACCCTGTCGCCGGGCTCAGCTACCCCGGCTTCGACCTGCCAGACGGCATCCGGCACCTGCAGCTCATGGGCGTGCGCTACTTCCTCGCCATGTCGCCTCCCGTCGAGGCAGCCGCCAACGCCGACCCCGCCCTGGTGCGGATCGGCTCGGCGCCGAGCTTCCCCGGCCCTTACAACAAGCTGGCAGTGAAGGACCCGCACGTGGTGTTGTACCTGATCCGAAACAGCCCGCTCGTGGTGCCTCTCGCCCACCTTCCCGTCGTGGAGCCGGCGACTGCCGGCCAGTGGCTCCGCACCAACCTCCGCTGGTACGAGTCCGAGCAGTACTGGCCCATCTTCCTTGCCCGCTCGGGACCACCCACCTGGCCCCATGCCAGGCCGGGGACGTTGGTGCCGCCCATCGACGGGGTCCCGACCGAGCCGACCAGGATCAGCCATGTCCACACGGGCAACGAGTCGGTCTCCTTCGACGTCAGCCGCCCGGGGGTGCCCGTCCTCGTGAAGGTGCCCTACTTCCCCAACTGGAGGGCGAGCGCTGCGAGCGGTCCCTACGAGGTGTCGCCCAACTTGATGGCGGTGGTGCCGAGGGCGCACCGAGTCGTGCTCCGCTACGCAAGCTCCGCGGCCGACTGGGCCGGCCGGGGGGCGAGCCTCCTCGGCCTGGCGGGAACCGTCGGCCTCGCCGCCATGCGCCGGCCCGAGCCCTCCCTCCCCTCCGAGCCCTCTCTCCCGCTCGCCGACGACATCGTGAGCGATGAGCAGCGCGATGAGGAGGAGCGCCCCCTTCTCCTGCTCGGACCGCCGGTCGGAGACGAGGAGCCCCTCGGGCTGAGCGTCGTGCTGCCGGCCTACAACGAGGAGTCCCTTCTCTCCGAGACCACGGAGGCCATCCACACCTTCCTCTCCGAGGCAGGCGAGCGCTTCGAGGTGATCATCGTGGAGAACGGCTCAACCGACTCGACCGCCAGCCTCGGCCGGACGCTGACGAGCCTCGAGGGAGTCCGCCTCGTCCGGCTGATGGAGCCCGACTATGGCGAGGCGCTCCGGGCCGGCTTCCTCTCCGCCCGGGGCGAGGTCGTCGTCAACTTCGACGTCGACTACTTCGACCTCGCCTTCCTCGAGAAGGCCGTGCGGGAGATCCGGGCGGGCGAGGCGACTCTCGTCCTGGCCTCCAAGCGAGCTGTCGGCGCCTCGGACAGCCGGCCTCGGCTGCGCCGCGTCCTCACCGCAGGGTTCACAGCCCTCATGCGCCTGCTGCTGTCCGTGCCGGTGAGCGACGCCCACGGCATGAAGGCCCTCGACCGGGACGCCCTCGGTCCGCTCGTCGACCGGACCCGCCTGCGGGGTGCTCTCTACGACGTCGAGCTCGTCGCCCGCGCCGAGCGGGCGGGCCTTACGGTGAAAGAGCTGCCGGCCTCAGTGCGGGAGGTGCGCCCGGCCCGCAGCGGGGTCTGGCGCCGGAGCCTCGACTCGCTCGTCGGTCTTCTGAAGCTGCGCTTCATACTCGGCCCGGAAGAGCAGCCCTAACAGACAGCCCACCTTGCCGACCCCGGCCCAAAGCGGCCCCGCGGCGGGGAGGTGCTCAGTATCCTCCTGCCCGTGGCAGGTGATCTCGGCCGGCTGCCCGGTCGGCGGCGCAACGTCTACAAGGCGGGGCGAAGCCCGTTCCGTCGCCGGCGCTCCCACGGCCGCCACAGCCGCCTCGGCGGTCCCGGCCAGAGAGGTGGCCGGCGCTGGCCGAAGCGGATCCTCATCGGCTTCGGCGCCCTCGTCCTCGTCCTCTTCCTGGCGGCGGTGGCGAGCTTCGGCTACGTCTACAGCCAGCTGAGCTCGATCCCGCGGATGAAGGTGACGAGCCTCTCGCAGTCGAGCCGGGGCGGAGAGGACGTGCTCATGGTCGGATCGGACTCCCGCTCGTGTGTGAAGACCGCCGCCCAGGCGAAGTCCTTCGGCTCGAGCAAGGCCGTCGTCGGCCAGCGCTCGGACACGATCATGATCGCCCGCTTCCTTCCGAGCGGCAAGGTCGAGATGCTCTCGATCCCCCGCGACACCTGGCTGCCGATCGCCGGCACCACCATCTCGGCCAAGATCAATGCCTCGTTCAACTACGGGCCGGGCGACCTCGTCCGGACGATCCAGCAGAACTTCCACATCCCGATCAACCACGTCGTGCAGGTGAACTTCTGCGGCTTTCCTGCCATGGTGAACGCCCTCGGCGGCATCTACATGGACTTTCCCGACCCTGTGCGGGACGCCTACACCGGCCTCAACGTCCAGAAGACCGGCTGCCAGCTCGTCACAGGCTCCGAGGCGCTCGCCCTCGTGCGAAGCCGCCACCTCTACTACTTCTCCCACGGCGTCTGGAACTACGACGGCATGAGCGACTTCTCGCGCATCCAGCGCCAGCACGCCTTCTTCCGTGCCCTCTTGAGCCGCATCCACTCGGTCATGCCGAACATCTTCCGGCTCGCCAACTTCTCCAGCGCCCTCGTGAGCGGGCTGCGGGTCGACTCGGGCTTCTCGGCCCTCTCGATGCTCTCGCTCGGCTGGAGGTATCACTCGCTCTCCCAGTCGAGCCTCTACAGCTCGGTGCTCCCGACCACCGAGGCTGTCATCGCCGGCCAGGATGCCCTCCTGCCGGCCAAGGGGCCCGACGCCACGGTCATCTCGGCCTTCCTCGCCGGCGATGCCGGCAAGTTCCAGGCGGCCGTCGGGCTGCCCGCACGAAGGATCGGGCTCACCTCCTCATCGGTCATCACCGACAAGTTCAAGGAGCCCTGGAACCCCTATCCCTGCTGAGCCTGGCCAGCCTCGCGCCGGGAGACGCTCACCAGCGCCGCCAGCGTCTCGGCCGCCCGTCCCGCCTCGAGGATCGACTGGGCACGCTCGAGCCCCTCGGCGAGGTCTTCGGCGATGCCGGCGACGACGAGAGCGGCAGCTGAGTTGAGCGCGACGAAGTCCCGCCGCCGCCCCTTCTCACCGGCAAAGACGCTCTCGACGACCGCGGCGTTCTCAGCTGGGCTGCCGCCCCGCAGCTCGCCGGCCTCCGCCCTCTCCAGCCCGAGGGTGCTCGCATCGACGACGAAGGACCGCCGCTCGTAGGCACCGGCGCCGACGCGACGGGTCTCGAGCACGCGGGAAGGCGCCACCGTCGAGAGCTCGTCGAGGCCGTCCTCGCCGTAGACGACCCAGGCGTGCTCGGTGCCGTTCGCCTCGAGGACGGCGACCATCCGCTCAGCCATGGACGGATCACCCACGCCGATGAGCTGGCGGGTGGCAGATGCCGGGTTGGCGAGAGGCCCGAGGAAGTTGAAGACGGTCGGGGTGCCGAGCTCCCGGCGGACAGGGGCTGCGTGGCGCATGGCCGGGTTGAAGCGGGGCGCCAGGCAGAAGCCGAGGCCGGTCTCCTTGATGCAGTTGGCGACGCCCTCCGGGCCGAGGTCGACCGCCACACCGAGAGCCTCGAAGACGTCAGCCGAGCCCGAGACCGAGCTTGCGGCCCGCCCGCCGTGCTTGCAGACCGCCGCCCCGGCGGCGGCTGCCACGACGGCCGCCATCGTCGAGACGTTGATCGAGCCGCTCCGGTCGCCGCCCGTCCCGCAGGTGTCGAGCAGCCCCGGGCCGAGCTCGATCCGGACACCACGGCCACGCATCGCCCGGACGAGGCCCACCATCTCCTCGGTCGTCTCCCCCTTGGTCCGCAGAGCGGCAGCGAAAGCGGCGATCTGGCTCGGGGCTGCCAGGCCGGTGAGGACCGAGTCGAGGGCGGCCTCGGCCTCGGCGGCGCTCAGGTCCTGGCGGGCGAAGAGGCGCCCGAGGATGCCCGGCCAGCCGCCAAAGTCCTCTATAGCCCCGCCGGCCGCCATCTCAGTCCCACCAGAGATGGCGGTCGAGCACTCCCCTGGCGATCAGCCCGAGCTGCACCTGGGAGGTGCCCTCGACGATCGTGAGCTGGCGGGCGTCCCGGTACCAGAGCTCGGTCGGGTGGTCCTTCATGTAGCCGGCCGCCCCGAGCAGCTGGACCGCCAGGCCGGCGGCCTTAACGGCCGTCTCGGTGGCGTGGTACTTGGCCATCGACAGGTAGGGCACCCACTCCCGGCTGAACTTGCCCTGGTCGGCCAGCCAGGCCGAGCGGTAGGTGAGGAGCCGGGCGGCCTCGATCTCGACCGCCATCTTGGCGATCTCCCACTGCAGTCCCTGGAAGTCCGCCATGGCGTGGCCGAAGCCCTGGCGCTCTTTCAGGTACTCCGTGGCGTACATGAGGGCCCCTTCGGCCAAGCCGATGCCCCTCGCCGCCACTATGGGGCGCATCGAGTTGAGCCCGAGCATGGCGAGTCGGAAGCCGCCCACCTCGCCGATGACGTTCTCGGGAGGGACCCGCACATCTGTGAGGACGAGCTCGCCCGTGTCGACGCCCCGCACACCCATCTTGTCGTCGAGAGAACCGACGGCCACACCCTCCTGGCTCCGCTCGACGATGAAAGCCGTGATGGAGTCGTGCCTGCGGCTCGAGGGCTCGCCGGTCTTGGCGAAGACCGTGTACCAGTCGGCCTGGGCCACCCCCGACATCCAGCACTTGGTGCCGGTCAGCACCCAGCCGCCCTCCCTCTCTCGATCAGGGATGGCCCGGGTGCGCATACCGACGACGTCGCTGCCCGCCCCCGGCTCGCTCAGACCGAAAGAGGCCCGCAGGCTGCCGTCCGCGATCCCGGGCAGCAGCCGCTTCTTCTGCTCCTCCGAGCCGGCGATCATGACCGGCCCTGTCGGCAGACGGGTGAGAAGGAGCATCAAAGCGGCCGTGTTCGAGTACTTCGCCACCTCCTCGATGGCGATCGTCAGCCCGAGGATCCCGGCTCCCGCCCCGCCGTACTCCTCGGGGATGCACAAGGCGAGGAGGCCGGAAGAGGCAAAGAGACGGAAGAGGTCCTCGGGGTACTCCCCCGTCCGGTCGATCTCGCGGGCACGGGGCTTCACCTTCTCCTGGGCGAGGCGCCGAACGGTCGACTGGAGGGCGGCCAGCTCTTCTGAAAGCTCGAAATTCACACCAGGCAGGCTAGCCCTGCGCCGGCAGGGCCAGCTTGGGCCCGATCAGGCCGAGCGTCGGCGCTGACGGAGGATCCGACGACGCTCGCGCTCGGTGGCGCCGCCCCAGACGCCCTCGCGCTCCCGGACGGCCAGGGCGTGCTCGAGGCAGGGCTGGCGGACCGGGCACGTGTCGCAGACAGCCTTGGCTTCCCAGGCGTCCTCGTCCGACGCTGGGTAGAAGATGTCAGGGTCGATGCCCCGACATGCCGCTCGGCTGCGCCACGTGGCGTTCATTGCTCGGTCACTTTCTTCGCTGGGTGCGCGATGCGGGCCGCACACGTGTTCGGATACCCCTGGGCCCGCCCGCCGCGGTCTTGCCCACTGCGCATAGCCGAGGGAAGAACGATTATCGTCTCCAGGCCCGGGCCGTGTCAATACCCTTTGCAGAAGAGAGTATGATCCGCCGGCTCGGCGCCCTACCAGTCCGACGCGAGCGAGCGACGGGTCTCGTCGCTCAGCTCGCTCTCGTAGGAGTAGGCCGGGTGGGCCACGGCGATGCGGGCCGGTCCGGCGAGGAACGACTGCCGCTGCCTCTCGTCGAGGGCGATGCGCACATAGTGCACTGCCGCTGTCACTTCTTCCCGGGTGAGCTGGGCCTCGTGCGACTCATCGACGAGGGCGCCGACGACCTCACCGCCGTTGAGACGCAGCTCTACCGAGCGCTCGATGCCGACGAGCCGGGGCAGCCAGTGGCGGAGCTCGGCCTCGGTGGTGAGCTCGATGAAGAGGGTGAGCGAGAGCTCGCCCGGGCCCGGGATGAGCGGGTTGTAGATGTCGAGCTCGGCCTGGATCTGCTCGTCGCTCAGCATCTTCTCCGCCCGCGCCATCTCCTGGATCTGGTAACGCATGGTCGTGCGGTTCTCGAACACGACCGTCACCTTCGGGCCGATGGGGACTCGCCGCAGGGCCTTCAGGGCCACCACCTCGGCGCGAAACGAGGCCCGCTCGCGCTCGTAGGCGCGCAAGTCCGCGATGTCCTCGAGACCGAGGAGGCGACCGCTCAAGTTCTCTCCCTCTCGCCGGGGCAGCCACCCCGGGTCATCAGCTGAGGGCGTCGAGGCCCTTCTGGAAGCGGCCGGCATGGCTCTTCTCGGCCCGTGCCAGGGTCTCGAGCCACTCGCCGATCTCCTCGAAACCCTCGTCCCGGGCCGTCTTGGCAAAGCCGGGGTACATCTCGGTGTACTCGTAGGTCTCCCCGGCGATGGCTGAGCGGAGGTTGTCCTCGGTCGGGCCGACGGGCACGCCGGTGACGGGGTCCCCCACCGCCTTCAAGAAGTCGAAGTGGCCGAAGGCGTGACCTGTCTCGCCCTCTGCCACCGAGCGGAAGAGCGCCGCCACGTCGGGGTACCCCTCGATGTCGGCCGCCTGGGCGAAGTAGAGGTAGCGGCGGTTCGCCTGGCTCTCGCCGGCGAAGGCCTCCTTCAGGTTCTTTTCGGTCTGGCTGTTGGCGAGCTCTGCCATCTCGGTCTCCTTGGTCCCCGCCCGGGGGTGTGATAGTCGATCCAAAGTTGGTCCCATTCTAATGAGGTGGGCGCCGCCAGGGCCCGTTCAGCCCGGCGTCGGCTCCGGAGCGGTGTCGGGATCGTCCTGCGGGCGGGCGCGGGCGGCCGCCACCACGCCGACGCAGACGAGGGCCGCCCCGAGCAGCTGGAGCACGCTCGGGCGCTCTGCCAGGAAGACGGCTGCGAGCACCAGGGCGGCCGCCGGCTGCAGCAGGAGGAGGAGGGCGGCCAGGGCGGCCGGCAGCCGGGGAAGGGCCGAGGTGATGAGGAGCCAGCCGAAGCTCTGGGCGGCGAGGGCGAGGAAGACGAGCCAAACAAGAGAGTGGCCCGCCACCTCGAAGGGGATCTCCCCGAACAAGAGGCCGAGCACGAGGGCGACGGCGGCACCGCCAGCCGTGGCATCGGCCAGCGGTCCGGCCACGTAGGTGGAGCCGGCGGTGCTCTTGCGCAGGATGAGGATGAACGCCGCGTAGGTGACGGCCGTGCCGAGGCCGTAGAGGACACCGTCGAGCGGGTGGTAGCCGGCGCCGGCCGAGCCGGCGAGCCCCGAGACGAGGAAGACCCCGGCCAGCACGACGGGGAGGGCGAGGATGAACTGGGGCCGGGGCCGCTCGCGAAAGACAGCCCAGGCCGCCACGGTGACGAAGATCACCTGCAGATTGCCGAGGACGGTCGCCACGCCCGCCCCGATGTCGTAGATGGCATGGGTCCACAAGAACAGGTCGACGCCGAAGAAGGCCCCGGCCAGAGCCGAGCGGAGCCGGAGGGAAGTCGGCCTTCTCCCCTTCCGGTGCGCCTCGAGGGCCGCCAGCGGGTAGAGGACGGGCAGGGCGAACAGGCACCTGTAGAACGCCGTCGTGCCCGCCGGGGTGTCGGCCAGGCGGACGGCGATGGCAGACGAGGAGATGCAGGCCGCCCCGAGCAGTGCCGGTAGGACCGGGTTGAGTCCGCCGAGGCCCCGTCTTGCTGCCCGGCGGCTCAAAGCCGGGCGTAGCCGTCGATGTCGGCTTCGAAGTCCTCGATCATCTGGCGGGTGAGCGTGGGCCGGGTGGCGGCGATCGCCTCGAGGACATCTCCGGTCGTCGCCCGGGCCTCGCTCTCACCTGCCACGGAGCGCTCGAAGACGCGCTGCGCCGCCCGGCGAGCAGCGAACTCGATGTCGGCCGGAGTCAGCATGTCGGAGCGCTCCACGATGGCCGCCTCGTCCAGCTCCTCGTGCGGGACGCTCTCGAGGTAGCGCTCCCAGATCGCCTGGCGGGCGGCCGGGTCGGGTGGCCCGACGGGGATGACGTAGTCGAAGCGGCCGTGGCGCAAGAAGGCAGCGTCGAGCGCCCGCACCGAGTTGGTGGCACAGACGAGCAGGCGGCCGTCGCGCTCGCGAAAAGCCGGGATGAGCTTCAGCATCTCGTTGGTGACGCCCTGGGCCGCACTGAGGGCGGAGTCCCCTCTGAGCGCCGCTATCTCCTCCACCTCGTCGATGAAAAGGACGACCCTGTCGAGCTCGGAGACCTGGGCGAAGGCCTCCCGCAAAGCGGCCGCCAGGCCCGCCGCCGACTCGCCGGCCAGCCGGGAGGGGAAGAGCTCGACAAAGGGCCAGGCGAGCCGGGAGGCGACCGCCTTGGCGAAGGTCGTCTTGCCGGTGCCGGGCGGGCCGAAGAGGACAACCGCCCGGGGCGGCTTCAGCCCGGCCCGCTCGGCCTCGTCGGGGTAGGCGAGGGGGAGCACGATGCGCTGCTCGATGAGCTCTTTCTCCCGCACCATCCCTCCGAGGGTCTGCCAGGCGTCCGGTCGCACCATCCGGCCGCCGAGCTGGGCGAGAAGGCCGTGGGCGGCCGAGGAGAGGCTCTCGAGCTTCTCGTAGAAGACGATGCCCGGGCGGGAGCGGTAGCCCTGGTGCTCGAGGGCGGCCGCGCCGATCTCGGCCTCAGAGGAGAGAAGGCAGCTGATCCGCTGGACCCCGGCGGAGACGAGACGCTCCTCCAGGCCCTGCAGGAGGGCGCTTCCTATCCCGCGGTGGCGCCAGGGAGGAGCGAGGCTGAGGCGGAGCAGCCAGGCCCTGTCCTTGTCGGTCTCGGCCACCGCCGCCCCGACGATCTCCTCGCCGACGAGGGCGACCACCGCCGGATCCCCGCCCCGCACGGCCGCCACGAGCTCGGAGACAGAGAAGACAGGGTCGCTGTCACCCGAGGCCGGGTCGTCCCAGAGCCCTATGAGGTCGTCCAGGTCCTCGTCGTGGAAGTCGCGGACGCGCCAGATCGCCATGACACAGTCTGGTCGATGGGTGGAGCGCTCCCGGACAGGGCGTCTCGGCCCTTGACTATTAGATAGTCTAAGTATGTGGGCATCGAACATGCAGCCGGGTCGAGCAGCCTCTCGCTGGCACGGATCACCGCTTGGCTGGCGCGCCATGCCGAGGTGGCCCTGGCCGAGGTCGATCTCTCGCTCCCCCAGTACCGGGTGCTGGCGCTCCTCGCCGAGGGAAAGGCCCTCCCCTCCTCGATGGCCGAGAGCCTCAGCCTGCGCAGGCCCTCGATCACAGCGGTCGTCGACGGCCTCGTCGCCCGCGGCCTCGTCGAGCGGCTGCCTGATGCCGAGGACCGCCGCAAGGTGACCCACGCCATCACCCGCCCCGGCCGCCGGCTGCTATCCACAGCTGACAGGGCAGTCGAGGCTCGCTTGCGCCTCGTGGCCGCCTCGCAGGGCGACGAGCCGGTGGTCGCCAGGGCCTTCGCCGGGCTCGAGGCCTGGGGCGACCTGCTCACAGCTTGGCGGGCCGAGGCCCACCGCCCGGTTAGGCCGTGAGCCTCCGCCAGGCAGAGGAGGCCGCCGACCCCTTCACGCCAGTGGCCGAGATCCCCCGCTACGGGGCGCCGCGGGCGGGGATCGATCCCGACACATCGAAGTCGTGGCTCCGCCGCGCCATGCCGGTGGTGAAGGCGCACAAGCTCAGCTTCTTTCTCGCCCTCGGCCTCTCCTTTGCCGGCCTCGTGCTCCAGGTGCAGATCCCCAACCTGCTCAACAAGGCGATCGACACGGCCATCGTCGCCCACAGGGCCCCCCTCTCGTTCTACGTCTACTGGATCCTCGCCCTCGGAGTGGTGGGCGGCCTGGCCGGCTACGGCTCTCGCCTGGCGATCTACAAGACCGCCTACAACATCGAGTTCGACCTGCGGAACATCATCTACGAGCACCTCAGCCAGATGTCGTTCTCCTTCTACGACCGGGTCCAGTCCGGCCAGCTGATCTCGCGGGCCAACTCCGACATCCGCTCTGTCCAGATGTACATGACGTTCGCGCCGCTCATCCTCGTGCAGTGCTCGATCGCCTTCGTCGCCTTCGCCTTCATGCTCGCCATCAGCGTGCCCCTCGCCATCGTGGCCATGGTCACCATGCCGGCCGTCTACCTGCTGAGCGTGAAGATGCGGAAGTCGATGTTCCCGGTCTCCTGGCTGATCCAGGCCCGGCTGGCCGACGTGGCCACGATCGTCGACGAGAACGTGAGCGGGGTGCGGGTCGTGAAGTCCTTCGCCGCCGAGGATCAGCAGCTGAAAGCGCTGGCACGGGCGGCCACCCGGCTGCAGTGGAGCTATGTGAAAGACGCCGACCTGCGGGCCCGCTTCACACCGGCCGTGCAGAACCTCTCCCAGATCGGCCTCGTGCTAGTGCTCGTCTTCGGTGGCTACATGGTCATCCACGGCCACCTCGGCCTCGGTGCCATCCTCGCCTTCAACGCCTACCTGCTCATGATGCAGGTCCCTTTCACCATGCTCGGGATGCTCATCATGATGAGCCAGCGGGCGGCCGCCTCCGCCGACCGCATCTACGAGATCCTCGACGAGCGCTCCGAGATCGTCGACAGGCCGGGCGCTGTCGATCTCGTCGACTGCCGGGGCGAGCTCCGCTTCGAGGGGGTCGGCTTCAGCTACCCGGGCGGAGAGCGGCCCCGCGTGCTGGAGGGCTTCGACCTCACCGTCGCCGCCGGCGAACGGGTGGCGATCGTGGGCCGGACCGGCAGCGGCAAGTCGACCGTCGCCCGTCTGCTCACCCGCTTCTACGACGTCGACGAGGGGGCCGTGCGCATCGACGGCCACGACGTGCGGGACCTCACGGTGCGAAGCCTCAGGGCCAACGTCGGTGTCGTCCTCGACGAACCCTTCCTCTTCTCGGTCTCCATCCGGGACAACATCGCCTACGGCCGGCCGACGGCAAGCCTCGAGGAGGTCCGCCGGGCCGCTCGGGCGGCCAACGCCGAGGAGTTCATCGAGCAGCTCCCGGAGGGCTACGACACCGTCGTCGGCGAGCGGGGCTACACCCTCTCGGGCGGCCAGCGCCAGCGAATCGCCATCGCCCGCGCCCTTCTCGTCAACCCACCGGTGCTCATCCTCGACGACGCCACGAGCGCAATCGACGTCCACGTCGAGCAGAAGATCCACGAGGCCCTGAGCCACCTGATGCAGGCGCGCACGACCCTCGTGGTCGCCCACCGCCTCTCGACCATCTCGTTGGCCGACAGGGTGGTGCTGCTCGAGGGCGGCCGCATCGTCGCCGACGGCACCCACGCCCGTTTGCTCGAGAGCAACCCGCTCTACGCCGAGGTGCTGGCCCGGTCGAGCGCCGAGGAGAGCCGCGAGCACGAGACGAGGACGGCCTGATGGCCTGGGGCGGCGGCGGCATGGGCTTCGCGCCCGTCCGGGGAGCGGGCGGGCTCCCCTTCGGCGGGATCCCGAGCGAGCTGCAAGAAGGTGTCGACCGCCTCCTCGCCGACGAGCCTGTCCATCCCGAGCCGACCGAGACCTTCGAGCAGCGGCCGGCGACCGGGCCGGGCCGCCTCAGCCTCGGGCGCCTCCTCGTCGCCTATCCCCGCCTCCTCGTCGCTGCGGTCGGCCTCATAGTCGTCATGGCGCTCACCTCGCAGGCCGGTCCCTACCTGACCGAGATCGCCATCAACCACGGCATGCTCCCCGGCCACCGCAGCCTCCTCGTCGTCGGGGTAGCCGCCGGCGCCTACCTCGCCTGCGTCCTTGTGAGCGCCCTCGCCCAGCGGGCACAGGTACGCACCACCGGCCGGCTGGCAGCCGGGGTGATGAAGGATCTGCGCATCCGCGTCTTCGCCCACCTGCAGCGGCTCTCGCTCGACTTCTTCACCGAGGAGAAGGCGGGAGTTCTCATGTCGCGGATGACGAGCGACATCGAGAACCTGCAGCAGCTGCTGCAGGACGGCCTTGCCCAGTTCGCTGTGCAGGGGCTGACGATGATCGTCATCACGGCCGTCCTCTTCGTGATGGACGTGCGGCTGGCCCTCATCACGGTGCTGCTCATACTGCCAGTGCTGAGCGCTGCCTCCTTGTGGTTCCGGGTCGCCTCCGAGCGGGCCTACCAGAAGGTCCGCGACGGCATCGCCGGCGTGCTGGCTGACCTCTCGGAGAGCCTGCAGGGGGTGCGGGTGGTCACCTCCCACAACCGCCAGCGCCACAACGTCCTGCACCACCGCAACGTGGTCGGCACCTACCGCGACGCCAACAACCAGACCGCCCAGATAAGCGCCGTATACGGGCCCGGCACCCAGATGCTCGGCTACCTCGGGCAGGGGGCGCTCCTCGCCATCGGCGGTGACATGGTGCTGCACCACTCCCTCAGCATCGGTGCCCTCATCGCCTTTTTCCTCTACCTGAACCGCTTCTTGCAGCCGATCCAGCTCCTCGTGCAGCAGTACAACACCTATCAGCAGGGCCAGGCCTCGATCATCAAGCTCCGCGGCCTGCTCGAGACAGAGCCATCGGTCGACGAGGTGCCCGCCGCCGACGCCCTCCCCCCGGTCGAGGGCCGCATCACCTTCGAGGGGGTGGTGTTCGGCTACGACCCGACCGTGCCGGTCGTCTCGGACATCGATCTCACGATCGAGCCGGCCGAGACCGTCGCCTTTGTCGGGCCGACCGGCGCGGGCAAGTCGACGCTCGCCAAGCTCATCACGCGCTTTTACGACCCGTTAGCCGGCCGTGTCCTGATCGACGGCCACGACCTCCGGAAGGTGAGCTTCGCCTCGCTCCGGCGCCAG
Source organism: Actinomycetes bacterium (assembly GCA_021794645.1). Taxonomy (GTDB): domain Bacteria; phylum Actinomycetota; class Acidimicrobiia; order Acidimicrobiales; family Bog-793; genus JAJZLV01. The sequence continues at coordinate 21,813 of JAJYQK010000108.1, forward strand.
CTCGGGGTCGTCCCCCAAGAGCCCTTCCTCTTTGCCGGCACGGTGCGGGAGAACATCGCCTTTGCCCGCCCCCAGGCCAGCCGGGCCGAGCTGGACGAGGCCGTGCGAGCCGTCGGGCTGGAAGAGGTGATCGCCCGGCTGCCAGAAGGGCTCGAGACCGTGGTGCACGAGCGGGGCCAGTCGCTCTCCTCGGGCGAGCGCCAGCTGTTGGCACTTGCCCGAGCCTTCCTCGCCCATCCTCGTGTCCTCGTGCTGGACGAGGCCACCTCCAACCTCGACCTGGCCTCTGAGACGAGGATCGAGAAGGCGCTCGACATACTCCTGCAGGGTCGCACGGCAGTCCTCATCGCACACCGGCTCTCCACCGCCATGAAAGCGGACCGGATCGTCGTCGTGGCCGAGGGCCGCATCGCCGAAGTGGGCAGCCATGCCGAGCTGCTGGCGGCCGGGGGTCGCTACGCCGCCATGTACGAGACATGGATCACCCAGGCCGAGGCCGAGTCGGCCGGGGCGGGCCGCTGAGTCAGCGCCGGCGGCGAGCGGCCCGGCTGGCGAGGACGACGGCCCCGCCCACGATGGCGGCCACCACCGCGATCTTCACCACCAAGAACAGAAGGCCGGCGACGAAGTCGAACACGGTGAAAGCGACTATGACCGCCACGACGGCGACTGCTCCCACGAGCACGTAGTGGCCGGCCCGCATCACACCGCCCCCGTGCCGAGGTTCGATCATCGAGCCACCTCCCGGGCAGATGGTAACCCACGGGCTCGGCTCGGCCCTGGCACCCCCTCGGCCGCCTCTGCAAGGAGTCCCCTTCCCCCGGCGTCAGAGGGGTACAGCGAACAAGAGCGCTCTCTGGCCCCCGGGCAGCCACCCGGCGGGCTCGATGGCCGTCGGCGGTGCCTGGGAGGGTGGGACGAAGTGCAAAGAAAGCTCCAAGAAGCCGCCGCAAGGCCATGAGCTGGGGTTCAATGGGTCGGTGGCGGAGTAGGATGGGACTGTGGTGGCGCCCCTCCGGGTATCACCACCTCGACAAAGGTGTCGGCTACTGGGCCCTTGCGGCCCTCGAGGTGGGTTCATGGGGAAAGATGGATAGGCGCGACGATCGTGGCGCACTCGGCATCGGTGCAGCCATCGCCGGTGCGGTGGTGGTGGTCGCGGCTGCTGGCGGCGCCGTCTACTTGAGCCACCGCCCGGCGCCGCAGGCCAACCGGACCGCCCATCACTCCGTGAGCGGGACGAAGGCCGACGAGACCGCCTCGAGCGGCCGGCAGTCGCGCACGCCGTTGAAGGTCCTCTCTGTCACCCCGAACGCCGCCTCGGGCAAGGTCTCATGGCAGGCGCCGGTCACGGTCACCTACAACGAACCTCTCGCCCAGGGCACCGCCCTGCCGATCATCAGCCCGAGCCTGCAGGGGGCGTGGCACTCGGTCGGCCCTCGCACAATCGAGTTCAAGCCGGTCGCCCAGTACTCCCCCTATGCCACAGAGACCGTCACCGTGCCGGCGGGCACAACGGCGAAGGACGGCACGACGCTGCAGACGCCCTACCGCTCGACTTTCAAGGTGAAGGGCGGCTCGGTCCTCCGCCTGCAGGAGCTGCTGGCCGAGCTCGGCTACTTGCCGCTCAACTTCACGCCGGCGGGTGGCTCGGCGCCTGCTCCGGTGAGCGGCGTGGCCACCAGCGCAGCCCAGCTGCAGAAGGCAGCTCCGCCCGCTCCGGGAATGGGTGGCACCACGGTCATCGCCGCTCCGGCGGCCAGCACCCCGAGCGACATCGAGCCGTCGGTGGCGGGCGACGTCCCTCGCCAGGCGCTTGCGGGAAGCTTCTCGTGGCGCTTCAAGAACATCCCACCGAGCCTCGCCAGCCTCTGGAAGGCGGGCCAGCCGAACGTCATCACGACCGGCGCCGTCATGACCTTCGAGAGCTCCGTCGGCCTGGCCGTCGACGGCCAGGCCGGCCCCCTCGTCTGGGCTGCTCTCTTGAAGGCGGCCGCCGCCCACGCCCTCTACCGGGCTCCCTACGACTACGTCTACGTCTCGACGGGCAGCCCTGAGTACGTCACGGTCTGGCGGGACGGCGTCAACGTCTTCACGACTCTCGCCAACACGGGCATCCCCCAGTCGCCGACCCAGGTCGGCACCTGGCCTGTCTACCTCCGCTACCGCACGACGACCATGAGCGGTACCAACCCGAACGGCACCCACTACAGCGACCCGGGCATCCCCTGGGTGAGCTACTTCAACGGTGGTGACGCCCTCCACGGCTTCATCCGGGCTCAGTACGGCTTCCCCCAGAGTCTCGGCTGCGTCGAGATGCCCTTCGCCTCCGCCCAGGTCGTCTGGCCCTACACCCCGCTCGGGACGCTCGTCACGATCCTCTAGGCCTCGGCCGAGCTGCTCGCTTGCGGCTCGGTATCGTTGGAGAGATGCGGGTACTGGTCACCAACGACGACGGCGTCGAAGCCCCAGGGTTGGCCGTGCTGGCACGCGCCCTGCACGAGTCCGGGATGGACGTCCTCGTGGCCGCCCCGATGCAGGAGGCGAGCGGAGCATCGGCGGGGGTCGGCCCCCTCCACACCATGACCGACGGCATCGAGGTGGCAACCCTTGAGCGGCCCGGCCTCGAGGGGATCGAGACGCTCGGGGTGGAGGCCCTCCCCGCTCTCATCGTCATCGCCGGCTGCCTCGGTGCCTACGGCCCACCACCTGACCTCATCGTCGCCGGCATCAACCCCGGGCGGAACGTCGGGCGGGCCGTCTTGCACTCAGGCACGATCGGAGCGGCCCTCACGGCCGTGCACTTCAACAAGCGGGGCCTGGCGATGTCGATCCAGTCAGGGCCGTTCGCAGCCTTCGAGTCCGACACCGGACGCACCATCCACTACGAGACGGCGGCTGCTCTCGCCGTGGAGCTGGCTCCGAAGGTGGCGGCAGCGCCGGTGAGGACGGTCCTCAGCTGCAACGTGCCGAACCTCCCGCTCGAGCGTTTGGCCGGGCTGCGCTGGGCGAAGCTGGCGCGAAGCGGCCTCGTCCGCTCGGCCCTCGTCGACGCCGAGGGGAGCTCGAAGATGCAGCTCGAGCTCGGCTTCGGCGACGCCCCGCCCGGCGACGAGAGCGACGAGACCCTGACCGCTCTCGGTTTCGCCACCATCACGCCGCTCGCGAGCGTGGCCGAGGAGAGTCGCCCAGAGGTGCGAGCGGCGGTGGCCGATGCCCTCTACGAGGTGGCCGGCAGCCTCAACCTGTCGACCGCAGCCGAGGGTGAGCTCGACGGCCCGGCCGCCTGAACCGGGGCCCGAGACCCCCCTTTTTTCGGCCCCGCGGCTCCCTGACGAGCTCTCTTTCCGTTACGGCGAGTCACACTTGCGCCAGATTTTTTTTGCCGGCGGCCTCGGCGCACTAAGGACGGCCTCAACAGGGTATTAGCTGGCTTTGCCAGCGCACCGTGAGTGAAGGACCACAGCTTGTGGCCGGACCAGCTTGCTGGCGGCGAAATTCACTCGTTAGGGTGTCCGCCGCCACAACGTCGGCAACTGACGACGGAGACAAACTCCCCGGTGGGGTGGCCCGGGGGTTGGGTTTCTGCCCCGCTCAGAGGTCTCCGGCCGTAGGCCGGAGACACAAAGAGCGAGGTGGCGGGAGCCCAGCTCCTCGTCGGCAACGAGACCCCAACCGAGCTGAGAAGGAGCCTTCCTAACAGAACCACCCAGGGCAATACCCGTCTGCACCTCGAACGGACCGCCATGTCCCGGCCCGGCCAGCCCTTCCGGCACCGGGCCACGAGACGCATGCGACAAGACGGCAGCCCGCATCAGAGCACCCACCTGGAGCCCACCGGGTTTCGGAACTCCCAAGGAGGAGCACGATGCGTAAGCCAACCCTGCTCGCGCTAACCACCCTGACTGCCCTCGGCGCAACCGCCGTCGCAGGAACAGCCGTCGCCGGCTCCCCCGGCGCCGCCACCCTTGCAAGCACCAAGAAGACGATCAAGACCGATCTGCTCAGCAATCTTGCTGGTACCCGATCGTCTGTCCCCTCATCCCTCCTCGACTCAGTCTGGGGCGGCCCGGATCTCGTGGCGTTCCACGACATCCACGCCGTCGACCGGCGCAACCTGAGCGAGCGGACCGGCCTGCCGATGGTCCGCCATCCCCGCCGGGCCCGGCCAAAGCCCCGCCCGGTCGTCGTGTCGGCCCCGGCCCCGGCCGTGACCGCCACTCCGGCGCCCGTCGCCCCTGTGCCGGCACCCGCTACGGCGGCACCGACCGGCGGGGTCTGGTACCAGCTGCGCATGTGCGAGTCCGGAGACAACTACGCCACCAACACCGGCAACGGCTACTACGGCGCCTACCAGTTCGACTTGCAGACCTGGTACGGCCTCGGCTTCAGCGGCCTCCCGAGCAACGCCTCCCCGGCCGTGCAGGACGAGGCTGCCCAGGAGCTGCAGGCCCGCTCGGGCTGGAGTCCCTGGCCCCAGTGCGCCGCCAAGCTCGGCCTCTACTGAGCAAGCGACCACGATGCGGGGCGCGCTCGCGCCCCGCATCGTCGCGTCCGGGGGCGCAAGTTCACGGCTTCACCGTGCGTCTTAGCATCGACGACGAGACTTCTAGGCGGGTGCAGTGGACAGCGAGGTTGCGCGAGAGAACAAAGAGAACCCCGGCCGGCTCCCCCTCCGGCGCCGCCTGCTCAGCACCTCGCTCAGCCTGCTCGCCGCGCTCGTCGTGGCCGGCTGCGTCCTCACTGCCCTCCGGCTCTCGGACAAGACCAGGGCTGCTCCCCCACCGGCGGCCGCGGCCGCGGCTGGACAGTGCTCGCCGGTGGCCGGCGGCGCCGGCCGCCCCGTCTCCTCCCATTTGGGGGCCTGGCGCTACGAGCTCACCGCTGCGGGCACCTTCTACGACCTCATCCCCGGCCCGCGGGAGCGGCTCGTGGCCTTGCAGGCCTGCGGGCGGGAGGAGACGAGCCTCCGCCTGAGCCTGCTCAGCTCCGCCGGGCGGCTCCTGTCGTCTTCGCGCCAGTTCCCCCGGGCCGCCCCTCTCGCCAGTTCGGCCGCCGTGAGCGGGAGGAGCATCTGGCTCGGGACCGGGGTCCTAGCCTTCGACAAGGCGGCAGCCGAGGCCCCCTACCGCCTCTACTGCTATCTGCTCGACTCCAAGCTCTCTGTCCTGCGGCGGCTCTCGTTGGGGCGGGGCTACGGCCTCGAGCTCGCCGCCGGCCCGGCTGGCTCGGCCATCGCCTCGACGGGCCGGGCGATCATCCGTATCTCGGCCAGGGGGCAGGCCGAGAGGGTTGCGGCCTTTCCGGGAGAGGTGGTGCAGCACATGGCCCTCCTCCCCGGTGGTCGCCAGCTCCTCTTGAGCCTCTTTCGCCCCGGAGCCGTCCCCCCCGTGTCCTCCAGCTCACTGGCGCTCCTCGACCTGGCCAACGGCCACATCTCCTCCCGCCTACCCCTGCCGGCCGGTGAGGAGGTCGGCTCGCTCGTCCCGGCTCGCGCCGGAGCCCTCCTCGTGCTTGGTGACGGGACGAGCCAGCACCTGGCCCGGCTGGCCCGGCTGGCTCCGCTCACGCTCTCGGCAGAGGGGAGCTCCACCACCTCCCTCGCCAGCCTCGCCCTCCTGCCGGTCGGCGGGCCGGTGATCCTCGCTGGCCTCTCCGGGCTCACCTGCGTCTCGCCCTCGGGCCACCTCGGCCCCACGACTCGGCCCCAGGGCGGCATGGAGGTGCCGACCGCCATGGCGATGAGCCGGCGCTCCGCTTACGCCATCACGCCTGCGGGCATTGGGCGGCTGGCGCTCCCAGAAGGCTGTTGAGAAAAGAGGCGCTCACGATCCGCTAGGAAGAAGAGATGCGCCTCGGCTACTGGATCTCGACAGAGCACGACTACGACGAGGTGGTCGCCGCGGCCCGGGAGGCGGAACGGCTCGGCTACGACGCCGTCTACCTGGCCGACCACTTCATGCCCCAGAGCGAGCCGGCAGACGCCCCCCGCCTCGAGGCGTGGACGACGCTCGGCGCCTTGGCGGCGAGCACCAGCCGGATTCGCCTCGGCGTGCTCGTGAGCGGCAACACCTACCGCCACCCCGCCATAGTCGCCAAGATGGCCGCCACCGTCGACCGCATCAGCGCCGGGCGATGCCTGCTCGGCCTCGGCGCCGGCTGGCAAGTGAACGAGCACACCGCCTATGGCATAGAGCTGCCCGAGGTGCCAGAGCTCTTGGGGCGGCTGGAAGAGGCCTGCCAGGTGATAAAGAGCCTCTTCGAGAACGAGAGGTCGGACTTCGCCGGCAAGTGGTACCACCTCGAGAATGCCCCGCTCGAGCCGAAGCCAGTGCAAGAGCCGCTCCCTCTCGTGCTCGGCGTCGCCGGCGAGAAGGTCTCCATGGGCATCGCCGCCCGCTACGCAGAGGTCTGGAACTACTGGTCGACGCCAGCCAACATCGGGCACAAGCTCGAGGTGCTCGACTCGCACTGCGAGCGGGTCGGGCGCGACCCCGCCAGCCTCGAGCGCACCACCCAGGCCCTCGTCCACCTGATCGACGAGCCGGACCGAGCCGCCCGCCTGCGGGCCGAAACAAGCCAGCCGACCCTGTACGGCACGGCCGGCCAGCTCACAGAGGACCTGGTTGCCTTCGACAGGCTCGGTATAGCCGAGTTCATCCTGCCCGACCGCACCCTCGGCGGGAGCCACGCCGAGCGGATGGAGCGGGCCGCCCGCTTCATCGAGGAGGTGGCGGCGCCGCTTCGCCCCTAGTGGGAGAATCTGACATGGCGCACCCCTACTGGCCGTTTTTCGGTCTCGTCATCCGCACCCCCCGCCTGGAGTTGCGCCCCATCGACGACACCCTCGCCGTCGCCCTGGCGCCGAGGGCCGAGCTGTCGATGTTCCCGGACAAGACCTCCCAGTTCCAGCTCGACTGGCTGAGCGATCCCTCACCGGAGAAAGAGCGGCTCTCGCTCCAGTTCTGGTGGCGCAACCGCGCCGAGCTCTCGCCCCAGCGGTGGTTCTTGAACATGGCAGTGCTGGTCGACGGCGAGCCCGCCGGTGCCCAGGACCTGCGGGCCGAGGCCTTTCCTGTGAAAAGGAGCGTCGTCACCGGCTCCTGGCTCGCCCGCTCCTTCCAGGGACGAGGTCTCGGCATCGAGATGCGCCATGCCGTCCTCCATCTCGCCTTCGAAGGGCTCAGAGCGCTGGAGGCGCACTCGTCTGCTTTCGAGGACAACATCCGCTCTATCGCCGTCTCGAAGCGGGTGGGCTACGAGGAGAACGGGCGCGAGCTCTCGATCCGGGCCGGGAAGGAGCGGGCCGCCCATCTCAACTTCCGCATGACAGCAGAGCGCTTCGCCGCTGTCAGGCGCGACGACATCGAGATCCAGGGCCTCGAGCCGTGCCTCGAGGTGCTCGGGCTCGGGTGAGCGAGCTCCCGGCCCGGCCGGGCGGGACCAGCCTCCTCTCGGCGCCCGACAAGTTCCGTGGCTCCCTCTCAGGCGAGGGGTTCTGCGCCGCCAGCGCCGCTGCCTGCGAGCAGGTGGGGTGGTCGCAGCAGAGCTGCCGGCTCTCCGACGGCGGGGAGGGCTTCGGGGAGCTCCTCGGCGAAGGTGGTGAGGAGAAGATCGTGCGCGTCTCGGGCCCGCTCGGCTCCCCCGTGCGGGCCCCCCTCTTCATGAGCGGACGACCCGGAGCTGCCAGGGCCGTCATCGAGTCCCGCACCGCCTGCGGGTTGCTGCTCGCAGGCGGGGCCGATCGCAACAGGCCGATGGAGGCGACCACGAAGGGGGTGGGCGAGCTCATCATGGCTGCGAGCGAGATGGGAGCTAGCGAGATCCTCCTCGGCTGCGGCGGGTCGGCCTCGACCGACGGCGGGCGGGGGGCCCTCGAGGCGATGGGGCTCTTCCCACCCGGCGGCCCCCTGCCGGTCCGGCGCCTCCTCGTCGCCTACGACGTCACCACGCCCTTTCTCCGCGCCGCCGAGGTCTTCGGGCCGCAAAAGGGCGCCTCCCCGGACCAGGTCCTGCAGCTCAGCCACCGGCTCGAGGAGCTGGCAGGGCTCTATCGCGAGGCCGGGAGCGACGTGACCTCCCTCGAGGGCGCCGGTGCCGCCGGCGGCCTGGCCGGTGGCCTGGCGGCGGCCGGGGCAGAGCTCGTCTCCGGCTTCGAGGTGTCCGCCCGGGCGAGCGGCTTTCCGGCAGCGCTGGCGGCTGCGAGCGCCGTCGTGACAGGTGAAGGTCGCCTCGACGCCACCTCCCTCGAGGGCAAGGTGACCGGCTCGGTGGTCCGAGCGGCCGCCGGTCGCCGCCGCCCCTGCCTGGTCGTCGTCGGCCAGGCCGACGAGCACGCCGCCGCCCTGGCGGGCCAGCTCGGAGCCGCGGTCGTCTCGTTGGAAGGGCGCTTCGGGGCCGAGAGGAGCCGGCGAGAGACCGCCGAGCTCGTGACCGAGGTGGTGGCGGAGTGGCTCTCAGCCCTCGAGCCTCGCCCCGAGGGCGGCTAGGTCGTCCCACCAGCGGGGATAGGTCTTGCCCACACAGCCGGGGTTGGCGATTGAGACGCCCGGGACGGCGGTGGCGAGAGCCGAGAACGCCATGGCCATCCGGTGGTCGTCGTAGGTCTCGACCCGGCCGCCTGAAAGCGCCCGCCCACCTCTCACCACGAGCGACTCGCCGTCGAAGCAGGCGTCGGCTCCGAGGCGGCTGAGCTCGTCGCAGACGACGCGCGGGCGGTCGCTCTCGTGTCCCCGGCTGACGCCGAGCCCAGAGAGATGGCTCTCTCCGTTCGCCAGCGTCGCCAGCACGGCGAAAGTCGGCAGCTGGTCGGGGATCGCCGCCAGGTCCGCCCGGATCGCTCGGAGGCCGCCGGCCGGGGCGGCCACGGTGACTCCCCCGGCCGGGCCCGGTGTCACCTGGGCGCCCATGGCGCCGAGCAGGGCGGGCACGGCGCCGTCCGGCTGCAGCGTCTCGGCCGCATTGGTGACGGTCACCTCCCCCCCGCTGGCGACGGCGGCGGCGAAGAGATGAGCAGCCGCGCTGGCGTCGTACTCCACGCGGTAACGGCCAGGGGCGTAGTGTCGGCCCGCCTCTACCAAGAAGCCGTCGTCGCCCCGGCGCGCCACCTTGGCCCCGAGCCTCGTCATGAGGGCGACCGTGAGCTCCACGTAACCACCGGCTCCGAGGTTCTCGATCACCACCTCGAGGTCGTGCTCGGCGTAGGGCGCCACGAGAAGGAGCGCCGTCGCGAACTGCGAGCTCTCGGCGGCGTCGACGACAAGGCGCCCACCCGAGAGCCCGGCCGGGTGGAGGAGGACGGGGGCATGGCCGTCCTCGCTCGAGACCGTCGCCCCGGCAGCCGCCAGCACCTCGAGGAGGGGGCGGAGGGGCCGGCGACGCAACCCCGGCCCGCCGTCGAGCAGGACGGGTGCGTCTGCGAGGAGGGAGAGGGCGGAGAGGAACCGGAGGGTGGTGCCCGAGAGACCGGCGTGGACGGGGCCCACCGGGTGGAGGCGGCCGCCCGCCCCCCGCACCCGGGCGAGGCCGTCTCCCAGTTCGACAGGGGCCCCGAGGGTGGTGAGGCCGGAAGCCATCACGACGGTGTCGTCGCTGAGGAGCGGCTCTTCTATCTCGCTCTCACCAGCAGCGAGGGCCGTCATGGCGAGCAACCGGTTGGTGACGCTCTTGCTCGAGGGCGCCCGCAGGCGACCGCGAAGCGGCCCGGGCCTTATCGAGAGGGTCGGGGTTGTCGGCGCCATCAGCTGGGATTGGGTCTGCGGAGGCGGTCGTACTCGACCACCTTGCCCCCCGGTGACCGGTGCGGCGGCCGCTTCGGCATCTCGAGTGCCAGGGAGAGGTGGCTGCGCTCCCCCGACCAGGGGGCATGGGGGGCGACGACCTCGTCGGCCAGGCGGTAGGCGATGGACTCGTAGTTGACCCGCCAGCCGCGAAAGTGCGGCCAGGCCTCCTCGGCGCTCCTCTCGAGCTCGATGCCGGCGGCCCCGATGAGCTCGACGACGTCGGCGAACTCCTCGAAGCTGAGCTGGATCTCCGATTCGGGGAGGGGGTCCTCGTCGTAGGACCAGCCGAGCATGCCGGCAATGCGCCGGAGGGCTGTGAAGCCCATCCGGAGGCAGAAGCGAGCCTCGGTCGGGGCGCTCAGGGGCATCAAGGAGAGGTGCAGAGCGGCCGCGTCGAGCACGGCCAGCTGGGCGAGGACGAAGGAGTAGCCGAGCTCGGGCGAGCGGAAGAAGAGGAGGATCGGGTAACTGATGTGGCTCTCTGCCAGGTCGGCCGACCACTTCTCCCAGTCCCGGTAGAGATCGGGCAGGGCGTCGAAGCTCGCCACCATCTGGTGGCGGATGAGCAGCTCGGGTCCCCAGGCGGGCAGACCCGCCCGGCTCTCCATCAAGGTGACGAGCGACTCCCGACGGTTGAAGGCGTCGTATATCACCGGCAGGTACCCGATCTGGAGGGCGATGGCGACAGCTCCCGTGACAGCAGCCAGCACCTCGATCGTGGCATTGCCTGGCCCGCTCCCCCGGGCGAGCCCGGCCGTGAAGACCTGGGTGGCCGAAAGGCGGACTGCCGCCTCGAAGGAGCCGGTTGAGGGCAGCAGGGCAACGGCATAGCCGACGAGGAAGAGGGCGAGGAAGGTGGCGAGCTGGCCGAGGAGGGCGGCCGGGGCGATGGCGGCGAGCACGGTGTCCTTCGCCTGCAGCGAGCGGATCGGGCTCGCCAACCGAACCAGGACAGCGCGGACGGCACGGTTCACTATGAAAGCGAGCCGGAGGCCCCATGAGGCGCGACGAGGCACGACGAATGTGGCCGTCATGCTGGCGAAAGCCGCCGCCACTATGAGCAACCCGCCGGCCACCTCGACCCCGTCCATGCCCGAGCCATCTTTGCATGAAAGACGGCCGCTCAGAAAAGGTTCTCCTACCGGCAGAAAAGGGTATTCCCAGGTTGCCTGGCTATTCTCGAACAGTGGAGGAGACGGATAGATGGGTCTGATTCTGTTGGCATTCTTACTCGTCCTGCTCTTTGCAGGGCTCGGGTTCGCGATCCATTTCCTATGGATAGTGGCGGTCGTCGCCTTTTTGATCTGGATAATCGGCTTCTTCGTAAGCGGAGCTGAGCGGCGCTGGTACCACTGGTGAGTTAGGACAAGAAAGGCCCCGCCGGACGCTCCGGCGGGGCCTTTCTGCGCGCCTGAGCACCCGTTGACCTGCCTTCCCGCCCGCCGTCTGTCCGGCCTCTCCTCGCTCGAGACGCCGGAGTGCAGCGCTCCCCGACCGCCGGGTGAGCCCCCGCCAGCTGGCCGGCGCCACCGAGGAAAGAGCTGCAATCTCCCTCACGAAAAGGGAGGGACCCGGTGCCGGCCGCTGGGAAGCCTCCTTTGGTGCCGGCCGGGCAGGCGCGAAGCTGGATCGCCGGCCAAGGCGGCGCTGTGGGGATCCTGAGCGTGAGCTCGAAGAGGTCTGGATGATGCGGGCCGGGCGAGACCTCGGCCTGCCGGCCGGTGTCGGGTTGCTCTCGGTCGGCGTCATCCGGCCGGGCCAGTGACGAGCGGGCCGGCGGCAGTCCCGGCTCCGCCCTTTCGGGCGACTGGAGCCCGCTAGGAGATCTCTCCCTCCCCTTTCAGCTCGGCACCCCGTTCGATCGCCTCCTTGTAGGTGGCGGCCACCTCGGGGTCGAGCTCCTCCTCTTCCGCCGCCGCCTCCTCCTCGGCCGTCGGGGGACGGTCGGCCACGTGGGCGGAGCGGGCGTCCTCCTCCTCTGTGGCTTCGGTCTCCATGTCGGGGCGGGTCTGGTCGTTTGGCATGGGGGCGTTCTCCTCCTCTTCCTCGGGGCACCGATACCCTGCGGGCGCAGGTGACTACCCGGCGCACCGTCTCTCGCGCTCGGCGCTACCGTCATGGAGTCTCCGTGAGCAGTCGGTGGCACGTCGGGAGGAACGGCGGCGAGAGCTGAGGTGGCCGCCGCAAGAACGGATCGGAGGGCAGCGATGGAAGAAGGGTTCGAGATCGTCGAGAACGAGGACGCCGCGGTCCCTGTGCTCGCCGTCAAGGGCGAGATAGACGTCTCGACGGCACCCGAGCTGCGCGACCGCCTCGTCCAGGTCAACCAACGGGGTCACAAGACCGTCGTGGTGGACCTGAGCGAGGTGACCTTTCTCGACTCGACGGCGCTCGGCGTCCTCGTGAGCGGCCTCAAGCGCTTCCGGTCCGCCGGCGGCGACCTCCGCCTCGTGGTCACGGGCCGCAGCGTCTCGAAGGTGCTCGAGATAACCGGGCTCCACGAGGTCTTCAAGATCTTCGAGACGGCGGGCGCGGCGGTGAGCGGATGAGCAGCGAGACAAGCAACGAGAGGGTCGAGCTCACGATCCCGGCCACCGTCGAGTGGCTGGTGCTCGCCCGCACCACCGGAGCGGCGGTCGCCTCGCGGTGGTCGTTCACCTATGACGAGATCGCCGACCTCCGCCTCGCCATCGACGAGCTCTGCCTCACCCTCGTCGAGGGGCCGAACGCCGAGCGGATCGAGCTCACATACTCCCTCACCGAGGAGGCGCTCAGCGTCGAGGGGAGGACCGTCCTCGCCAAGCCGGGCGCCTCGGCCGCCAGCGACTCAGGCGCCACCGGAGACTTCACGCTCTCGGCCGAGCTGTCGGGCCGCATCCTCGACGCACTCGTCGACGAGCACGGCATAAGGGACGGTGCCGGCGAGGGCGCCAAGACCGCCTGGCTTCGCAAGAAGAGAAGCGCGCTCTCGTAGTGAGCGGTCCAGACGACGCCGGGCGAGCTGTTGAGCTGCGGGAGAAGTTCCAGGCC
>JAJYQK010000144.1 GCA_021794645.1 Actinomycetes bacterium
CGTGGCGGGCGGCCCGGCGACCGGGCCGGTCGGGGCGGGCGCCCACCTCGGCATCTTCCTCACCGGGGTGGTGCTGCTGCTCATCGCTCCCTGGCCGATGCGCCTCGTCGTCTCGGCCGACAGGCAGCTGATGCACTTCTTCCTCGGCCCCGACGCCGCCGCCTCCCGGCTGCGAAGGCTCGAGCAGTCCCGCTCGCGCACCCTCGATGTGGCGACAGAGACGCTCCGGCGCATCGAGCGGGACCTCCACGACGGCACCCAGGCCCAGCTCGTGGCGCTGGCGATGCGGCTCGGGCAGGCGAACGAGAAGCTCTCCGCCCTGGCTGACGGGGAGGGGAGGGAGGAGCTCGAGGCCGTCCGAGCCCTGGTGGACCAGGCTCACCGGGGGGCGAAGGAGGCCATCACGGACCTGCGCGACCTCGCCCGGGGGATCCACCCGCCCGCCCTCGACACCGGGCTCGAGAACGCCCTGGCCACCCTGGCCGCCCGCAGCCCCGTCCCGACCGAGGTGAGCGTGGCGGTCGAGAGACGGCCGGCCCCCTTCCTCGAGGCCATCTGCTACTTCTGTGCCGCCGAGCTGCTCGCCAACGTCGCCCAGCACGCCCGGGCCACCCGCGCCTTTCTCAGCTGCGCCCAGCACGGCCCCTGGCTTCGCATCGTCGTGCGCGACGACGGCCGGGGCGGCGCCGTGGTGAAGGACGCCGGCTCCTCCTCGAGCGGCCTCGCTGGGCTGCGCGAGCGGGTCGGCGTCGTCGACGGCCACCTCTCGGTCGTGAGCCCCCCGGGCGGCCCGACGGCGATAACCATCGACCTGCCGGCGAAGGTCTGAGTGCCGGCGCCAGAGCCGACCCGGGTCCTCGTCGCCGAGGACTCCGCCATCTTGCGCGACGGCCTCGTCCAGCTCCTCACCGACAGGGGCTTCGTCGTCACCGGGGCCGTCGGCGACGCCCCGAGCCTCGAGCAGGCCGTCGCCGCCGACCCGCCCGACGTGGCGGTGGTGGACGTCCGCATGCCGCCCACCTTCACCGACGACGGCCTGAGAGCCGCCCTGGCGCTGCGCCGGGACCATCCCGAGGTGGGGATCCTCGTCTTCTCCCAGTACGTCGAGACCCGCTATGCCGCCGAGCTCCTCGCCACCGGGGCGGCCAAGGTCGGCTACCTGCTGAAAGACAGGGTGGCCGATGTGGCCGACTTCGCCGACGCCCTGGTGCGGGTGGCCTCGGGCGGGACCGCCCTCGACCCGGAGGTGGTGACCCAGCTGATGGGCGCCTCCCGCCGGACGAGCACGCTCGCCTCCCTCTCCACAAGAGAGCGCGAGGTGCTCGCCCTCATGGCAGAAGGGCGCACCAACTCGGCCATCGCCGCCAGCCTCGTCGTCTCCGAGGGGGCGGTCGAAAAGCACATCGCCAACATCTTCGCCAAGCTCGACCTGCCGGTGAGCTCCACCGACCACCGGCGGGTGCTGGCCGTGCTCAGGTACCTCGAGGGCTGATCAGGCGCCCTGCCGGGCTCTTCCCCCCGGTCGCTCTCGCCCGCCCTCGCCCCCTTGCCCCGACCGACCGGGCGGCTGCGCGTTCGTGAGGCGAGCCGGTGACCTTCCCGATAGGATGGGCTCTCGGACGTGAAGCGGGTCCCGTGAGGCCCGTACGGACGAGAAGGAGCCCAGGTGGCCGAACGGGAACGAGAAGCGACGCGCCCTCAAGGGCGCGTTTTTCATGCCCGGGCCGAGGTGATGGACGAGGCCGGCGTGGCGAGGGCCCTCCGGCGCATCGCCCATGAGATCATCGAGCACAACAGCGGCCTCGGCGACGTCGTGGTGATCGGGCTGCAGACCGGCGGTGCCCCGCTCGCCACGCGGCTCGTCGAGCTGCTCGGCGAGATCGAGGGCGTGGCGGTCCCCTACGGCACGATCGACGTCGCCTTCTACCGCGACGACATCAGCCTGCGCCGGGTCCTGCCCGAGGCGACCGACATCCCGCTCGATCTGACAGGCAAGACGGTGGTGCTCGTCGACGACGTCCTCTACACCGGGCGGACGGTGCGGGCCGCCCTCGACGCCCTCGCCGACCACGGCCGGGCCCGGGCCGTGCAGCTGGCCGTCATGGTCGACCGGGGCCACCGCGAGCTGCCCATCCGGCCCGACTACGTCGGCAAGAACCTCCCGACGCGCCGGGACGAGGTCGTCGACGTCAGCCTGGCGGGCGTCGCCCTCGGCGAGCTGTCAGAAGAGGGCGGGGCGCCGTGAGGGTGGCCGGCCCGCCCGCCCGGGACCACCTGCTCTCGGTGGCCGACCTCGGCCGGGAGGGGATCGACGAGGTGATGCGGCTGGCGGACTCCTTCAAGGAGGTGTCGGCCCGCCCCATCCCGAAGGTGCCGGCCCTCCGGGGAAAGACGGTGGCGACCCTCTTCTTCGAGGCCTCGACCCGCACCCGCCTCTCCTTCGAGACCGCCGCCCGGCGCCTCTCGGCCGACGTCATGTCCTTTTCCGCCTCCACCTCCTCGCTCGAAAAGGGCGAGTCGCTGCGGGACACGATCGAGACGATCGACGCCATGGGCGTCGACGCCATGGTCGTGCGGCACCGCTCCTCGGGCGTGCCGGCCCAGGTGACAGCCTGGACCTCGGCGGTCGTCCTCAACGCCGGCGACGGCCAGCACGAGCACCCGACCCAGGCCCTCCTCGACTGCTACACGATCCGGGAGGCGCTCTCCGAGCGGGGGGGCGGCGAGCCCAGCTCTGACCTCTCGGGGCTGCGGATCGGGATCGTCGGCGACATCCGCTTCTCCCGGGTGGCCCGCTCCAACGTCCTCGCCTTCTCACTCCTCGGGGCCGAGGTGACCCTCGTCGCCCCCCGGACGCTGCTCCCCTCCTCCCTCGAGGGGTGGCCGGCCCAGGCGACGCCAGAGCTCGACTCGGTCCTCGAGGAGCTCGACGTCGTCTACCTGCTGCGGATCCAGACCGAGCGGGCCGGCCAGGTCCTCTTGCCCGACCTCGACGAGTACCACAGCCGCTTCGGCCTCACCCGGGAGCGGGCGGCCCGCCTCAAGCCCGATGCGCTCATAATGCACCCGGGCCCGATGATAAGAGGGGTGGAGATCGCCCCCGAGGCGGCCGAACTGCCCGCCTCGCTCGTCACCCGGCAGGTGCGAAACGGCGTCCTCGTCCGCTCGGCCGTGCTCTTCCGCCTTCTCGCCGGCCCGGGCAGGCCGGCCGTGCCGACCGGGGAGGACCCCGTTGCCTGAGCTGTTGATCAGAGGGGGCCACGTCCTCTCGGGCGGCGCCGAGAAGAGGGCAGACGTCCTCGTCTCGGGTGACGCCGTGAGAGCCGTGGCGAAGTCCATCGACCCGCCGGCGGGGGCCAAGGTGCTCGAGGCGGACGGGGCTGTCGTCGCCCCGGGACTGGTCGACCTCCACACCCACCTCCGCCAGCCCGGCGCCGAGGTGGCCGAGACGGTCGAGACCGGAGCGAGGGCGGCCGCCCTCGGCGGCTTCACCGCCGTCGTCGCCATGCCCAACACAGAGCCGGCCATCGACGACGCCTCGGTCGCCCGCGACGTCCTCGCCCTCGGGGAGAAGGCGGCCTGCCAGGTGGCCGTCGCCGGCGCCATCACCCTCGGGCGGAGGGGGGAGCGGCTCGCCCCGCTGGGCGAGCTGGCCGCCCTCGGCATAACGCTTTTCACAGACGACGGCGCGGGCGTGCAGGACGGCTCCTTGATGCGCCAGGCCCTCGAGTACGCGAGCGACCTCAAGGTGGTGCTGGCCCAGCACTGCGAGGACGCCTCGCTGGCGGCCGGCGGCCACATGCACGAGGGGGCGTGGTCCTCCCGTCTCGGCATCGCCGGCCTGAGCCGCCTCTCAGAAGAGGTGATGCTCGGGCGCGACATCGCCCTCGTCCGAGCGCTCGGCACGCCGATGCACTTCCTCCACCTCTCCTCGGCCGGCTCGCTCGCCCTCGTGCGCCGGGCGAAGAAAGAGGGGCTGCCCGTCACGGCCGAGGTGACCCCGCACCACCTCTTCCTCACCGACGCCGAGGTGGCGAGCTACGACCCGGTCTACAAGGTGAACCCGCCCCTCAGGGAAGAGGGCGACGTCGAGGCGCTTCGCCGCGGCCTCGCCGAGGGTGTGATCGACGCCGTCGCCACCGACCACGCCCCCCATCCGCCCGAGCGCAAGGAGAGGCCCTTTGACGAGGCCCCCTTCGGGATGCTCGGGCTCGAGACGGCGCTAGCTGTCTGCTGGACGGCGCTCGAGGGCCGCCTCTCCCTCGGCGAGCTGCTGGCCGCCTTCTCCGCCCGCCCGGCTCGCATCGCCCGCCTCGACGGGCCGGCCGGGGGGCGCCAGGGCGGGGAGGTGGCGGCCGGGGCGCCCGCCAACCTCGTCGTGTTCGACCCGAGCGCGAGCTACCTCGTCGACCCGGGCCGGCTCGCCTCCCGCAGCCGCAACACCCCGTATGCCGGGCGGCAGCTGAAGGGCCGGGTCCGCCACACCATCTATGAAGGAGAGCCAGTCGTGATCGAGGGAGAGGCGCAGCGATGAGCAAGAGAGGGGAGCGGCCGCCGGCCCTCTTGGTGCTGGCCGACGGGGCTGTCTTCGAGGGAGAGGCGATGGGGGCGCTCGTCGCCTCGAAGGAGCGCCCCGAGCCGGTCCGCCTCGCCACGGGCGAGGTGGTCTTCAACACCTCGCTGCAGGGCTACCAGGAGATCATCACCGACCCCTCCTATGCCGGCCAGGTCATCACCTTCACCCACCCCCACATCGGCAACTACGGCGTCTCGCCCGAGGACGAGGAGGCCGCCCGCCCCCACTGCCGGGGGGTGATCGTCCGCGAGCTGACCGAGCGGCCCTCCAACTGGCGGGCCGGCGGCGGCCTCGAGCCCTTCCTCTCCCGCCACGGGGTGGCCGGCATCACCGGCATCGACACCCGGCGGCTCACCCGCCACATCCGGGAGGAGGGGGCGATGAGCTGCGCCCTCGGCACCGCCGGCGAGGCCGAGCTGCTGGCGGCCGCCCGGGCCGAGCCGGGCACCTCGGGCGCCGACCTCGTCTCGGAGGTGACGGCGGCCGAGCCCTACAGCCGGCCGATGGCCGGCCCGGGCCGGCCCTTCTCGGTCGTCGCCTACGACTACGGCATCAAGACCACGATCCTGCGCCACCTCTCCCGGGTGGCCGCCGTCGAGGTGGTGCCGGCGACGACGCCGGCCGCCGAGGTGCTCGCCCGCCGCCCGGACGGGGTCTTCCTCTCGAACGGGCCGGGCGACCCGGCCGCCCTCTCCCATCTCACAAAAGAGGTCGAGCAGCTGCTCGGGGCGGTGCCGCTCTTCGGCATCTGCCTCGGCCACCAGATCGTGGCCGAGGCGCTCGGCGGGCGGACCTACAAGCTCGCCTTCGGCCACCACGGCGCCAACCACCCCGTCAAGCACCTTCGGACCGGCACGGTCGAGATAACGAGCCAGAACCACAGCTATGCCGTCGAGGAGGAGAGCGTGCGCGGGGCGAGGCCCAGCCACGTCAACTTGAACGACGGGGTGCTCGAGGGGCTGCGCATCGACGGGCTGCGGGCCTTCACCGTGCAGTACCACCCCGAGGCCGGTCCCGGCCCGCACGACGCCCGCTACCTCTTCGACGACTTTGCCGCCCTCATGGGAGAGGCCTCCTGATGGGCAGGCGGACCGACATCGCCTCGATACTCGTGGTCGGCTCGGGCCCGATCGTGATCGGCCAGGCCTGCGAGTTCGACTACTCGGGCACCCAGGCCTGCCGGGTGCTGAAGGAGGAGGGCTACCGGGTCATCCTCGCCAACTCGAACCCGGCGACGATCATGACCGACCCGGGACTCGCCGACCGGACCTACGTCGAGCCGCTGGATGTCGAGGTGCTGGCCGCCATCATCGAGCGGGAGCGACCGGACGCCCTCCTTCCCACCATGGGGGGCCAGACGGCGCTCAACCTCGCCACGGCCCTGGCGGACGCCGGGGTGCTCGAGGCGGCCGGCGTGCAGCTCATCGGGGCGAAGGCCGAGGCGATCCACACCGCCGAGAACAGGGACCGCTTCAAGGCGGCCATGACCGAGATCGGCCTCGGCGTGCCGGCCTCCGGCTTCGCCCACCAGCTCGAGGAGGCACTCGAGATCGCCGCCGAGATCGGCTACCCGATCATGGTGCGGCCCTCGTTCATCCTGGGCGGGGCCGGCACTGGCATCGCCCAGGACGAGGCCGAGCTCACCCGCCTCGCCGGCGAGGGGCTGGCCGCCAGCCCCGTCTCTGAGATCCTCGTCGAGCGCTCGATCGCCGGCTGGAAGGAGTTCGAGCTCGAGGTGATGCGAGACGGCGCCGACAACTGCGTGGTCGTCTGCTCGATCGAGAACTTCGACCCGATGGGGGTGCACACGGGCGACTCGGTCACCGTCGCCCCCGCCCAGACGCTCTCTGACGTCGAGTACCAGCTGATGCGAGATGCCGCCTTCAAGTGCATCCGGCGGGTCGGGGTGGAGACGGGCGGCTCCAACATCCAGTTCGCCGTCGACCCCCGCAGCGGGGAGATGCTCGTCATCGAGATGAACCCGCGGGTCTCGCGCTCCTCGGCCCTCGCCTCGAAGGCGACCGGCTTCCCGATCGCCAAGATCGCCGCCAAGCTGGCCGTCGGCTACCTGCTCGACGAGGTGGCGAACGACATCACGAAGGCCACGCCGGCGAGCTTCGAGCCGACGATCGACTACATCGTCACCAAGGTGCCCCGCTGGGCCTTCGAGAAGCTGCCCGGCACGCCGGACAAGCTCGGCACGAGGATGCAGTCGGTCGGCGAGGCGATGGCCATCGGGCGCACCTTCCCCGAGTCGCTGCAAAAGGCGCTGCGGGGGATCGAGCGGGGCCGCCAGGGCCTGAATGCCGACCCGGGGGAGAAGGTCTACGACGCCGTCGACACAGACGAGCTGCTCGCCCAGGCGGCCGTGCCGACGCCCTCGCGCCCTTTCCAGCTCGAGTCGGCCCTCCGGCGGGGAAGAAGCGTCGAGGAGCTGACCGAGGCGACCGGCATCGACCCGTTCTTCCTCGACCAGATCGAGCTCATCGTCTCAGAGCGGCTCCGCCTGGAAGGCCGGGCGGGGCGGCCCGACGCCCTCTCGCTCAGCCGACAGGAGTGGCGCCGGGCCAAGCGCCTCGGCTTTGCCGACAGCCAGATCGCCTACCTCACCGGCACAAGCGAGGAGGAGGTGCGCCGGGCCCGCGAGGCGGCGGGCGCCCGCCCCACCTTCAAGACCGTCGACACCTGCGCGGCGGAGTTCGGGGCCGAGACGCCCTACCACTACGCCACCTACGAGGACGAGGACGAGGTGCGCCCAGCAAAGCGCCCCCGGGTCATCGTCCTCGGCTCGGGCCCGAACCGCATCGGCCAGGGCATCGAGTTCGACTACTGCTGCGTGCACGCCTCGATGGCGCTGCGGGAGGCCGGCTACGAGACGGTCATGGTGAACTGCAACCCCGAGACGGTCTCGACCGACTACGACACCTCCGACCGGCTCTACTTCGAGCCGGTGACAGAGGAGTCGGTCCGCGACGTCATCGCGGCGGAGGAGGCGGCCGGGGGCGGCGGGGTGCTCGGGGTGGTGCTCGCCCTCGGCGGCCAGACGCCGCTCCGCCTCGCCGGCTCGCTCGAGCGCCGGCTCGTGCTCGGCACCTCGCCCGAGGCGATCGACATCGCCGAGGACAGGGAGCGCTGGGCCGACCTCTGCGGCCGCCTCGAGATCCCCCAGCCGGCCGGCGGGACGGCCCGGACGCTGGAGGAGGCATCGAAGATCGTCGAGCGGATCGGCTACCCCGCCCTCGTCCGCCCGAGCTATGTCCTCGGGGGACGGGCCATGGAGATCGTCTATGACGACGAGGGGCTCGAGCGGGCCTTCTCCTCCCTGGCCCTCGGCGCCGAGGGGCTGCTGGCGAGCGAGCGCCCCATCCTCATCGACCGCTTCTTGGAGGACGCCACCGAGGTCGACGTCGACGCCATCAGGGACCACACGGGCGAGGTCCTCATCGGGGCCGTCATGGAGCACGTCGAGGAGGCCGGGGTCCACTCGGGCGACTCGGCCTGCGTCATCCCCCCGCCCACGCTGGCCGAAGAAACGGTCCGCCTCCTCGAGGAGCACACGGGCCGCATCGCCGAGGCGCTCGACGTGCGGGGCCCGATCAACGTCCAGTACGCCGTCAAGCAGGGCCAGGTCTTCGTGATCGAGGCCAACCCGCGGGCTTCGCG
>JAJYQK010000123.1 GCA_021794645.1 Actinomycetes bacterium
GGTGCCGCCCTCCCCCTTCCCCGGGGCCGGGCCGGCGAACCCGGCCGGCGGGAGCGAGACCTGGCCGAGCGCGCACTCCGTGCGCCCCGGACCTGGTGGCTGGCTGCCCTCGCCCGGCGGCGAGCCGCCCCCGCTCTTCGGCTGGTACCCCGATCCCGAGGGCGCCCACGAGGAGCGCTACTGGGACGGGCGGTTCTGGAGCGACACCGTGCGCGACGGTGGGGTCGTCTCGCTCTCCCCCCTCGGACCGGCTCGGCCGCCCTGGCAGCCCGCCGGCAGCTCCGAGCCGGTCGGGAACGCCCAGTAGGGCCTGGCTCAGCTCTCCTTCTCGGGCAGGGCCTCGACGTTCACGTCCTTGTAGGTGACCACCCGGACCGAGGCCACGAAGCGGGCCGGCCGGTACATGTCCCAAACCCAGGCGTCCGAGAGCTCCACCTCGAAGTAGGTGGCCCCCGTTGAGGAGTGCGGGGTCACCTTCACCTCGTTCGCCAAATAGAAGCGCCGCTCCGTCTCGACGACGTAGCGGAACATCGGCAGGACGGCCCGGTACTCCTGGTACAGCGCCAGCTCGACCTCGGCTTCGAACTGATCGAGATCTTCTTCTGCGCTCATCTCGCTCCTAGGAGAAAGGCCCGGGGCAGGCCGGGTCCCAGCCGTCGGGGGTAGCTCGTGGCCCCCGTTCTCTCGAGGCTCCGCTCACGCCCCGACTGTAGTGGCGGCGGCGCTGGCAGCTGGCTTGCCTGCCCTGGCGGGGCAGAAGGCCGGGCCGCCTGCCCGGGCGGTCAGCCGGCAGCGGCGAGCCCAGCAGCCATCCGCTCGACGGCCTCGGTCAGGATGGAGGCGGAGGTGGCGAAGTTGAGCCGGGCGCAGAGCTCGCCCCCGGCACCGAAGGCGGCGCCGGAGCTGAGAAGGACGCGGCTGTGCTCGAGGAACCACGCTGCCGGCCCCGAGCGCACGCTGACATCGCCCCGGGCGGCCGGCTCGCTCTTGCCATCTCCGAGCACGGCGGCCAGCTCGGAGAAGTCGAGCCAGGCGAGGTAGGTGGCTGCTCCCGGTCTCCAGGCGACAGCAGGGAGGTGATGGGCCAGCAGCTCGCCGAGGAGGCTGCGGTTGCGCTCCAGCCCGGCCAGCACAGCCGCCAGCCACTCGCCTCCCTGCAAGAGCGCGGCGGTGTGGGCGATGACGCCGAGGTGGCTCGGCCCGTGGCTCACCTCCTCGGGCAGGCGGGCGAGGTCGCCGGCAGCCTCCTTTCCGGCGAAGGCGACGGCCGCCTTGAGGCCCGGCAGGTTCCAGCCCTTCGAGGCCGAGACGAGGGCGAAGCCCCGCTCTCCCCCCGGCACCGAGAGGTAGGGGGTGAACTGCGCTCCCGCCAGCACCAGCGGGGCGTGGATCTCGTCCGCCACGACGGCCACCCCTGCCTCCCCGGCCGCCGCCGCCACGGCCGTCAGCTCCTCGGCCGAGTGGACGGTCCCTGTCGGGTTGTGCGGGTTGCAGAGGAGGAAGGCAGCTCGGCCGTGGCGGCGGGCAGCTTGGAAGGCCTCCTCGAGCGCGCCGAGGTCGAGGCGGTGCTCGCTTGTGAGCGGCACCTCCACCACCCGCCGGCCCAGGTGCTCGGCAAAGGCGTAGAAGGGCGGGTAGACGGGCGGAGTCACGATCACCTGGTCGCCCGGCCCGGTGAGGAGCTTCAAGAGCTCGGCGGCCCCGAGCATGACGTCTGGCACGAGGGCGCTGCGGGCGGGCTCGAAGCCGGTGAAGGACCAGCGCTCCTCGGCGAAGCTGGCGTAGGCCTCGGCATAGCAAGAGCCCGTCGCATAGCCCGTGTCCCCCCGCTCGAGGGCGGCCGCCAGCACCTCGAGGACCGCCTCGGCCGGCATGACGTCCATCTCGGCGACGAAGAGGGGGAGGACGTCGGGGGCTGCTGCCTGCCACTTGTAGCTGGTGCGCTGGCGCAGCTCCGTCAAGGTGAGGTCGAAAGGAGGGACATCAGGCATCGAGGCGACGCTACCTGCGGGGCCCGTCGGCCGGGCTGATGCGGGCTTTAGGGGCACAAGAGGTATGTCTCCCGCTCTGGAGCCGTCGCTCGGAGCGCTACGCGAGCGGCTTTCCCGCTCGCCCGGTGACGCCCGACCGACCGTTCTGCGCGTCGATCACGCAGAGGAGCGGAGAGCAGAAGCCGGCGGCTAGGGGGAGCGGCCTTCACGCAGCCCGGGTGGGCGAGCGGGCCGGCTCTCGGCGCACGCTCTCAGCGATGATTGGAGAGGGTTCGCTTCTCTTTGATCTTGGCGGCCTTGCCGATGCGGTCGCGCAGGTAGTAGAGCTTCGCCCGGCGGACGTCGCCCTCGGTGACGCGCTCGATCTTGGAGATCATCGGGGAGTGGACGGGGAAGGTGCGCTCGACGCCCACGCCGAAGCTGACCTTGCGGACGGTGAACGTCTCGCGGACACCGCCTCCTTGGCGGCGGATGACTGCCCCCTGGAAGACCTGCACCCGCTCACGGTTCCCCTCGACCACTCGGACGTGCACCTTCAACGTGTCGCCGGGGGCGAAGTCGGGAACGTCGTCACGCAGACTGGCGCGGTCGACGACATCGGTCGGGTTCATGGCGGCTCTCGCTCCTCAGGCATCTGGCGGGGGCCATGCTCGACAGCCGGCCTGGGTGGCTGCCCGGAGCAGGGGCTCTCCCCGTTCTGGCCCGACCAGATTAGTCGAGAGCAGGCGGGGTCGCCGACGGTTCTCCTTCGGCCAGCCCGAACTCCTCGAGCAGGCGGCGCTCCTCGGCGGTGAGCCCGCCCCGCCCGGCGATGAGGTCGGGCCGCCGGGCCGCCGTGCGGGCGAGGGATTGCGCCCGCCGCCAGCGGGCGACGAGGCCGTGGTCGCCGCCGCGCAGCACCTCGGGCACCTGCCAGCCGCGGAAGTCGGCCGGGCGGGTGTAGTGGGGGTACTCGAGCAGGCCGTCGATGAAGCTCTCCTCCCCGCTCGACTCGATGTTCCCGAGCACGCCAGGGACGAGCCGAGCGGTCGCCTCGAGGATGGAGAGCGCCGCCAGCTCGCCGCCGGCCAGCACGAAGTCACCGATCGAGAGCTCGCCGTCCACCAGGTGGTCGGCGATGCGCTGGTCGACACCCTCGTAGCGGCCGCAGAGCAGCGAGAAGCCTCCGGTCGCCAGCAGCTCGTGGGCCATCGCCTGATCGAAGCGCCGGCCGGCCGGCGAGAGGAGGAAGAGCGGGCGGCGGGGGGCGATCTGCTCCACGGCGGCGAAGACCGGCTGAGGGGCGAGCACCATGCCCGCTCCTCCGCCAAAGGGGGCGTCGTCGACCGAGCGGTGCGGATCCTCTGCGGCCGAGCGGAGGTCGTGCACCGCCACCGCCAAGAGGCCGGCTCGCCTGGCTCGCCCGAGGATGGAGGCGTCGCAGTAGGCCTCGACGGCTTCGGGGAAGAGGGTGAGCAGCTCGACGGTGAGGGCCGGATCGCTCACTCGAACAGTCCCGCCGGCGCGTCCACGACTATCTGGCCCTTGTCGTGGGAGACGACGAAGCGGAGCGGGACGAGCCAGCCCTCCTCCCCGACGAGGAGGTCGCTGGCGGGGTTCTCCTGCACGGCGGCCACCGGACCGTGGGCCGTGCCGTCGAGCTCGACGACGACAGAGCCGATGAGCTCGTGGACGAAGAGGGCCTCCTCGTCCTCGATCGCCTCGGCACGGAGCGTGAGCTGGCGGAGGCCGTCTGCCTCCTCCCGGCTGCCGACGCCGGCGAAGGTGACGAGGTACCTGTTCTGGTGGGGCCGTGCGGCCATCACCTCGAGCCGGCGTCCCCCCTCCTCCTCGCCGGCTACGAGGACGCTCCCGGGAGCGAGCCGCTCGGTGCGGTTGGTGAGAAGGTGGACTATGACATCGCCCTTGAGGCCGTGGGGGCGCATGACTCTGCCGACCTCGAGGAGGCGGGGCGGCGGCCCTCCGAGGGGGTCCTCAGTCGACGATCTCGACAAAGTCCTCAGTCGACGATCTCGACAAAGGCGTCGCTGTCCTCCCCGGCGCCCGCAGCCCGCACGAGGGTGCGCAGCGCCTGGGCCGTGCGGCCGCGACGGCCGATGATGCGGCCCATGTCAGAGGGAGCGACGTGCAGGTAGAGCCGCAGCTGGCCCCGCTCGCGCCTCGCCTCGACCACGACGGCGTCCTTGTCGTCGACGATCGAGCGGGCGAGGTGCTCGAGCACGGACTTGGCCCGGCCCCCCTCGAGGGCGTTGGCCTCGTCAGAAGCCGGCGCCTCAACGGGCTCGGCGACGGCCTCGTCCAGCTCGACCTCCTCCTCTCCGGCCTCGTCCTCCTCCGCCGGCAGGTGGGAGAAGTCGGGCTCCTCGAAGGTGGGCGAGCTCCCCGGCAGCTCAGACACCTCAGGCCTCCTCGGCCGCAGCCTTGGAAGGGGCCTTGGCGGCCTTCTTCGCCGGCGCCTTGACGGCCTTGCGGGCCCGGGCGGGCCTCTCCTTGGCCGGCTTGGAGGACTGGTACTCGCCCCAGACGCCCGAGATCTCTAGGAGCTTTCGCACCGTCTCGGTCGGCTGGGCTCCCTTGGAGAGCCAGGCGAGCGCCTTCTCGCTTTTCACGTTGATCTCGGATGGCTCTGAGCGGGGGGCATAGGTGCCCACGATCTCGATGAAGCGCCCGTCCCGGGGGGAACGGCTGTCGGCCGCCACTATGCGATAGGTCGGCTGCTTCTTCTTGCCCACGCGCATCAGGCGGAGCTTCACACTCACTTGCTGCCTCTTTCTCTAGCTGTCTCAGACCATGTTGCCGGGTTTTCCACCCGCTCGCAGGAGCTCACCGGCTGTGACGGGCAGAGGGGGTGACCCGTCCACCCTTTTTCTTGTTGCGGCTGCCCCCCCGCTTTTGCCGGGCGCCCCCGCCGAGCATCTTGCCCATCGGCATCGAGCGCATCAGCTTCTGCATCTCTTTGAATTGGCGGAGCAGGTTGTTCACCTCGGTGGCCGAGGTGCCCGAGCCGTTGGCGATCCGGAGGCGGCGGGAGCCGTCGATGAGGTTCGGCTCGTCCCGCTCGCTCGGGGTCATCGAGCAGATGATGGCCTCGATCTTGGCGACGTCCTTCTCCTCGATCTTGGCGTTCTTCACCTCTTTCGGCACTCCCGGCAGCATCCCGAGCATGCCCTGCAGAGGACCCATCTTCTTCAGCTGCTGCAGCTGCTCGAGGAAGTCGTCGAAGGTGAAGCGGCCAGCCTGCAGGCGCTCGACGGCCTTCTCGGCCACCTCCTGGTCGTACTCCCGCTCGGCCCGCTCGATGAGCGAGAGGACGTCGCCCATGCCGAGGATGCGGCTGGCGAGGCGATCGGGGTGGAAGGGCTCGAAGTCGGCCGGCCGCTCGCCGGTCGAGACGAAGGCGATCGGCTTGCCAACCACCTGCTTGACCGAGAGGGCGGCGCCGCCGCGGGCGTCGCCGTCGACCTTGGTGAGGATGACGCCGTCGAGGCGCAGGGTGGCGTTGAAGGCCTCGGCCGTGCGCACGGCGTCCTGGCCGGTCATGGCGTCGACTACGAGGAAGGTGTAGTGGGGCTCGACCACAGAGGAGATCCGGCGGACCTCTTCCATCAGCTCCTCGTCGATGGCGAGGCGGCCGGCAGTGTCGACGATGAGCACGTCCCGCCCGAGCCGCTCGGCCTCCTCGAGGCCGCGGCGGGCGACGGTGACGGGGTCGGTGGGCTCGGAGAAGACGCCGACGCCGACGCTCTCTCCGAGCACGCGCAGCTGCTCGACAGCCGCCGGGCGCTGCAGGTCGGCGCCGACGAGGTAGGGATGGCGGCCCTGCTGGCGGAACCAGCGGGCGAGCGAGGCGGCCGCCGTCGTCTTGCCCGAGCCCTGCAGGCCGGCGAGGAGGACGACCGTCGGCGGCTTGGAGGCGTAGCTGAGCTTGAACTGGGTGCCGCCCAGGGTCTCGGTCAGCTCCTCGTTCACGACCTTTATGACCTGCTGGGCCGGGGTGAGCGACTTGGAGAGCTCGGCACCGCTGCAGCGGGCGCGGATCCTCTCTGTCAGGTCGCGGACGACGTTCAAGTTGACGTCGGCCTCCAAGAGGGCGACGCGGATCTCGTGCAGCACCTCGGTCACCTCGGCGTCGCCGAGGCGGCCGCGGCTGCGCAAGCGCGTGAGGATCCCCTCGAAGCGGTCTGTGAGCGTCTCGAACATGAGCTGCTCCAGGTTAGTCAACGGATCCGGCCCCGCCGATATGGGGCCGCCGGCGGGCTCGCGGACAGCGAGGCTTTATCCTCTCTCGCCATGTCGCCCATCGAGACAAGGACAGAGCAGGTCCCCACACCAGCGGGCACCTTCGACGGCTACCTCGCCCTCCCGCCGGGCGGGAGCGGCCCGGGCGTGTTGTTGCTGCAGGAGATCTTCGGCGTGAACGACTTCATCAAGCAGAAGGCCGACGACCTCGCCGCCAGCGGCTACGTGGTCTTCGCACCCGACGTCTTCTGGCGGGTGCAGCCCCACTTCGCCGTCCCCCACGACGAGGAGAGCCTGCAGCAGGCGTTCGCTGTCATGGGCCGCTACGGCGAGGAGGTCGATCTCGAGACCAAGGCCGCCGACCTCGTCGCCGCCCTCGACCACCTGGCCGAGCTCGAGGAGGTGGCGGGCCACAAGGTGGCCGTCATGGGCTACTGCCTGGGGGGCTTCCTCGCCTACCTGGCGGCGGCCAAGGGCTCGCCCGACGCCTGCGTCTCGTACTACGGCTCGGGCATCGCCGAGCTGACCGGGCTCGCCGACGAGATCGGCTGCCCGGTCCTCTTCCACTTCGGCGGCAACGACCCCTACATCCCCGCCGAGCAGGTCGAGAGGATAAAGAGCGCCTTCGCCGGCCGAAAGGACGTCACCTTCAGGGTCGAGCCCGAGGCCGGGCACGCCTTCGAGAACCTGCTGGCGCCGATGTTCGCCGTGCCCGACGCCGCCGCCAGGTCCTACGAGGCGACCAAGGCCTTCCTCGCCGCCCAGCTCTCCTGAGCTACTCGAAGAGAGCGGCCACGAACTCCGCCGGGTCGAACTCGACGAGGTCGGCGACCCCCTCGCCGAGGCCGACCAGCTTGATCGGGATGCCGAGCTCGTGGCGGATCGCCAGCACGACGCCGCCCTTGGCGGTGCCGTCGAGCTTGGTGAGCACGATCCCGGTCACCCCGACGGCCTCTGTGAACTGACGGGCCTGCACGAGGGCGTTCTGCCCCGTCGTGGCGTCGAGCACCAAGAGCACCTCGGTCAGCTGGCCGGGCGGCCGCTCGGCCACCCGGCGCACCTTGCGCAGCTCCTCCATCAGGTTCACCTTGGTGTGGAGGCGGCCGGCCGTGTCGGCGAGGACGAGGTCTTGCGAGCGGGCAGCGGCGTGCTGGACGGCGTCGAAGATGACAGAGGAGGGGTCGGCCCCCTCCGAACCCCGGATGATGGCCGCCCCGGCCCGCTCGGCCCAGGTCTCGAGCTGCTCGCCGGCCGCCGCCCGGAAGGTGTCGCCGGCCGCCATCACGACCTTGGAGCCCTCTCCGGCCTCCCGCGCCGCCAGCTTGCCGATGGTGGTGGTCTTCCCGACCCCGTTCACCCCGACAAAGAGCCAGACCGTCGGCCCCTCGCCGCTCCCCCGGGCAAGGCGCGGGCTGTCGCCGGCGAACATCGCCGCCAGCTCCTGGCGGAGAGCCGCCAGCAGGGCGTCGGCCTCAGCCTCGATGACGTGGTCGCGGACCTTGGCCCGCAGATCGTCGAGCAGCTCGGTGGTGGTGGCGATGCCGACGTCTGCCAGCAAGAGGGCCTCTTCGAGCTGTTCGAAGCTCGACTCGTCGACCCCTCGGCCGCGCAGGCCGTCGAGGTAGCCCGAGAGAAGGGCGCGGGCCCGACCCAGCCGCTCGCGCAGCTCGGGGGGAGCGACGGGAGGGGCGCCGGTCGGGGAAGGCTCGAGCTCGGTCGGGGGCGTCGTGGCGGGGGTCGCCGGCCGGGGCGGTGCGGGCGGCCTCGTCGTCGCCGGCCGGCCCGGGCGGCGCGTCCTCGTGCGCCCGACGAAGAGCCCGCCCGAGACGAGGAGCAGGAAGGCGACTACGACGATGGCTATCTCGAGGGGCGACATGAGCCCGGAAGCCTACCGGG
>JAJYQK010000174.1 GCA_021794645.1 Actinomycetes bacterium
CTTGCTGCGCGACCCCGCCGTGGGCCGCCACGTCGTGCCGATCATCCCCGACGAGGGCCGCACCTTCGGCCTCGACGCCCTCTTCTCGGAGGTGAAGATCTACTCGGCCGTCGGCCAGCGCTACACCTCGGTCGACGCCGGCCTCCTCCTCTCCTACTCCGAGGACAAAAAGGGCCAGATCCTCGAGGAGGGCATCACCGAGGCCGGCTCGATGGCGAGCTTCCAGGCGGCCGGCACCTCCTTTGCCACCTGGTCGGTGCCGATGATCCCGATGTTCCTCTTCTACTCGATGTTCGGCTTCCAGCGGGTGGGCGACCTCATCTGGCAGGCAGCTGACGCCAGGGCGCGGGGCTTCCTCCTCGGCTGCACGGCCGGGCGGACCACCATGTCGGGCGAGGGGCTGCAGCACGAGGACGGCCACTCCCAGCTGCTCGCCTCGGTCATCCCGAACCTGCGGGCCTTCGACCCCGCCTTCGCCTACGAGATCGCCGCCATCATGGCCGACGGCGTCGAGAAGATGTACGGGGCGGAGCCCGAAGAGGTCTTCTACTACCTCACCCTCTACAACGAGAACTACCCGATGCCCGCCCTGCCCGAGGAGGCGGCCGAACGGGAGCGGGTCACCGACGGCATCTTGCGGGGCGCCTACCGCTTCGCCCCCGGGGCAGAGATCGAGGGCGGCGCCAGCCGGCGGGCGACGATCCTCTTCTCCGGCACGGCCTGGCAAGCGGCGATGGAGGCCCGTCAGCTCCTCGCCGAGAGGTTCTCGGTCTCGGCCGAGTGCTGGTCGGTGACGAGCTGGAAGCAGCTGCGGGAGGAGGCCCTCGAGGCCGAGCGGTGGAACCGTCTCCACCCCGGGGCCGAGCGCAAGGTCCCCTACGTCACCCGAGCCCTCGCCGACTCGCCCTCGCCCATCGTGGCCGTCACCGACTACATGAAGGCCGTGCCCGACCAGATCTCCCGCTTCGTGCACGGCAGCTTCGTGCCGCTCGGCACTGACGGCTTCGGCCGCTCCGACACCCGGGCAGCCCTGCGGCGCCACTTCGAGGTGGACAGCGCCCATGTCGCCCTCGCCGTCCTCTCGGCTCTGGCGGCCGAGGGGGAGGTGAAAGAAGACGAGGTGCGCGACGCCATCGGCGAGCTCGGGATCGACCCCGAGGCGATGGACCCGCGTCTCGCCTGAGCGAGGCCTAGCCTTAGGCCCACAGGGCGGAGCCGACCTGGGGGCCTGAGTGGAGAACCGTGAAGTCGCGGGCATCACCATCCAGCTCGCGCTGGAGGAGGTCTGCCGGCGCACCGGGGGTGCTGGCGCCTCGAGATCCGAGCGGTCCTGCGACGGCTTTCCTGCCCCACCCATGGGGTCGCACGCAGGGGGTGCCGTTCGCCCGGGCCTGACCGCGGTGCGCCTCGGCGTGAACAATGCCGCCACCAGGGACTGAACCGACGGGTGCGCCTGATGGTCAACCGCGCCTACCGCTTCCAATACCCAACGCGCGCTCGGCCTCATCATGCTCACCTCGGGCCCATCAGCACGTCCTCCGGCACGAACGGCACCAGGGCTCTGATCGCTGAATCGACGCACACATCTATGCCGGGAGTCCCCCCTTTAGATCCTCAACGAGTCGGGAGACCGAATAGCGGTCCCCCGGGTTGCACACGGCTACACCCTGTTCGACGTCGTCGAGCGCCGTGACGAAGCCGTAGCGGGTGCGAACCCGGGCGAGCCAAGCTGCTGGATCGACCGGCTGCGTGAGCAGGCCGATGTCCTCAGGCGGCAGCCGGCGAAGATCGATGTCGGCCACGATCTCGTCCGGGTCGAACGGTCTAGTGCCCAGCCCGTCGTCGACGACGTCGTGCCAGACCTTGAGCACGAGCAGACGGCGGATCAACGGCTCGTCGAGGCTTCCGCGACCGAACAAATCGAGATCGTAGAGGTCTCGGATCTTGCGACGCCGGCGCCAGGCAGCGAGCTTCTCCGAGAGCGATTCCTCAAGGGCTGGTGCAGCGATGGACGGCATCGCGAACTCATAGCCGGCATGGACCGGAAGGGGGACAGGAACTCTGGATTCGGTTGGCAGCCACAGTGGCCGCGGTGAGATCTCGATACGTGCTGGGATCCGCGGCTGGCCGAGCGGTGTATCAACCAGGAGCTTGGCGCGGAGTTTTTCACGATCCGCCAGCGTGAACCGAACATCGAAGAGTTCGGCGCCGTCAATGGTGTCCAGCAGAATCTCGCCGGTTTCGACGTCGGGCGTTGTGAAGTCCAAATCCGTCGAGAACCGGCCCGCGTTCCCCGCACGCAACTTTCGCAGCGAGGTTCCGCCTTTGAGAACTGCCCCCAGGTCGAACAGCCCTTGATCATGAAGGAACAGGAGGGCGTAGTCCTGGGCGACATCAAGCAGCGCAGCGTCAGCCATCCCACTCTTCCCCTGGAAGTGCCGCGAGAGATAACCCTGGGTGATCATCGGGTAGGCAGGATCGAGTCGTATACGCGCCAGCGGCGGCTCCATCTGTCGCGTCGGTCCCGAGGCCCGAGGAAGGTCACTGGAAGCCGACTGGGGAGCAGGACTTCGATCTCGTCCGCGACGTCGTCCCGTCCGGACCACTCGGCGAGGTAACCCAGACGCGCCAGGGTCGAGACGTTCCGATTGGCGGTCTCGGTCAGTACGTCGTTCGGCGTCAGCACCCTGAACGTCTCCGGCAGCCAGTCGTCAGCGTTGGCCCAGTTGCCCTGCACTCCCGGGCGCTCGGCCGCCGCCGTGACGATGGTGGCCTCCCCCCAGACCGGCAGGCCCTTCAACAAACGCGTTGGCAGGTACCAGTCGAACGTGGCGGTCCGGACGCCCAGGGATTGAGGCGGCCGCCATCCCCGGCGGTGGGCGAGCACTGGCTGGGTCGGCTGGTGGGTGGCATGGCCCAGCTCCCAGACGGCCGACTCGAAGGCCACCGCCACCGGGGCGTCGGGCTTGTGCTCCAGCAGGGCGCGCAACTCGATCCATGGATCTCCGGCTGGGTACCGGCCTGCCCTGGCGGCGGGAGCGAACTCCCAAGCGTCCCGCTGACGCAGCGGGAGCAGCCAGCCGTAGCGGACGAGGCGCTCGGCCATGGTGTCCTCGGTCAACCGGAGATCAGAGCTGGCCGCGATCTCCCCTAGGAGCGACCGCGTCACCACCGTGGGTTGCCGGAGTTCCAGCTCCTCGACCACCGCGGCCAAGCTCTTGGGAAGCGGTCTAGTTTTCCTCTGAGCCCTTATCACGTCACAATAATACGTGAAATCTGTCTGACTGCAAATATGGACGAGGTCCTGGTCGATGTGCCGTGTGGATGGGTCGCTCTGCCTCCACCTTGAGAACGAGTGGACCTCCGACATGCTGATGGCCGAGATCACCGTGCCTTAGACGTCCGAATGCTTGGTCAACTACGAGATCTGGAAGGCCACAGGGGTGTGGTACGGAGGGGGTGGGTCAGTGGCCGCCGCGGCTACCTCTTCGCCCGGCCCGGCAGCGAGGAGCCCCTCCTCGAGCTGCTCAGCGAGCCAGACTGAGTCATGCACCTCGTCACCTTGTCCTACGGGCCGGCGGCCGCCTACTGGCTGGCGGCCCTCCGCATCGGGCTCGGCCTTTGGTGGCTCGAGTCCTGGCGCCACAAGAACAAGAAGGCCTGGTTCGAGCAGGGCGCCGGCATCGCCTGGGCGAAGTCGGTGGCGGAGAAGCACCGCTGGCCGCCTGTCCGGCGGGCCTTCGAGCGGTTCGTCGCCCCCCACCCCAAGCAGATGTCCTACATCGTCGTCTTCTCCGAGCTGGCCGTCGGCCTCGGCGTGGCCCTCGGCTTCCTCACGCCGATCGCCCTCGCCGGCGGGCTCCTGCTCAACCTCATGTACTTCGTGCTCATGATCCACGACTGGGCCGAGCAGGGGCAGAACTCGATGATGGCCCTCATCGCCCTCGTCTGCATCCTCGCCCGGGCGAACCAGGTGCTCTCGATCGACCACCTGCTCCACATCCTCGGCGCCTGACCGGCAGTATCCTGCGGCCAATGGCAAGAAAGCCCTCTTTGCACCTCTCGGGCGTGAAGGAGGCCGACGCCCTCATCTCGGCCGACCCCTTCGCCCTCCTCGTCGCCATGGTGCTCGACCAGCAGATCCCCCTCGAGCGGGCCTTCTCGGCCCCCTTCGACCTGAAAGAGCGGCTCGGTGGCCGCCTCGAGGCGGCCGAGATCGCCGAGATGGACGAAGAGGAGCTGGCCGGCCTCTTCCGCCGCCAGCCGGCGCTCCACCGCTTCCCGGGCTCGATGGCCGGACGGGTGCGCCAGCTCGCCCGCATCGTCGTCGGGGAGTACGGCGGCGACGCCGCCCGCATCTGGAAGACGGCCTCTTCCGGGCCCGAGCTGCTCGGCCGGCTGGCGCAGCTGCCCGGTTTCGGGGCCCAGAAGGCGAAGATCTTCCTCGCCCTCCTCGCCAAGCAGCTCGGCGTGCGGCCGGCCGGCTGGGAGGAGGCGAGCGCCCCCTTCGGGGCAGAGGGGAGCTTCCTCTCGGTGGCCGACATCGACTCGGCCGAGTCGCTCGCCCTCGTCCGTCAGCACAAAAAGGAGATGAAGGCGGCCGCCAAGAAGGCCGCTCCGGCCGGCTCGTGAGGATCGGCGAGGCCGCTCTCTACCTCTGCACCCCGGACCGGGAGGACCTGGCCGGCTTCATCGAGGCCTGCGTGCGAGGGGGGGTCGACGTCGTCCAACTGCGAGAGAAGCGCCTCGGACGAGAAGAGCTGCTCGAGCGGGCCCGCCTGGCGGCGGCCGTCTGTGCCGATCTCGGCGTCCCCTTCGTGCTGAACGACGACCCGGCCGGTGCTCTCGAGTGCGGGGCCGACGGCGCCCACGTCGGCCAAGACGACCTCCCGCCGCAAAGGGCGCGGGAGATCCTCGGGCCGGGGCGCCTCCTCGGGCGCTCCACCCATGCCCTGCCCGAGTTGGAGCGGGCCCTCGACGAGCCGGTCGACTACGTCTCGGTCGGGCCGGTGGTGCCGACGCCGACCAAGCCGGGCCGGCCCGGGACCGGCCTCTCCTACGTGGCGGCGGCGGCCCGCCTCCTCGAGGAGCGGGGCTCTCGCCTCCCCTTCTTCGTGACTGGCAACGCCCGGCCCGATACGGTGGGCGGGATCGTGGCGGCCGGGGCGAGCCGGGTGGTGGCGGTGCGCTACCTGACCGAGGCGCCCGACCCGGCCGAGGCAGCCCGGGCCCTCAGGGGCGCCCTCGAGGACGCCATCGCCGCCAGGACGTGAACAGGGGCGGCCCTTGCGGGCCGCCCCTGTCAGACTGCGCTGAAAGGCTCGGCTTCCGGACTGCGCGGACGGGACCAGCTTCCGCCCGGTGGCACCGAGGGTGTCTGGGATGGTTTCACCAGGTGGTCCAGCGAGCCGACCTAGCGGCCAGCCACCTCCAGGGTCCCAAGACGTTGATCATGCATGTGTTTGGACCACCTCCTTTCTCTGGTGGCCCCAGGATACCGAGGGGCGCCGGCAGGGTGGTGACACGGCGCCGGCTCGTCCTCAGATGCCGATGCGCTGGGCGAGCAGCTCCCGGTGGTAGGCGGGGTCGCCCAGGATGAGCTCGGAAGACTTGGCCCGCTTGAAGTAGAGGTGGGCGTCGTGCTCCCAGGTGAAGCCGATGCCGCCGTGGATCTGGATGTTCTCCGCCGCGGCGTGGAAGTAGGCCTCCGAGCAGTAGGCCTTGGCGAGACAGGCCGTCACGGGCAGCTCGTCGTTGTCCTCGGCCGCCGCCCAGCCGGCGTAGTAGGCGGCCGACTTGGCCGACTCAACCTCGAGCAGCATGTCGGCGCACTTGTGCTTGATCGCCTGGAAGGAGCCGATGGGCCGGCCGAACTGGATGCGGCTCTTGGCGTACTCGACCGACATCTCGAGCACCCGCTGGGCCCCGCCCACCTGCTCGGCGGCAAGGGCGACGGCCGCCAGGTCGAGGGTCTTCGAGAGGAGGGGGGCGGCCCCGCCCTCCTCGCCGACGAGGCGGGCCGGCACCCTCTCGAACTCGAGCTTGGCCTGCTTTCGCGTCTGGTCCATCGTGGCAAGGGGGGTGCGGGTGAGGCCGGCGGCATCGCCCTCGACGGCGAAGAGGGAGAGGCCGGCGGCCGAGCGGGCGGCCACGAGCACGAGCGAGGCGGTGTGGCCGTCGATGACGAAGGACTTCACCCCGCTCAAGGTGTACTCCCGGCCCGAGCCGCTCGCCTCGAGGGCGATCGAGTCGAGCTCCCAGCGCCCGGCCGGCTCGGTGATGGCGAGCGTGGCGATGGTCTCGCCGCTGGCGATGGCGGGCAGGTAGTCGGCCTTGGCCGCCTCGTCGCCCGAGTGCATGAGGGCGTTCGCCGCCAGCGCCACGGTCGAGAAGTAGGGGGCGCAGACGAGCGCCCGGCCCATCTCCTCCAGCACGACCACGAGCTCGACGTAGCCGAAGCCGGCCCCGCCGTGCTCCTCGGGGATCGTCATGGCCTGCAGGCCGAGCTGGTCGGCCATCTGGGACCAGACGGCCTCGTCGTAGCCCTCGGTCGTCTCCATGAGGCGGCGGACCTCGCTCACGGGCGACTTGTCCTCGAAAAAGCGGCGGACCGCCTTTCGCAGCTCCTCCTGTTCCTCGCTGAAGCCGAAGTTCACGATTCCTCCAACGGGCCGGGACGGCGCCCGCACTGCGGGGCCGGTGACGGGCGCACCTTACTCTGTGGAAACTTCTGTCGTTCGGCCGAGGAGGCGCCATGGAGACTCTCCACTACGAAGACGGGCAGGTGGCGATCCACAAGGTCGTCGTCGGCCCGATCGACAACAACGTCTTCGTCGTGCGCTGCAAGCAGAGCGGCGAGGCGCTCCTCATCGACGCCGCCAACGAGCACGAGCAGCTGCTCGAGCTCTGCCGGTCGCTCGGGGTGCGCCAGGTGGTCGAGACCCACGGCCACTGGGACCACATCCAGGCTGTCCCGGCGCTGCGCCAGGCTGGCTACGAGGTGGCCGTGACGGCGGCGGACGCCGGCATGCTCCCCTCCTACGACCTCCTCCTCGAGGACGACTCCGAGCTGCGCGTCGGGCACCTCCGGCTGGTGACGCTGCTCACCCCCGGCCACACGCCCGGCTCGATCTGCTTTCGCATCGAGGGCTCGCCCGTCCTCTTCTCGGGCGACACCCTCTTCCCGGGCGGCCCGGGCAACACCGCCACCGAGCTCGGCGACTTCGAGACGATCATCTCCTCGATCGAGTCCCGCCTGCTCCCCCTGCCGGCAGAGACGATCGTCATGCCCGGCCACGGAGCCGACACCACCATCGGCGCCGAGCGCCCCCATCTGGAGGAGTGGGTCGAGAGGGGCTGGTGAGCCCGCGCCGGCCCGTCGCCCGCGCAAAGAGCTGGCGTCGCCGGTCGGGAGGAGACGAGCGAGGCGTGGACGACCACGTCCGAGAGGTAGTGGTGGCTGGCGCAGTCAAGACGCCCGAAAGGAGACGAGCCCGAGGCGGCGAAGTCGGTGCTCTCCGAGACAGGGGCTGAGAAAGGGCGCCTTTTGTGCTGGCGCACGCCGTCGACACCGAGGACTGCCTCGACGCCGTCTCCGCGGCCGACGTCCACCTGGTCGGCCGCATGGAGGGCGCCCGGCCGGAAAGGCCGAGGCGCCGGCCGTCGCCCAGTCGATGGGGCCGATGATGACCGGGGCCCGAACGCTCCCGGCGGCGGCGAGCACCTGTGCCGGCCCGCCTCGTTGCTCCGGGGCGAGCCTTGAGCGGGGGCACCTGCCCGGCCCCGTTCGGGTTGAGCCCGCCGAGGTTCACGACCGAGTAGACCCCGATGGCCCATCGTGGTCGACACCGGCCGCGAGCTGGCAAGGAGGGCCGCTGGCCGCCCCCTTCTTGCTGGCGGTCGCCCGGGCCCTTTTTCGCCTGGGCGGGCGGAGCGAGTCGGCCGGTGGCTCGCCTCGTCGGTTGGGGGACGTGCTCTCGGGCGAAGAGGACGAAGGGAACGAGAGCCCCCCAGTGAAACGCCCGGGCAGAGGCGGTCGGGCCCCCTCAGCG
>JAJYQK010000060.1 GCA_021794645.1 Actinomycetes bacterium
CGGGGCGGCAGGCTCGGCGGCGGCCGGGGCGGCAGGCTCGGCGGCGGCCGGGGCTGAGCCGTTGGCCGACTCGCTCACGACGGCCAGGCGGGCGCCGACGTCGACCGTGGCGCCCTCTTCCACCAGGATCTCTGTGATGTAGCCCTCCTCCGAGGAGGGCACCTCCGAGTCGACCTTGTCGGTCGAGACCTCGAAGAGCGGCTCGTCGTGAGCCACGTGGTCGCCGACCTTCTTCAGCCAGCGGATGATGGTCCCCTCGGTGACGGTCTCGCCGAGCTGCGGCATGGTGATGTCAGCCAACGTGAAGGCCCCTTCCGGTTAGTGCGATGACGGTCTCTCCAAAGGCCTCCGACAGCGTCGGATGGGCCTGTACGAACGGTGCGATCTCGTCCGGCGTCGCCTCCCAGTTGACCGAGAGGTAGGCCTGGCCGAGCTGCTCGGTGACCCAGGGCCCCACCATGTGGACGCCGAGGAGGCGGCCGGCCCGGCCGTCGGCTCCGCGCTCGCAGATCACCTTTACGAGCCCGTCTGTCTCCCCGAGGATGCGGGCCCGGCTGTTGCCCCCGAAGGGGTCCTTCTTCACGAGCACGTCGATGCCGGCCGCCCGGGCGTCCTCCTCGGTCATGCCACAGAAGGCCACCTCGGGATGGCAGTAGATGCCCCAGGGGACGGCGCCGTAGTTGACCGGCACCGCCTTCTCGCCGAGGACCTGCTTCACGACGAGCATCGCCTCGGCGAAGCCGACGTGGGCGAGCTGGGGGGTGGCGACGAGGTCGCCGACCGCATAGACGCCGGCCGCCGAGGTCCGCATCCACTCGTCGACGGTGACAAAGCCCCGCTCGTCGACGGTGACTCCCGCTTCGGGCGAGACGAGGTCGTCAGAGAGGGGACGGCGGCCGACCGAGACGATGACGGTGTCGACCAGGAGCTCCTCGCCGCCGCCCAGGCGGACGGTCGTGCCCGACTCGCCGGGCTGGTGGCCCTCGACCGTGACCCCGGTGCGGACCGCGATCCCCCGCTTCTTGAAGGCCCTCACGACGGCGTCGGTGACGTCCTTGTCACAGCCGGGCAGCAGCTTGGGGAGCGCCTCGAGCAGCGTCACCTGCACCCCGAGGTCGGCCATCATCGAGGCGAACTCGCAGCCGATGGCGCCCCCGCCGATGACGGCGACGGAGCGGGGCAGCTCTGTCAGCGAGAGCACCTCGTCCGAGGTCATGACGTACCGGCCGTCGACCTCGAAGCCGGGGATGGTGCGGGGCACCGAGCCGGCGGCGAGCACGACGTGGCGGCCCGAGATCTGCAAGGTGGTGCCGTCGGCGGCAGTCACCTCCACCTTGTGGTCGCCGAGGAGGCGGCCGGTGCCCTCGAAGATCTCGTTCTTACGGCCCTTCATGAGGCCAGACAGCCCCTTGTGCAGCTGGTCGACGACCTTCTGCTTGCGGTCCTGGCTGACGGCGAACTCGACGGCCGGCTGGCTCGCCTGCACGCCGAACTCCTTGGCTCCGGCGACGGTCCGGTAGACGGCGGCCGTCTCGAGGAACTCCTTGGCCGGGATGCAGCCCCTGTGCAGGCAGGTTCCCCCCACCTTGTCCTTCTCGACGACGGCAACCGAGAGCCCGGCCGACCCGGCGTACAACGACGCCGCATAGCCTCCCGGTCCGCCGCCGATGACGACGATGTCGAACTCGCCCGACGTTTCAGCCCCAGGCAGTCGGACCACCTCCTGTGTGCTCCATGACCGGCTGGGGCCCTCCGGCCCCCGTGCCGGGAGCGCCAAGGGACGCTCTTTC
Source organism: Actinomycetes bacterium (assembly GCA_021794645.1). GTDB lineage: Bacteria > Actinomycetota > Acidimicrobiia > Acidimicrobiales > Bog-793 > JAJZLV01. The sequence goes on from JAJYQK010000060.1 coordinate 1,791, forward strand.
AGCGGAGCCTACAGGGCCGGGCGCCCTAGCTGAACTCGAGGGTGTCACCCCTTGTCGAGCAGTTCGAGGGAATCGAGGAGAGCGAAGACTCTCCCGGCCGACTCCGCCGGGCTCTGGCCGACCGTGTCGAGAAAGAGCTCGGGGGCGGCCGGCGGCTCGTAAGGGGCGCTCACGCCGGTGAAGGTGGCGAGCTCGCCCCGGCGGGCCCGGGCGTAGAGGCCCTTCGGGTCGCGCTCCTCGCAGACCTGGAGCGGGGTGGCCACGTAGACCTCGACAAAGGGGATGCCGGCGCGGGCGTGACGGGCCCGCACCTGCCGGCGCCCCTCGGCGAAGGGGCTGATCACCGTGACGAGGGTGAGCCGGCCGGTTCGCGAGAACAAGATGGCGACCTCGCCCACCCGCCTTATGTTCTCGTCCCTGTCCTCCTGGCTGAAGCCGAGGTCGACACAGAGACCCTCTCGCAGGTCGTCGCCGTCGAGGCGAACCGAGTCGATGCCGCGCTCCTCGAGCACCTCGTGCAAGGTGTCGGCGACCGTCGTCTTGCCGGCGCCCGAGAGGCCGGTGAACCAGACGGTCGCCTGCAACGGACTAGTGGCCGCCGCCCGGGACGGCGCCCGGGTGGAGGAAGAGGCCGGCCCCGACGGTGGCGTTGCTCGCCTCGTCGACGAGGACGAAGCTCCCCGTCGCCCGGTTGAGGCGGTAGGCGTCGTAGAAGAGCGGCAGCTGGCTGCGCAGGCTCACCCGGCCGAGGTCGTTCAGCGACAGCTCGGTCGCCGCGCTGTCGCGGTGCAAGGTGTTGACGTCGAGGCGGTAGTTGAGCTCGCCGACGACCACCTTCGACCAGCGGGTGGTGTGCTTCACAGAGAGGCGGGCGCCCGGGCGGAGCGGGCTCTCGGACATCCAGCAGACCATGGCCGAGAGGTCCTGTCCCACCGTCGGCTTGTTGCTCGGCCGCACGAGCATGTCCCCCCGGGAGATGTCGAGCTCGTCGGTGAGGCGGATCAGCACCGACTGGGAGGCGAAGGCCTCGGCGGTCGGCCCGGCCGGGGTCTCTATCGCCTCCACGGTGGAGCGAAAGCCCGAGGGGAGGACGACGACCTCGTCGCCCACGGCGACCACGCCCGAGGCCACCTGGCCGGCGTAGCCGCGGAAGTCGTGCAGCTCGCTCGAGGAGATGGGCCGGACGACCCGCTGGACGGGAAAGCGGAAGTCGATGAGGTTGCGGTCCGAGGAGATGTGGACCTCCTCCAGGTGGCGCAGGAGCGAGGGGCCGTCGTACCACTTCATCTCGGCCGAGCGGTCGACGACGTTGTCCCCCTGCAGGGCCGACATCGGGATGCAGGTCAGGTCGTGGACCTCGAGACGGGTGGCGAACTCGTCGAACTCCGTCTCGATCTCCTCGAAGCGCCGCTTGTCCCAGTCGACGAGGTCCATCTTGTTGATGCAAAGGACGAGGTGGCGGATGCCGAGGAGGGAGGCGACGGTGGCATGGCGCCTCGTCTGCTCGGTCGGGCCCACCCGGGCGTCGACGAGCAGCACGACGAGGTCGGCCGTCGAGCAGCCCGTCACCATGTTGCGGGTGTGCTGGGTGTGCCCGGGGGTGTCGGCGATGATGAACTTCCGCTTCGGGGTGGCGAAGTAGCGGTAGGCGACGTCGATCGTGATGCCCTGCTCCCGCTCGGCCCGCAGGCCGTCGGTGAGGAGGGCGAGGTTGACGTACTCGTCGCCCCGGGCGACAGAGGTCCGCTCGACGGCCTCGAGCTGGTCCTCGAAGACCTGCTTGGAGTCGTAGAGGAGGCGGCCGATGAGGGTCGACTTGCCGTCGTCGACCGAGCCGGCCGTGGCGAAGCGGAGCAGCTCCACTAGAAGTAGCCCTCCCGCTTGCGGTCCTCCATCGAGGCCTCCGAGACACGGTCGTCGGCCCGGCTGGCGCCCCGCTCGCTCACCCGGGTGGCGGCGGTCTCGCCGATGATCTCTCGCGGGCTGGCCGCACTCGACTCGACAGCGGCCGTGCAGGTCATGTCGCCGACGGTGCGGTAGCGGACCGTCGCCATGAAGGGCGCCTCCTCGGCCAGGCCCTCGCGGGGCACCGTGAAGGGCCCGGTGGCGAGCAGCATCCCGCTCCGGCGGAAGACCTCGCGGCGGTGGGCGAAGTAGATGGCGGGAAGGGGGATCTCCTCTGACTCGATGTACTGCCAGATGTCGAGCTCGGTCCAGTTGGAGAGAGGGAAGACCCGGAAGTGCTCACCCGGGCGGTGGCGGGTGTTGTAGAGGTTCCAGAGCTCGGGCCGCTGGGCGCGGGGGTCCCACTGCCCGAACTCGTCGCGGAGCGAGAAGATCCGCTCTTTGGCCCGCGCCTTCTCCTCGTCGCGCCGCCCGCCCCCGAAGACGGCGTCGTAGCCACCCTCCTCGAGCACCCGCAGGAGGGTGTAGGTCTGCAGCCGGTTGCGGGTCGCCCCGGGCACCGGCTGCTCGACGATCGCTCCCCGGTCGATGTCCTCTTGCACCGAGCCGACGACGAGGCGGATGCCCCGCTCGGCCACCTGGGAGTCGCGGTAGGCGATGACCTCGGGGAAGTTGTGGCCCGTGTCGACGTGGATGACGGGGAAGGGGATCTTCTGGGGCCAGCAGGCCTTGGCGGCGACGTGCAGCAGCACGGCCGAGTCCTTGCCGCCCGAGAAGAGGAGGGCGGGCCGCTCGAACTCGGCCACCACCTCCCGGATGATGTGGATGGCCTCGGATTCGAGCGCGCCGAGATGGGAGAGTCGGTACGTCATGGGAGTCGGGCCACTTTACTCTTCGTGGCCGCCGGCCCAGGGAAAGCGCCCTCCCGGACCGGCGGCGGCCGCCTGCTACTTCGGCGGCATCCGCAGGCCGCCGTCGAGGCGGACCGTCTCGCCGTTCAGGTAGCCGTTCTCGACGATCGAGCAGACGAGGCGGGCGAACTCCGCCGGGTAGCCGAGCCGCTTGGGGAAGAGCACGCCGGCTCCGAGGGCCTGGCGGGCCTCCTCGGGCAGGAGCCCGAGCAGGGGCGTGTCCATCAGGCCGGGGGCGATCGTGTTCACCCTGATGCCGGCGGGCGCCAGGTCGCGGGCGGCCGGCACGGTCATGCCGACGATGCCGCCCTTGGAGGCCGAGTAGGAGATCTGGCCGATCTGGCCCTCGAAGGCGGCCACCGAGGCCGTGTTGACGATGACCCCCCGCTCGCCGTCGGCGAGGGGGGCGCACTTGGCGATGGCGCCGGCCGCCAGCCGCATGACGTTGAACGAGCCGATGAGGTTGACGGTGACCACCGTCTTGAAGGCGCCGAGGTCGTGCGGGCTCCCCTCCCGGTCGATCGTCCGCTGCGCCCAGCCGATGCCGGCGCAGTTGACCGTGATGCGCAGGTCACCGGCCGCCGCCGCCTGGGCGACGGCCCGGCCGGCGTCCTCCTCGTCGCTCACATCGCCGGCGACGTAGTCGGCGCCGCCGCCGAGGGCGTCGGCGAGCGCCTTGGCGCGGGCCTCGTCCCGGTCGAAGATCGTGCAGCGGGCGCCCCGCTCCGAAAGGGCGCGGACGGTGGCCTCTCCGAGGCCGGAGGCGCCCCCGGTGACGAGGGCGGAGCAGTCCTTTATGTCCATGACCGAGAAGCTACCGGCGAAGGCAGGCGCCGGACCATTCCTGACCGCCCGGTAAGCAAGGGCGCGCAGCCGGTGGCCATAGTGGCGAGAAGAGAGGAGACCGCCGATGCCGAGAGACCTCCCCGTCTTGCGCAACGTCGTGCTCGACTGCGCCGCCCCCCGCCCGCTCGCCGAGTTCTACCGGCAGCTCTTCGGCCTCGCCTACCGGGCCGGTGACGAGCCGCCGGCAGCCGGCCAGCCCGACCCCCGGGGTGAGGAGTGGCTCGTGCTGCGAGCCGGGAGCGGGCTCGGCCTCGCCTTCCAGCGGGTCGACCACTTCTCCCCGCCCACCTGGCCGGAGGGGCCCCGGCCCCAGCAGGCCCACCTCGACAGCTCCGTCTCGAGCAGAGAGGAGCTCGCCTCCCAGCACGAGCGGGTGCTCGCCCTCGGCGGCCGGCTCCTTCGCGACGGCTTCGACGACGAGGAGGAGCCGATCGGCGTCTACGCCGACCCGGCCGGCCACCCCTTTTGCATCTTCGTCGCCCCCGACTCGTGAGGCGACAACCGCTCAGAGCCGGGCGCGGCCCGACTGGGTGCGGGCGGCCTCGTTGGCGAGGCCGTCCACGAGCTCGTTCATCTTGTCGCCGGCATGACCCTTCACCCAGGCAAGCTCGACCTCACCGGCCCGCCGGTCGACGACCTGTTCGACGAGGGGGCGCCAGAGGTCCTGGTTGGCCACCGGCTCCCGCTTGGCGTTCACCCAGCCCCGCGCCCGCCAGCCGGCCCACCACCGCTGCTTGAAGCAGTTGACGACATAGGTGGAGTCCGAGACGACGCGCAGGCGGCCCGGGTTGGCGGCGAGAGCCATCAAGACGGCGGTCAGCTCCATGCGCTGGTTGGTGGTGGCCGGCTCGGCCCCGCACTCGTAGCGCTCGGAGGACTCCGCCCAGGCCCACCCGCCCGGCCCGGGGTTGTTGAGGCAGGCGCCGTCTGTGTAGACGATCCGTGGTTCAGGCACGGCCGAACCATACAGAGCCGCTTGCGCTTCGTGGGAGGACCCCGGTTGGCGCGAGACTGACGGGGTGATTTTCGACGGTTACTCCCACCAGGTGCCTGACATCGATCCCGAGGAGACAGCCGAGTGGCTCGACTCCTTCGACTCGATCGTCAACGAGCGGGGCCGGGAGCGGGCCCGCTTTTTGATGCTGAAGCTCCTCGAGCGAGCCCGCGCCGCCCAGGTGGGGGTGCCGGCGACGGTCTCGACGCCCTATGTCAACACCATCCCGGCCGACGAGGAGCCGTGGTTCCCCGGCGACGAGCACCTCGAGCGCCGCATCCGGGCCTACATCCGCTGGAACGCCGCGGTCATGGTGACCCGGGCCAACGGCCGCGACCCCGGCATCGGCGGCCACCTGTCGACCTACGCCTCCTCGGCCTCCCTCTACGAGGTCGGCTTCAACCACTTCTTCCGGGGCAAGGGGAACGGCCTCCCGGGCGACCAGGTCTTCTTCCAGGGCCACGCCTCGCCCGGCATCTACGCCCGCGCCTTCGTCGAGGGGAGGCTCGATGAGGCCCACCTCGACAACTTCAGGTTCGAGACCTCGGGCGAGGGGCTGTCGAGCTACCCGCATCCCCGCCTCATGCCGGAGTTCTGGGAGTACCCGACCGTCTCGATGGGCCTCGGCCCGATGGCCGCCATCCACCAGGCCCGCTTCAACCGCTACCTCTTGCACCGCGAGATCGTCGACACCTCGGGCTCCCGCGTCTGGTGCTTCCTCGGCGATGGCGAGCTCGACGAGCCCGAGTCGGTCGGCTCGCTCCGCCTCGCCTCCCGCGAGGGGCTCGACAACCTCGTCTTCGTCGTCAACTGCAACCTGCAGCGCCTCGATGGGCCGGTGCGGGGCAACGGCAAGATCATCCAGGAGCTCGAGGCGCTCTTCCGCGGCTGCGGCTGGAACGTCGTGAAGGTCATCTGGGGGCGGCGCTGGGACGAGCTGCTCGCCCGCGACGTCGACGGCGTGCTCGTCAACAAGATGAACACCACCCCAGATGGTGACTTCCAGACCTTCGCCACCCAGTCGGGCGCCTACATCCGCCAGCACTTCTTCGGCCCCGACCCCCGCCTGCGCAAGATGGTGGAGCACCTGAGTGACGCCGAGCTGCAGCAGCTGCCGCGGGGAGGCCACGACTACCGCAAGCTCTATGCCGCCTACAAGGCGGCCACCGAGCAGACAGGCGTGCCGACGGTCATCCTCGCCAAGACCGTGAAGGGCTGGACCCTCGGGCCGGAGATCGAGGCCCGCAACGCCACCCACCAGATAAAGAAGATGACCCGCGAGCAGCTGCGCCTGCTGCGGGACCGCCTCTACCTGCAAAAGGAGATCCCCGACGAGGCCCTCGACGCCGACCACCCGCCCTACTTCCGCCCGGGCGAGGGCTCGCCCGAGCACGAGTACCTCCACGCCCGCCTCGCCGCCCTCGGCGGCTCACTGCCTCGCCGGCTCGTGCGGGGGAAGGGCAAGAGCGGGCTCGAGCCGCCGGCGCCGGCGGCCTTCGCCGAGTTCAAGGAGGGCTCGCGGGGCCAGGCGGTCTCGACGACGATGGCCTTTGCCCGCATGCTGCGCAACTTGCTGCGCGACCCCGCCGTCGGCCGCCACGTA
>JAJYQK010000099.1 GCA_021794645.1 Actinomycetes bacterium
ATGAGGGGCCACTCCCACTCGGTGACGCGGCAGGCGATGGAGTGGGGCAGCTCCTCCTCGGCGAAGTTGATGAGCTGCTCGCGCACGAGCTCTGCGACGAAGAAGGCCTCGGGGACGTCGCTCACCATGCCGGGCGGGAAGTAGCGGGGGCCGGGCGGCATGACAGAGACGAGGTGGGCGACGAGCTCGTCGACGCCCTCGCCCGTGCGGGCCGAGAGGGGGAACAGCTCGGCGTCGGCCAGCCCGAGGGCTTCATGGGCCGCCGCCAGCTGGGCGAGGAGGCCGGCCGGCGAGACCCGGTCGATCTTGTTGAGGGCGACGACCGTGGCGGGCGGGGTCCGCTCGGCGATGAAGCGGTCGCCCCGCCCGATCGGGGCGTTCGCCTCGACGAGGAGGACGCAGACGTCGACGTCGGCCAGCGAGCCGGTGGCGGTCTCGTTGAGCCGTTCGCCGAGGGGGGTGCGGGGCCGGTGGAGCCCGGGGGTGTCGACGAAGACGAGCTGGGCGTCGGGACGGTCGAGGACCGCCCGCACCCGCGTCCGGGTGGTGTGGGGGACCGGTGAGGTGATGGCCACCTTGGTGCCGACGATGACGTTGACAAGGCTCGACTTGCCGACGTTCGGCCGGCCGACGATGGCGACGAGACCCGAGCGGACCTCGCCCTCCTCGCCCGGGCGCTGCCAGCTGCTCACGGCAGCTTTCCCGCCGGCGGCTCGGCACCCTCCTCGGCGGGGGAGAAGCTGAGCTGCTCGCCGGCGGCCCGCTCGATGCGGACGAGGTTGATGCGGCGCCCGACGACCCGCTCGACTGTGAGGCGGTAGCCGTCCACCTCGATGCTCTCGGACGCCGCCGGCACGTGGCCGGCGCGGGCGAGGATCAACCCGCCGATCGAGTCCCAGTCGTCCTCCTCGGGCAGGCCGGCCGACAGGAGCTCGTTCACCTCCTCGACCGGCATCTTGCCCGAGACGCGGAAAGAGCCGTTGCCGAGCGGCTCGATGAGGGGCTCGTTCTTGTCGAACTCGTCGACTATCTCTCCGACGAGCTCCTCGATGAGGTCCTCGAGGGTGACGACCCCGGCGGTGCCGCCGTACTCGTCGATCACGACCGCTAGGTGGAAGCGGCCCCGCTGCATCTCGCGCAGGAGGGGGGCCACCCTCTTGGTCTCGGGCACGTAGTGGGCGTCCCGGGCCACCTCCCTGACCGGCTTGTGCCCCTCGCCCGTCCGCACCGCCCGCACGAGGTCCTTGGTGAAGGCGATGCCGACGATGTCGTCGATGCTCTCGTGATAGGTGGGGATCCGGCTGTAGCCGGCCTTTATCGCCTCCTCGAGGACCTGCTCGGCCGACGTGCTCGCCTCGACGGCGACGACGTCGAGGCGGGGCACCATCACCTCGCGCACGACGGTGTCGCCGAACTCGATGATCTGGTGGATGAGGGTCCGCTCGTCGGTCTCGATCGCCTCGTCCTCGAGCGCCACGTCGGCGAAGGCGAGCAGCTCGGACTCGGTGACGTCTGTCTTTGCGCCCTTGTCGCCGCCCGGGGTGATCGCCCGGGCGAGGCCGATGAGGAGGCGGGAGATCCAGCGCACCGGGGGAAAGCCGATGATGCCGGCGACGACCGGGGCGGCGAGCAGGGCAGCCCGGTCGGCGTGGCGGACGGCCCACTGCTTGGGCACTGCCTCGCCGAAGACGAAGATCACCACGACCTCGAAGGCGGTGGCAGCTGCCACGCCCCAGGCCCCGAAGAGGTGGGCGGCGACGACGCCGACCAGGGTGGCGGCCACGAGCTGGCTCAAAAGGACGAGGAGGAGGACCGGGGCGAGGAAGCCCTCGGGGTCCTCGACGAGGCGCTGCAGCGCCCGGGCCCCGTGGTGGCCTCCGTCGACCAGCTCCCGCGCCTTTGCCCGCGAGGTGCGGGTGAGGCTCGTCTCGGCGAGGGCGAGCAGGGCCGAGGAGGCGATGAGTGCCACGACGACGGCGAGCAGCACGCCGTCGGTGGAGGCGAAGGCGGCGGCCAGCATCAGCGCGCCTGCCGGGGAGCGAAGTGGCGGGCGAGCAGCTGGCGCTCGAGCGCCTCCATCTCTTCTGCCTCCTCCTCCTTCTCGTGGTCCATGCCGAGCAGGTGCAAGATGCCGTGGACGAGGAGGAGGGCGAGCTCGCTCTCGTACTCCCCGGCATGGGCCGGGGCGTTCTCGTAGGCGACCTCGGGGCAGATGACGACGTCGCCTATGAGAAGAGGGAGCGGGCCCTCGGGCCCGAAGGGCTCCCTGCCCGGGCCGGCCAGCCCGGCCGCCGGCCCGGCCGGCGGCGGGGGCAGGTCGAGCTCGTCCTCGATCGGGAAGGAGAGGACGTCGGTCGGCCCCTTTTTGTGCAAGAAGCGCTCGTTGAGCGAGGCGATGGCCGCCTTGTCGACGAAAAGGACGTTCAGCTCGGCCGGCTCGGCCACACCCCGGTCGGCCAGGACGGCCTCGGCCAGCTCGCCCCAGCGCTCAGGCTCGACGGGGCGGTCCGACTGCTCGTCAGCTACGAAGACCTGGATCGCCATGGCCCTCGCCGCTCTCGCGCCCGCCCCCGGCAGCCCGGTCGTAGGCCGAGACGATCTCGGCCACGATCCGGTGCCTCACCACGTCGCGGCGGCCGAGGCGGACGAAGCTCACGCCCTCGATGGAGCCGAGCACCTCCTCGAGGCCAACGAGGCCCGAGCGCTTGCCGGGCACGTCGATCTGGGTGACGTCGCCGGTGACGACGACCTTGGTGCCAAAGCCGATGCGGGTGAGGAACATCTTCATCTGCTCGGGCGTGGTGTTCTGGGCCTCGTCCAAGATGACGAAGCTCGAGTTGAGGGTGCGGCCCCGCATGTAGGCGAGCGGCGCCACCTCGATCGCGCCCCGCTCCATCAGGCGCTGGGTGCCCTCGGGCTCGAGCATGTCGTAGAGGGCGTCGTACAAGGGCCGCAGGTAGGGGTCGACCTTGGCCATGAGGTCGCCCGGCAGGAAGCCGAGCTTCTCGCCCGCCTCCACCGCCGGGCGGGTGAGGATGATCCGGGTGACCTCCTTGGCCTGCAGGGCCTGCACGGCCGAGGCGACGGCCAGGTAGGACTTGCCGGTGCCAGCCGGCCCGATGCCGAAGGTGAGGACGTTGGCGGCGATGGCGTCGGTGTAGCGCTTCTGACCGGCTGTCTTGGGATGGACCCGGCGGCCGCGGGCCGAGCGGGCCACCTCGGCCGAGAGGACCTCGGAGGGCCGGATGTCCTCTTTCACCATCTCGATCGAGCGGCCGAGGTTGGCGAAGTCGATGCCGTGCCCGCGCTCGAGGAGGGAGACGAGCTCCTCGAAGAGCCGCCCGACCCGGTCGGCGTCGGGCCCCGAGAGGGTGATCTCGTTGCCCCGCACGTGGATGGAGGTGCCGACAAAGGCGCTCTCGACGACCCGGAGCAGCTCGTCTTGCTGGCCGAGGAGGCCGATCATGAGGTGGTTGCCGGGGACGAGGATCTTGACCTGGGTGTCGGGCACGGGCGTTCGGGAGGAGGCTACCGGTACGGCGGCGGGCTCAGCCGGGCGGCCAGGCCATGGGCCGGCCGCCGAGGACATGGAGGTGGAGGTGGGGGACGGTGTTGCCGGCGTCCTCGCCGACGTTGAACACGAGCCGGTAGCCGCCCGAGAGGCCCTCGCTCGTGGCCACCGCCTGGGCGAGCGAGAAGAGGGCGCTCAAGAGCTCGCTGTCGCCCGGCTCGAGGGCAGCGGCGTCGGTGAGGTGGCGGCGGGGGACGATGAGGACGTGGCTCGGCGCCGCTGGGTTTATGTCGCGGAAGGCGTAGGCCTCGTCGCTCGAGGCGACCTCCTCGGAGGGCAGCTCGCCGGCGACGATGCGGCAGAAGAGGCAGTCGGCCAACGGCTGGCTTGTCGTCACTAGGCCTCGGCCCGGCTCGGGACCGGGTAGAGGTGCTCGAGGCTGCCCGGGGCGATGCGGGCCTTCTCGACGAAGGCGAGCACGTCGCCCTCCTGCAGGCGGATGACCCGGCCGAACTTGTAGGCGGGCAGCTCGCCCTCGTCGATCATGCGGTAGAGGGTGCGGGTGTTCACTCCGAGGTACTCGGCCACCTCGCCCGTGCTCATCCAGCGGATCGGGTCGGGCACAGCGTGATTGTAGCGCCCTCTCCATGGCTTTCAGGTGATCCCGTCCCGAAGGGCAGGAGGCGGTGGGCCACCTCGTTGGCGAGCAGCCGCCCCCGCCGGGTGAGTCGTACCCTTCCCTCCTCCTCGGCCGGCTCGAGCAGGCCTGCGAGCGCCTCGTCCCGGGTCGGGAGGGCGAGGGCGGGCACGCCCCAGCGGGTCCGGAGTGCCAGCTCGAGCGCCTCGAGCTGGCGTGTTCGTGCTCCCAGGTGCTCCTCGGAGGCGACCGGACGGACCCCGGCCGCCACGGCTCTCACGTAGCGCTCGGGGGTCCGCAGGTTCCACCAGCGATGGCCGGAGCGATGGCCGTGGGCGGCCGCCCCGATCGCCAGGTAGTCGCCCTCGGCCCAGTAGCCGATGTTGTGGCGGGCCTCGTGGCCGGGGCGGGCCCAGTTGGAGAGCTCGTACCAGCGCAGGCCGGCCGCCTCGAGGCGGGCGTCTGCGAGCTCGTAGCGGCGGGCCTCGACGTCGTCGTCGGGATGGCGGGCCGGGTCGCGCCAGAGCGGGGTGCCCGGCTCGACGGTGAGGCCGTAGGCGCTCACATGGCTCGGGGCGGGCTCGAGGGCGAGCACCCCCTCGAGGCTGGCGAGGAAGGAGGTGTCCGTCTCGCCCGCCCCGCCGTAGATGAGGTCGACGCTGTAAGAGGAGATGCCGGCCGCCCCGATCGCCTCGGCGGCCGTGGAGACGGCCGCCGGGTCATGGCGCCGCCCGAGGCCGATGAGGACGGCCGGGTCGAGGGACTGCACGCCGAGCGAGACCCTCGTCACCCCGGCGGCGGCCAGCGCCCTGGCCAAAGGGGCGGTCAGGTCCTCGGGGTTTGCCTCGATGGTCACCTCGGCTCCCTCGGCCCACTCGATCGTCCCGAGCAGGCGGACGAGGTCAGCCTCCTCCAGCTGGGTGGGGGTGCCGCCGCCCAAATAGACCGTGGCGGGACGGCGGGCCGCCGGCCAGGGGGCGAGAGCGGCCGCCAGGGCCCCCTCGCCCTGCTGGGCGGCGCGCAGGTGGGCGATGCAGGCGTCGGTGTAGGCCGACCTCAGCTCGTGGCGGTCGGTCCAGGTGGCAAAGGCGCAGTAGTCGCAGCGGCTGGCGCAGAACGGGACGTGCAGGTAGAGGCCGGTCCCGGGGCCAAGGGGGAGGAAGCTGCTCAGGGGGCGCTGCCGTTCGGCGCCGGGCGGAGGATGCCGAGCTGCTCGAAGCGGGAGACGAGGGTGTCGACGTTCATGCCGAACATCGAGGCCATCACGGAGAGGTCGTCTGTCCGGATCGTGAGCACCTTGCCGTTGAAGTCCTGGCGCTGCACCTGGACAGAGGCGAGGAAGTGGCGGAGGAAGTCCCGCTCCGGGCCGCGAGCCTCGTTCACCCGGGCCAGATCGACGGTGATCTTGCGCCCCTGGCGGGCTCCGCTCTTGGCCCGGATCGAGCCGATCTGGGAGGCCCGGCTGAGCGGGTCGGTCGAGTCGCTCGGCAGCAGCTGGTCGACGGGGACGTCATAGATCTGGGCCAGGCGCTGCAGGCGGGGGACCGAGATCGTCCGCTCGCCCCGCTCGTAGGCGCCCAGCACGGAGGCCTTGAACTCCTCGCCGGAGGCCTTCTCGACCGCCTGCAGCGAGAGCCGCTTTTGCCGGCGGACGGCCCGCAGCCGGGTCCCGACGGCCTGGGCATAGCGAGCTGCCCGCTCTTCCTCGTTCTCCTGTTGTGCCATCGCCATCTCCCTGCGACTCCCCGCTCGCCCGCTCCCGCCAGGTCGCGGCGCCAGCGCTCGCCGGCCGGAGGGCTCCGGTCGCCGGGGTCTCGAGGGATCGACGCTCACAGCCTGTGCTTTACCGCTCTCGCCGTCTATTACACCACTAAAAGCGGCCAAGCGTCACAAACCGTGGCCGGCGACTTCACCGAGAGCGGTCGCCAGTGGACCTGGCCGGGTCGAAAAGGCCGACCCGCAGGGCCGAGAGGAGCAGGCCGGCGGCCACCGCCGCCGTCTCGGCTCGCAGCACGCCGGCCCCGAGAGCGACGAGGGGGGCGCCCTCTCTCTCGGCCAAAGCGAGCTCCCGCTCGCTCCAGCCTCCCTCCGGGCCGACGAGGGCGAAAGGCCGGGCGAGGGTGGGGCTCTGGCCGCCCGGCTCGGCCAGGAAGGCCCGCTCTCCTCCGAGGGCCAGCGCCGCTCGGAGGTCGAGCAGGTCGAGCAGGCGGGGGAGGAAGAGGCGGCGGGACTGCATGGCCGCCTGGCGGGCGACGAGAGCGAGGCGGCGCTGGCGCCGCCCTGCCCCCTGCTCCCCGGGCCGGACCACGGTCCGCTCGCAAAGGAGCGGGACGATCTCGTCGACGCCGGCCTCTGTCAGCTTCTCGACGGCCCACTCGGTCCGCTCCCCTTTGAGGAGCGAGAGGCAGACCGTCAGCTGCGGGACCGGCGCCGCGGTGGAACGAAGAGGGCCGTCGGCCTCGAGGGCGAAGGTCCGGGGGGTGGGCCGCCTCGCCCGGCAGGCGCGAAAGGAGCCGGCTCCGTCACTGGCGACGACGGCCTCGCCGTCGCGCAGGCGCAGCACCTTCTCGAGGTGGTGGCGGTCCTCGTCGGCCAGGGCGAGGCTCTCGAGGTCGGCCGGGTAGCAGAGGGCGGCCGCCGCCCGGAGCTCACCGCCCAGGTCGCCGGTGCCCTCGGTCAGTGGAAGCTCGAGCGGAGCCGGGACATGAGGCCGGCCTCCGGCGGGGCGACCGCCTCTCCCCGCAGCTCGGCCAGGCGGCGCAGCAGCCCCTCTTCCTCCTTGGAGAGCCGCCCCGGCGTCTCGACGGCCACGCTCACGAGGAGGTCGCCCCGCCGCTTGCTGCGCAGCCGGGGCACGCCCTTGCCGGCGAGGCGCAGGACAGCGCCCGACTGGATGCCGGCCGGGACGTCGAGCTCGAGCGCTCCCTCCAGGGAAGGCACCTCGACGGTGGTGCCGAGGGCCGCCTGGGCGAAAGAGACCTTCACCTGGCAGAGGAGGTCGGTACCGGACCGCTCGAGGCCGGGCTCGGGCGCCACCCGGAGGTGGACGTAGAGGTCGCCCGGCACGCCCCCGCGCACGGCGGCCGGGCCGGCGCCCGAGATCCTGAGGGTGGCCCCGTCGTCGACGCCGGCCGGCACCTCGACCGTGAGGCTGCGCTCTTTGGTGCGCCGTCCCTCGCCCCGGCAGTCGGCGCAGGGGGAGGTGATGATCTCGCCGAGGCCGTGGCAGCGGGGGCAGACGGTCGAGGTCACCATCTGGCCGAGGAAGGACTGGCGCACCTGCTGCACCTGGCCGGCGCCGCGGCACTCCGTGCAGGTCATCGGCGTCGTGCCCGGGCGGGCGCCCGTCCCCTGGCAGGTCTCGCAGGGCACCGGCAAGGTGACGGTCACCTCCCGCTCCGCCCCGAAGGCCGCCTCGGCCAGGCTGAGGTCCAAGAAGATCTCGGCGTCAGAGCCCCGGCGGGTGGAACCCCGTTGGCCCGGGGGGCCGAAGCCGCCCGCCTGGCCGCCGAAGAAGGTCTCGAAGATGTCGCCCAGGTTCACCCCGAAGCCGAAGGGGTCGGCTCCGCCCGCCCCGCTCCCGCGGGCCGCCTCGGGCCCGTACATGTCGTAGCGCTGGCGCCGCTCGGGGTCACGCAGGGTCTCGTAGGCGATCGTCACCTCCTTGAAGCGGGCCTCGGCGGAGGCGTCGCCCGGGTTGGCGTCGGGGTGGAGCTCGCGGGCGAGCCGCCGGTAGGCCCTCTTCAGCTCGTCGTCGCTGGCGTTGCGGCTGACGCCGAGCAGCTCGTAGTAGTCGGTGGCCACGCTCATTCGACTCGATTCACCTGAAAGACGGTCCGGGCCCTCACTCGCCCTCGAGCTCCCGTGAGAGCCGCTGGCCGACCACCGCCACGGCCGCCAGGGCCTGGGGGTAGTCCATCCGGGTAGGTCCGAGGATACCGATGGTGCCGGCGCCCTCTCCGGCGCCGCCGAAGGGGGCGACGACGAGGGAGCACTCCGCCAGCGGCTCGAGACCGTGCTCGGAGCCGATGGAGACGCTCTGGCCCTTGGTGAGCACGTCGTGGAGGAGGGAGACGACGACGAAGGACTCCTCGAGGATCGTGAGGACGGCCCGCACCTGCTCGACGGCCGCGAAGTGCTCGATCATGCGGGCTGCCCCGCCGACGAAGACCTGCTCGGGGGAGTGCTCCTCGCCCGCCGGCGCCGAGAGGGCCTCCCGCACCCGGCTGACGACCTCGTCCACCTCCGGCCGGCCCGAGAGGCCGATCTCCGGCCGGCGCCCGAGCTCGGATGCGGGCCGGCCCGAGAGCTGCTGGTCGAGGAAGTTGCTCGCTGCCCGCAGGTGCTCGTCGGCCACCTCCTCGGCGATCGGGATGGCCTGGCGGTCGACCGTGCCGTTGGAGAGGACGAGGACCAAAAGGGCGGTGTGGGGCGAGAGCCGGCTCAAGATGGCCGAGCGGACGACGAGGCCCTCGTGGGCCGGGGGCACGACGATGGCGGCGGTGTCTGTCAGGCGGGCGAGCAGCTGGCTCGTGTCGGCGAGCATCCGCTCGAGCTCGCCGTGGGCCCGCGAGAAGAACTCCTGCACCTGCACCTGCTGGGCCTCGCCGAGGGGGAGGGGGGGCGCCAGGTGGTCGACGAAGAAGCGGTAGCCCTTGTCGGTCGGGATGCGGCCGGCCGAGGTGTGGGGGTGGGTGAGGTAGCCCTCCCGCTCGAGGGCAGCCATGTCGGCGCGCACCGTCGCCGGCGAGACCTCGATCTCCGGGTCGCGGGCCACCTGAGCCGAGCCGACCGGGACCGATGTCTCGACGTAGTCGGTGACGACCGTCTTCAAGATGGCCGCCTTGCGGGCGTCGAGGTTCTTCTCCTCGTCGCTGCTCACGGGCTCCTCCTGTTCCTCAGACAGGGGAATTTTACCGGTCACTGGCTCCCCACACCGTGTTGACCGGCGCTTTTCGCCTCCGGCGGGCTACTCATCGAGACGCAGGGCCGAGATGAAGGCCTCCTGGGGCACCTCGACCCGGCCGATGTTCTTCATCCGCTTCTTTCCCTCTTTCTGCTTCTCGAGCAGCTTGCGCTTCCTCGTGATGTCGCCGCCGTAGCACTTGGCGAGGACGTCCTTGCGCTTGGCCTTCACGGTCTCCCGGGCGATTATGCGCCCGCCGATGGCGGCCTGGATGGGGACGTCGAAGAGCTGGCGGGGGATGAGGCTTCGCAGCTTGGCCGTCATCTTCCGGCCGTACTCCTCGGCCCTCGAGCGGTGGACGATGGCCGAGAAGGCGTCGACCGGGCTGCCGTTCAGCAAGACGTCCACCTTGACGAGGTTGTCGGTGCGGTAGCCGGCCGGCTCGTAGTCGAGGGAGGCATAGCCCTTCGTCCTCGACTTCAGCTGGTCGAAGAAGTCGATCACCACCTCGGCGAGGGGGACCGAGTAGATGAGCTCGACCCGCTCGGGCGAGAGGTACTGCATCTTCTCGAGGCTGCCCCGCCGTGACTGGCCGAGCTCCATGATCGTCCCGGTGTGGGCGGCCGGGGCGATGATCGTGAGGCGCAGCATCGGCTCTTCGATCGACTCGAGGCTCTGGGGCGGCGGCATCGCCGAGGGGTTGTCGACCTCGATCGTCTCGCCGTTGGTGAGGTGAGCGAGGTACTCGACCGAGGGGGAGGTGGCGATGAGGGAGAGGTCGAACTCCCGCTCGAGGCGCTCGCGGGCGATCTCCATGTGCAAGAGGCCGAGGAAGCCGCAGCGGAAGCCGAAGCCGAGGGCGGCCGAGGACTCGGGCTCGAAGGTGATGGAGGCATCCGACAGCTGCAGCTTCTCGAGCGCCTCCCGCAGCTCGGGCAGCTCGTCGCCGTCGACTGGGTAGAGGCCGCAGAAGACCATCGGCTTTGGGTCGCGGTAGCCCGCCAGCGGCTCGGCCGCCGGCCGCCCCGCCTCGGTGATCGTCTCTCCCACCTTGGCCTCCCCGACTGCCCTCACGCCGGCGATGAGGTAGCCCACCTCGCCCGGCCCGAGCTCGGCGACGGGCTGGTTGGCCGGTGCCCGCACGCCGACCTCCTCGACGTCGTGGGTGGTGCCGGCCTGGAAGAGCTTGATGCGGCTGCCCGCCCGCAAGGTGCCGTCGACGACGCGGATGGCGTTCACGACGCCGCGGTACTGGTCGTAGTAGCTGTCGAAGATGAGGGCCCGCAGCGGCGCTGCCGGATCGCCCACGGGGGCCTCGATCCGCTCGACGACGGCGTCGAGCAGCTCTCCCACCCCCTCGCCGGTCTTGGCCGAGATGCGCAGGATCTCTCCAGCGGGGATGCCGAGCACCTGCTCGATCTCGCCGGCATAGCGGTCCGGGTCGGCCGCCGGCAGGTCGATCTTGTTGAGGGCGGCCACGATCTCGAGGTCGTGCTCGATGGCGAGGTAGCAGTTGGCGAGCGTCTGGGCCTCGATGCCCTGGGAGGCGTCGACGAGGAGCACGACCCCCTCGCAGGCGGCGAGGGAGCGGCTCACCTCGTAGCCGAAGTCGACATGTCCCGGGGTGTCGATCAGGTGGAGGATGTGGTCGCGCCAGCGCACCCGGACGTTCTGGGCCTTGATGGTGATGCCCCGCTCCCGCTCGATGTCCATCGAGTCGAGGTACTGCTCGCGCATGTCGCGGGCGTCGACGGCCCCTGTGATCTCGAGGATGCGGTCCGAGAGGGTCGACTTGCCGTGGTCGACGTGGCTGATGATCGAGAAGTTGCGGATCTGGTCGGTCGGGATCAAGCGGGCTCCGGATGGTAGGGCTGTGACCTGGTGCTAAAGTCTCGCCCTTGGGCGTGACTTCTCGCGCCAGCCTCGCGCGGCCGGCTCGGAGCCGGAGGACGCGCCGACTGAGTACGCAGCAAGGACGACATGGCCAACATTAAGAGTCAGATCAAGCGGAACCGTCAGAACGAGCGCCGTCACGAGCGCAACAAGGCCGTCCGCTCCGAGATGAAGACGAGGACCAAGAGCGCCGTCAAGGCCGCCGAGGAAGGGGCCGGGGACCTCGCCGAGCGGCTCCGCCAGGCCGTGCGGCGCATAGACAAGGCGGCTGCCAAGGGTGTCATCCACCCCAACCAGGCGGCCCGCCGCAAGTCCCGCCTTGTCCGGCACATCGCCCAGCTCGTCGAAGAGCACTCCGCCGAGTAGGCGGGAGGTCCCCCCGGGGGAGCTGCTCGCCCTCCCCCAGCTGAGCGGCGAGGAGCTCTCATCTCTCGCCCGCCTCGAGTCGGCCTGCCTCAGCAGCGACGGCGGCCGGCTGAAGCTCGAGTGGCCGGCGCTGCGCAACCGCCGACCCGGTGAGACGAGCGACTTCGCCTATGTGGTCGCAGGGGAGCTGATCGGCTTCGTCGGGCTCTACCAGTGGCGGAGCATCGCCCTCGAGCTCTGCGGGATGGTCCACCCCAGCTGGCGGAGGCGGGGCGTCGGCAGCCTCCTCTACGAGGCGGCGGCGGCCGAGATCGCCCGCCGCCAGCCCGCCAGCGCCTTGATGGTCGTCGAGCGGGCCTTCACGAGCGGGCGGCGCTTCGCCTCCGCCCGGGGCGGGCGCCTCGCCCACTCAGAGCACCGCATGCGCCAGAGCACCGAGCCCGAGCGCCGTCCCCGCCTGCAGGTGGTCCGGCTCCGGCGGGCCGGAAGGCCGGACGCCGCCTTCGTGGTCGACTGCCTGGCGGCCGCCTTCGAGGAGGAGCCGAGGGTGCTCGACCTCGGCGACGGCCAGGCGGTCGACCAGGTCCTCGAGGGCACCGTCGTCATTGAGGACCCGACCCGGGCTACCAAGGTCGGTGTCGTGCGGGTCGAGCGGGAGGGCGGGGTCGCCTCGATCTACGGCTTTGCCGTCCTGCCGGCCCTGCAGGGCCGGGGGTATGGCCGGGCCGCCCTCTGCGCCCTCACCCGCCGTCTCCGGCGAAGTGGTGTCGGCGTGGTCTCCCTCGAGGTGCTCTCCAGCAACGACGGCGCCCTCCACCTCTACGAGAGCTGCGGCTTCGAGGTGATCGGCACGGAGGACTACTACTCGATGCCGATCGGCTGATCAGCCGACGAGGGGGAGCCGGGCCGGCGGGGAGCCGCCGTCGAGCGCCTCCATCATCGCCGGCTGGCCGCCGGCCATGCCGAGCTCCCAGACGCCGACCCCGGCCGTGTGGAAGGCGGCCGCCAACGCCACTTTCAAGGCGACCGAGACAGGGTCGTCGAACCACGTCTGGTGCCACTGGCCGGAGCGCTGGAAGGCGATGTAGGGGGTCTCGCTGGCGGGGTCCCAGAGGGCGGGCCGGCCCGCTTGCAGCACCGAGGCGTAGGTCACCGCCACCGGCTGGCCGACGGCGATGGCGCCCGGCCTTCTCCCGCTCGCCTCGAAGTCGTAGCCGTAAAAGGGGATGCCCAAGATGAGCTTGGAGGCGGGCACGACCGCCTCGAAGGAGGCGATGGCGGCGGCGTCGGTCAAATTGGGGCCGACGAGAGGCGCCGTCGGGCCGGGCGAGGAGGGGTCGCCCATGTCGTAGGCCATGACGAACAGGTCGTTCACGTAGTGGGCGAGCGCCTGCACGTCATAGAGCCCGCTCGGGTCGACGGCAGCCTGTGGGAAGGCGTTGAGCACGATCTGGTAGTGCGGCCCCCGCAGCCGGAGCGCCTTGGCGAAGGCGGCCACGAAGGTGGTGAAGCCGGTCCGGTCCGCCCCGTTTCGGCCCTCGAAGTCGAGGTCGACGCCGTCGAAGTGGTGGGCGGCCAGCAGCGGGGCCACCTGGGCGGCGAGCTCGCTGGCGGCCGCCGCCGGCGCCTTGGCGATGGCGCTCAGGGTCGACTCGGTGCCGGTGTAGAGAGTGAGGAGAGCCCGGTCGCCGGCGCTGTGGGCGTCGGCCACCAGCTGGCTCGCCGCCCCGCCCGCCAGCTCGCTCCAGCCCTGGCCCGATTGGAGGATCCGGCCGCCCGGTTCGACCTCGAGGGCGAAGTAGCTCACCTCGCTCAATGCGGCGTAGTCGAGGGAGGAGGCCTGGTAGAGCTCCCAGCTCGGGAGGAACCCGAGCACGATGTGCGAGCCGACCCCGACAGAGCCGAAGGCCCGGGGCGGGAGGCTCGGGGCCGGAGCGCCGCTTTTCGTCGGCAACCTCACCGACTTGAGGTAGGAGAGCGCTTTTGTCAGTGCCCGCTGCTCGGAGCCGGCGAACTTGTTGTAGACGCTCGTGGGCGGGGGCGGCGAGGAGGCGGAGGGCGGCGAGGAGCCGAGCAGGCCGCAGCCCCCGAGGAGGAGGGCCGAGGAGGCGAGGAGACCCGGCAGCAGGCGGCGGGCGCGGTGGTGTCGCCCTTGTGGCATGGAGGTGGCAGCGTAGTCGCCCCCCGCTCGGCCCCGGGGGCGCCGCCCTCAAGGCAGGCCCCGATCCTGCCGATGCTTGCGGAGATGTCCGCTCGCCCGGCCGCTACCGAGCCGACGAGGGCCGGCGTGGTCTTCGTCGAGGTGCTCCGCCTGATCGTCGTCCTCGTCGGGGCGACCGTGGGCCTGACGGTCGGCTCGAGCGTCGGCCAGGGGGCGGGCCGGGTGCTCGGGGCGGTCATCGGCATCCTCGTCTGCTACGTGCTCGGGGGCGCCGGCGGCCGCTTCCTCGCCCGTGAGGTGCGCCGGGCGGATCGCACCCTCGTCGAGGTGCCTGCCCTCGAGGTGCTGGCCGGGGCCCTTCTCGGCGGCCTCGGCCTGCTGCTCGGCGTGGTCGCCGCCCTGCCTCTTTTCTTCTTCGTGCGCCGCTCCTTCGACTACCCGGTGGCGGCCGCTCTCGCCTGGTGCCTCGGGGGGGTCGGGCTGCGCCTCGGGCGGACGAACGGGCGCCGGCTGGCCGAGGCCGCCCGCATCACACGACAGCTGACGCCCTTCCAGCAGGCGCCGGCGGGCGCGGTGATGGTGGACACATCGGCGGCGATGGACCGCTCCTTCCTCGTGCTCGGCCGGGCCGGGCTGCTCGGCCGGGAGGTGCTCTTACCCCAGGTGGTCGTGGACGAGCTGCGCACGCTGGCGGCCGGCCCCGACCCGGTCGCCAGCCGCCGGGCCCAGCGAGCCGTCGAAGCCGTCTCCTCCCTCTCCGAGGCGGGCGTCACCGTGACCGTCGTCCCGGGAGAGGTGGCTGGGGCGGCGCTCACAGAGGAGAAGGTGCTGTCGCTCGCCGCCCAGCTGGGCGTTCGGCTCTACACCTGCTCGGCCGAGGTGGCGAGGGCCGAGGCACAGGCCGGGGTTGCCGTCGTCGACCTGCGGGCGCTCGCCGGCGAGCTGGCGCCCGACCACGTGCCGGGCGAGCACCTGCGGATCGACCTGGTGCGCTCGGGCCGGCAGGAGAACCAGGCCGTCGGCTACCTGCCCGACGGCGACATGGTCGTCGTGAACGGCGCCGAGCACCTCCTCGGCGCCAGCGTCGAGGTGGTCGTGCTCTCGAGCCGGCCGACCGCCCAGGGCACGCTGCTCTTCGCCGAGCTGGCCGGAGGGCTGCGGGCGCTCTAGAGCTGCTTGACGGCCGCCACGACGGCGGTGAGGGAGTCCTTGGCGTCTCCGAAGAGCAGCGTCGTCTTCGGGTCGAAGAGGAGCTCGTTGTCGATACCGGCGAAGCCCGGGCGCATCGAGCGCTTCAGGAAGACGATGTTGCGGGCCTCGTCGACCGCCAGGATCGGCATGCCGTAGATGGGGCTGCCCGGGGAGTTCTTGGCGGCCGGGTTGACGACGTCGTTGGCGCCCACGACGAGGGCGACGTCGGTCGTCTGGAACTCCGGGTTGACCTCGTCCATCTCCTTCAGCTGGTCGTAGGGGACGTTGGCTTCCGCCAAGAGGACGTTCATGTGCCCCGGCATCCGCCCGGCGACTGGGTGGATGGCATAGCTCACCTCCACCCCGCGGCCCTCGAGCAGCTCGGCCAGCTCCCGCACAGTGTGCTGGGCCTGGGCCACCGCCAGGCCGTAGCCCGGCACGATGACCACCTTCTGGGAGTAGGCGAGCAAAACGGCGATGTCCTCGGCGCTCGCCGAGCGGACCGAGCGGTCGGCCGCCCCCTCGGCCGTGCCGGCCGTCACCACCGAGCCGAAGGCCGAGAAGAGGATGTTCGGGAGCGATCGGCCCATGGCCGAGCTCATCATCCTCGTGAGCAGCGTGCCGGAGGCGCCGACGAGGGTGCCGGCCACGACGAGCAGCACCGAGTGGAGGACGAAGCCGCTCGCTGCGACCGCCAGGCCGGTGAAGGAGTTGAGGAGGGAGATGAGCACCGGGACGTCGGCCCCGCCGATCGGGAGCACGAAGGCGATGCCGAAGAGGAGGGCGAGCACGCCGACGACGGCGACGAGCCAGTGGTGGGGTGAGACGCAGGCGGCTATGGCGAGTCCGAGGCCCGCCCCGCCGATGACGGCGTTCATCACCTGTTGGCCCGGGTAGGTGATGGGTCGCCCGCTCATCAGCTCTTGCAGCTTGGCGAAGGCGATGACAGAGCCGGCGAAGGAGACCGAGCCGACCACGACGCCGAAGAGAACCTCCACCACCTGGTAGACGGCCAGCTGACCGGGGGAGGAGCGGGCGAACTCGGCCACCGAGATGAGGGCAGCCGCCCCACCGCCGACGCCGTTGAAGGCCGCCACCATCTGGGGTATGGCCGTCATCTTCACCATGCGGGCGGCGGGGAAGCCGATGGCGACACCGATGGCCATGGCGGCCACCATGAGCCCGAAGCGGCTGAGGCCCGGGGTGGCAAAGGTCATGCCGACGGCGACCACCATGCCGGCCGCCCCGAGGAGGTTCCCGCCCCGTGCCGTCTTCGGCCCGGAGAGACCCTTCAGGGCGAGGATGAAGCAGATGGCGGCGAGCAGGTAGACGAGGCGGATGCCGGTGTCGATGTTCACTCGCGCTCACCGCCTCGTTCGATCTCGACCACCTCTGTGTCCTCGCCCGGCACCGGCGCCTGGGGGAGAATCTCGGTCGCCTCGCTGCCGAGCGGGGGTGGCGGCAGGTCCTCTGGGGCGAGGAACTGCGTCGGCTCGTCGACCGAGGAGGCTTTCTGCTCGGCGGGGGCCGGCAGCTGCTCAGCCACCGGCTCGGCCTCGGGGCCGGCGGCCGGCTCGCTCGGGGTGAAGTCGGCCGGGGTCGGAGTCGCCGGCGCCGGGCGGCCGGGCTGGCGGCCCTTGAACATCTCGAGCATGCGGTCGGTCACGACGAAGCCGCCCACCACGTTCACCGTCGAGAGCACGACGGCGATGAAGCCGAGGGTGATCTCGAGGGCCCCGTGCGCCGTGCCGAGGATCGCCATCGAGCCGACGAGCACGACGCCGTGGATGGCGTTCGTGCCCGACATGAGGGGGGTGTGCAGGACGCTCGGCACCTTGGAGATGACCTCGAAGCCGACGAAGGCCGAGAGGACGAAGACGGTGATGAGGGTGAGGATGTCCGTGCCGTTCACGGCGCCGCCCCCTCGAGGGCCGTCCGGGCGACCTCGTTGCGCACCTCGCCGGCGTGGGTGACACAGGTGCCGGCGACGATCTCGTCGGAGAAGTCGGGCGAGAACTCTCCCTCTTTGGTCATGAGGCCGAGCAGCTCGCTCACGTTGCGGGAGTAGAGGAAGCTGGCATGGGTCGCCATCGAGCTCGGCAGGTTCTGCACACCGTGGACGATGACGCCGTTCGAGTCGACCTCCTCGCCCGGTCTCGAGAGCTCGCAGTTGCCCCCGGTCTCGGCCGCCAGGTCGACGATGACGCTGCCCGGCGCCATGTCGGCCACCATCTCGGCCGTGACGAGCACGGGGGCCTTCCGCCCCGGGATGGCTGCAGTGGTGATGACGACATCTGCGGCCGCCACCTCCTTGCCGATCAGCTGGCGCTGGCGGGCGAGGAAGTCCTCTGACTGCTCGCCGGCGTAGCCGCCCGTCCCCTCCTGGGCCTCGAGGGCGAGCTCGACGAAGGTCGCCCCGAGGGAGCGGACCTCGTCGGCGGCGGCCGACCTGACGTCATAGGCCCGCACGACCGCTCCGAGGCGCCGGGCCGTGGCGATCGCCTGCAGGCCGGCGACGCCCGCTCCGAGCACGAGCACCTTGGCCGGGGGGACCGTGCCGGCCGCCGTCATGAACATCGGGAAGAAGCGGGGCAGGCGGGAGGCGGCGATGAGGACGGCCTCGTAACCCGAGACGGTCGCCTGCGAGCTGAGGGCGTCCATCGACTGGGCTCGGCTGATGCGGGGCAGGAGGTCGAGGCTGAAGGCCGTGATGCGGCGGGCGGCCAGCACGGCGATGAGCTCCAGCTCGGCCGCCGGCTGCAGGAAGGAGATGAGGGCGCTCCCCTCCCTCAGGAGGGAGGCCTCCTCTGGCGTCGGCGCCTGCACCTTGCAGACGACCTCGGCCCCGCCGAGCGCCTCGGCCGCCGAGGCGACGAGACGGGCACCCTTCTCCTCATAGGCGGCGTCCGGGAAGAGAGCCCTCTCGCCGGCCCCTCGCTCCACGACGGCCTCGACGCCGCGTGTCTTCAGCCGTCCGAGGGAGTCCGGCACGAGGGCAACGCGTCGCTCGGCAGCGGCGCTCTCGCGGGGAACGGCTACTTGCATGAACTGGGGTCTAGCAAATGAGAGGGCCGCGGTCGATCACCTGAGCCCGACACGAGCAGGCGGCCGCCAGACCGCTTAGCATCTCTGTGTCACTGACGTAACCACGTCGCCGGGGCCGGGGGGTCGGCCCGATGAGATCGACACCACGGCCTCACAGCTGCGCGGTGTCCTCGGACTGGCGCGCCGGCTCTCTGGCATCGAGGACGAGTTCGAGCTGTTGCACCTCGTCTGTCGCAGCGCCAGAGAGCAGTTGGGCTTTGCCGCCGCCGCCGTCGCCCTTCGCAGCGACGACGGCGGCTTTCGGCTCTCGGTCACCGAGGGGGTGACCGGAGCGGTGGAGGCCGCCGCTCGCCCGAAGGCCCTCTCGGCCGAGGGCTTCGACGCCCTCCTCACAG
The DNA here is from genome assembly GCA_021794645.1 of Actinomycetes bacterium. Taxonomy (GTDB): domain Bacteria; phylum Actinomycetota; class Acidimicrobiia; order Acidimicrobiales; family Bog-793; genus JAJZLV01. Next base: position 18,106 of record JAJYQK010000099.1, read on the forward strand.
CGGCCAGCCGGCAGGGCCGCCTCTGTCTCGTCGAGAGCGGCGACCCGGTCCTCGAAAAGGAGATGGTGGCCGACGGCCTCGTCGACACCTTCCTCGCCTCGCCGCCCGGCACCTTCAAGCCGGGCTCTTTCCTGTTCGTCCCCCTCGTCGGCACCGACGGCAACATCTGTGGCCTTTTGAACCTCGACGCGCCCATCTCGGGCGACCTCCCGACGAGCGAGCAGGCGGTGCTGCTGGAGGCGCTCGCCGACCTCACCGTCGTCGGCCTCGAGTTCCTGCGGGCGAGGGCCCTCGAGCGCTCGGCAGCGGCCGTCGTCGAGGCGCAGCGCCGCCAGCTCGAGGCGTTCTTGATGGCAAGCGCCGAGGTGCGGGGTGGGCTCATGCTCGATGACGTCCTGCACGAGGTCGCCCTCGCCATGACATCTGCCGGCGGCTTCGACCGGGCGGCCGTCTACCTGCTCGACGATGGGCAGCTGCAGTGCCGGGCGACGGTGGGGCTGAGCCCGGAGGAGGACGACGAGCTGCGGGGCGCCCCGATCACCCTCGAGGAGTTCGCCCCGGCCATGCAGCCGGCCATGAAGGTGAGCCGCTCGTACCTGTTCGACCACAGCCGCTTCGAGATGCCAGAAGACCTCGAGGCCAAGCTCAACGTCCCCGCCGTCCAGCGGGAGTGGTCCGTGGGCCAGTGGCACCCAGAGGACATGCTGACCGTGCCGCTCGTCGAGAAGAGCGGCGAGCTGCTCGGGATCATCTCCCTCGACGAGCCCTCCAACGGCCTGCTGCCGGACCGGGCGCACATCGAGACGCTCGAGTACTTCGCCGACCAGTGCGCGGCGGCGGTGACACAGGCTCGGCTGTACGAGGCCGCCCACACCGAGGCCCAGACCGACCCGCTCACCGGGCTCGCCAACCGGCGGGCGCTCGAGGAGGTGGTCGAGGTCTCGCTCGCCCGCTACGAGCACTTCGCAGAGCCGGCTGCCCTCCTCTTTGTCGACATCGACCACTTCAAGACGGTGAACGACACCTTCGGCCACGCCATCGGCGACCAGGTGCTGCAACGGGTGGGGGAGGCGCTGCGCGAGCGGCTGCGCCGGGGCGACCTCGTCGTCCGCTACGGCGGCGAGGAGTTCGTCGCCCTGCTGCCCGACACCGGGCTCGAGGCCGGGGCGGCGCTAGCGGAGTCCCTGCGGGAGCGGATCGAGTCGGTCGACCTCTCCGACCTCTGTGGAGCAATCCCGGTGCGGGTCTCGATCGGGGTGGCGGCCGTCGGGCCGGGCTGCCTCGACACGACCTCTCTGCTGGCGGCGGCCGACGCCGCCATGTACGCCGCCAAGAAGAGGGGGCGTAACCAGGTCGCCCTGGCGGCCTCCTAGCTCCGATCGGGGCCTGGGGCCGCCCTCTAGACTCCCGAAGGTGAGCAAGGGCGCTGACGACCAGCAGGACAAGGGGAGCGGCCGCAGCCCGGCCACCTCGCCCGGCGAGCGTTGGGAGCGCCTCTACGGCGCCTCGAAGCTGCGCGACGCCGACTTCGAGACGTTGTCGGGCATCCCGCTCGAGCCCGTCTACGGCCCGCCCGAGGAGCCGAGGCCGGGCGTCTATCCCTACACCCGGGGCCCGTATGCCTCGATGTACCGCTCGAAGCTCTGGACGATGCGCCTCTTCGCCGGTTTCGGCACGGCCGAGGACACCAACGTCAGGTTCAAAGAGATCCTCCGCTCGGGCGGCGACGGCCTCTCCACCGCCTTCGACCTGCCCACCCTCATGGGCCGGGACTCAGACGACCCCCACTCCCTCGGCGAGGTGGGGCGCTGTGGGGTGGCCGTCGACACGCTGGCAGACGTCGAGGACCTCTTTTCCGGCATCGACCTCGGCTCTGTCACCACCTCGATGACGATCAACTCGCCAGCGGCGGTGCTGCTCGCCATGTACGTGGCAGCAGCGGAGAAGGCCGGCACGGCCCGGGCCGCCCTCGGCGGCACGATCCAGAACGACATCTTGAAGGAGTACCAGGCGCAAAAGGAGTACGTCTTCCCGCCGAGGCCCTCCATGCGGATCGTGACGGACATGGTCCGCTTTTGCACCGCCGAGATGCCGAAGTGGCACACGATCTCCGTCTCGGGCTACCACATCAGGGAGGCCGGCTCGACGGCTGCCCAGGAGCTCGCCTTCACCCTTGCCAACGGCTTCGCCTACGTCGAGGCGGCCGTCGCCGCCGGCCTGCCGGTCGACCGGTTCGCCCCCCGTCTCAGCTTCTTTTTCAACGCCCACCTCGACTTCTTCGAGGAGATCGCCAAGTACCGGGCCGCCCGGCGCATCTGGGCCCGTTGGATGAGAGAGCGCTACGGGGCCGAGGAGGAGCGCTCGCTGCAGCTCCGCTTCCACACCCAGACAGCAGGCTGCTCGCTCACCGCCCAGCAGCCCGAGGTCAACATCGTCCGGACCGCCATCGAGGCGCTCGCCGGCGTCCTCGGTGGGACCCAGAGCCTGCACACCAACTCGATGGACGAGGTGCTCGCCCTGCCGACAGAGAAGGCGGCCCGCATCGCCCTTCGCACCCAGCAGGTGCTCGCAAACGAGGTCGGCGTCGTCAACGTGGCCGACCCGCTCGGCGGCTCCTACTTCGTCGAGGCGCTCACAGACACGATGGAGGAGAAGGCCGAGGAGATCTTCGCCCACCTCGACGCCCTCGGCGAGGGCTCCATCCTCGAGGGCGTCTACGCCGGCATCGAAGAGGGTTGGTTCCAGGGGGAGATAGCCGAGGCCGCCTACGGCTACGAGCGCAAGATCTCCTCCAAGCGCCGCCTCGTCGTGGGTGTGAACGCCTACTTCGAGGGCAACGACGAGGAGCCGCCCGAGATCCTCCGGATCGGCCCTGAGGTAGAGGAGCTGCAGTGCAAGCGGCTGGCGACCGTTAAGGCGAGCCGGTCACCTGCCGAGGTCGAGGACGCCCTCGAGGCCATCCGCCGGACGGCGGGCGAGCCGACCGCCAACCTCATGCCCGACATCTTGCGGGCCGTGGCGGCCTACGCCACGGTCGGCGAGATCATGGCCGCCATGGCAGACGTCTTCGGCCGCTGGCAAGAGACCCCCTCCATCTGAGAGGTGCCCCGCCCGAGCGCCGGGCTCCTCTTGTACCGAAGGCAAGGTGAAGAGGGCCTCGAGCTGCTGCTGGCCCACCCGGGCGGCCCCTTCTTCCACAGCCGCGACCTCGGCGCCTGGACGGTGCCGAAGGGCGAGTACGAGGAAGGCGAGGAGCCGTTGGCGGCGGCCGAGCGGGAGTTCACCGAGGAGATCGGTTCGCCGGCGCCGGCCGGACCCCGTCTCGACCTGGGGGAGGTGCGCCAGGCGAGCGGCAAGCGGGTGAGGGTCTTCGCCGTCGAAGGCGACCTCGACGCCGAGGCTGCGGCCAGCAACCTCTTCGAGATGGAGTGGCCGCCCGGCTCGGGGCGCCTCGAACACTTCCCCGAGGTGGACAGGGCTGCCTGGTTCCCGCCGGGCGAGGCTCGCCGGCGGCTGAACGCCGCCCAGTCGGTCCTCGTCGACCGCCTCCTCGCCCAGGCCGGGGAGGAAAGGCCCGGCTAGCCGGCCTCGTCCTGGCGGGGGAGGCCGAGCAGGCGCTCGGCGATGATGTTGCGCTGCACCTCGGCCGTCCCGCCTCCGATCGTGAGGGCGGGGGAGAACAAAAAGCCGTAGCCGTACTCCGGCCCGAGGGGGTCCTCCAAGTTGGGCCCGAGCGCCCCGGCCGGCCCGAGGAGGTCCCGCCCGAGGTCCATGAGCCGCTGGCCGTGGGAGTCGGCGAGCGCCTTTCGCACGGATGCCTCCGGCCCAGGCGCCTCTCCGGCGAGGGCGGCTGACAGCGAACGCTGCCGGAGGAACGAGAGGATCTCTCCTTCCACATAGAGCCGGACGAGGCGGTCCCGGGCGACCGGGTCGAGCCGGTGGCCCCCCGCCCTCACCGCCGAGGCCAGCTGGCGGGCGGTCGGCCCGCGGCCCCAGAGGGCCCCCTCACCCGAGAGCGAGACCCGCTCGTTGGCGAGGGTGACCTTGGCGAGGCGCCAGCCGTCGTTCTCCTCGCCGACCCGGTTCTCAAGCGGGATGCGCACCTCGTCGATAAAGACCTCGTTGAAGCTGTGGCTCCCGGTCATGTCGATGATGGGCCGGATGGTCAATCCCTCGCTCGACATCGGACAGATGAGGTAGGTGATGCCGTGGCGCTTGGGGGCGAGAGGGTCGGTGCGCGCCAGCAGGATGCCGAAGGTGGCCCGGTGGGCGAGGGAGGTCCAGACCTTCTGGCCCGAGACGACGTAGCTGTCGCCGTCGCGCACCGCCCTCGTCGATAGAGAGGCGAGGTCCGAGCCGGCCCCTGGCTCTGAGAAGAGCTGGCACCACAGCTCCTCGCCGGCGAGGAGGGGGAGCAGGTAGCGCTCCTTTTGCGCCTCTGAGCCCGCCGCCAGCAGGGTCGGGCCGGCCCAGCCGATGCCGATCGGGTTCTCGGGGCGGGTCAGGCCGGCGCGCGAGAGCTCGTCGTCGATGACGAGCTGGGAGAGCGGGTCGGCCCCCCGCCCGTAGGGGGCGGGCCAGTGGGGGGCGACGTAGCCGGCCTCGGCCAGCTGGCGACCGCTCGGGGAGGGGAAGCGGGCGAGGAAGCGCGCCAGCTCGTCCCGCTCGGGGTGCGCACTCGGGAGAGCGAGTCCCACGCCGGGACGTTAGCCGCCGGCGCGCCCAAGTAGTCTCGGCCTCAAAGCGGGCGAGCGTATGAAAGGAGGAGCCGTGCGCGTAGTGGTCGACTACGACCTGTGTGAGTCGAACGCCCTTTGCATGGGCATCCTGCCGGAGGTCTTCGAGGTTCGCGACGACGGCTTCATGTACGTCCTCGACGACCACCCGGGCGAGGCCTACCGGGAGAAGCTGCTCGAGTGCGTGCGGGCCTGTCCGAAGTCGGCCATCTCGCTCGCAGAGGAGTGAGCGTCCCGGAGGCCTCGCCCGGCCGTCCGGTCCGGGTTCGCATCGCGCCGTCGCCTACCGGCTACTTCCACGTCGGCACCGCCCGGACCGCCCTTTACAACTGGGCCTTTGCTCGCCAGCAGGGCGGCAGCTTCGTGCTGCGCATCGAGGACACCGATGCCGCCCGCAACAAAGAGGAGTGGGTGGGCGGCATCCTCGCCGCCATGGCCTGGATCGGGGCCAGCTGGGACGAGGGCCCCTACCGCCAGTCCGAGCGGGGCGAGCTCTACCAGCGCACCCTCGACACGCTCTGGGAGGCGGGTGTCCTCTATGCCTGTGACTGCACCCGCGAGGAGGTGCTCGAGCGGACCAGGGACAACCCGACACCGGGCTACGACGGCCACTGCCGAGATCGCGGCCTGGAGCGCGGCCCGGGCAGGGCGCTCCGCTTCGCCGTCCCGCCCGAGGGGACCACGGTCGTGCACGACCTCGTGCGCGGCGACGTCGAGTTCGCCAACTCGACCATCGAGGACTTCGTCCTCGCCCGTTCGACCGGCGAGGCGCTTTTCGTCCTCGCCGTCGTCGCCGATGACCGCGACATGGCCATCAGCCACGTCATCCGGGCAGAAGAGCACCTGCCCACGACGCCGAAGGCCGTCTTGCTCTGGGAGGCGCTCAACCGGGCGGGCGAGGTCATCCCCCTGCCCCTCTTCGCCCACCTGCCGGTGCTGGTCAACGAGAAGCGCCAGAAGATCTCAAAGCGCCGCGACCGGGTGGCGCTGGAGGACTTCGAGGCGCTCGGCTACCTGCCCGAGGCGATGGCCAACTACCTCTGCCTGCTCGGCTGGAGCCCACCGGGCGGCGGGGAGCTCTTCGGCCTCGAGGAGCTCGTGCGCGACTTCCGCCTGGAGGACGTCAACAGCTCGCCGGCCTTCTTCGACCAGGTGAAGCTCACCCACTTCAACTCGGTCTACATCCGCCGGCTGGAGTTGGCGGAGTTCACCCGGCGGGTGGCCGGCTGGGCCGGCGAGACCGCCCACTCCCTCGGGACCGGCCCCTACCAGAGCGGTGAATGGCAGCTGCTGGCGCCCCTCGTGCAAGAGCGGGTCAGCCTCCTGTCAGAGGTGCCTGGTTTCATCGAGTTCCTCTTCGCCCCCGAGTTCTCGATGGAAGAGGAGTCCTTCGCCAAGGCGATCCGCCGGGACGAGCTCGCCCCTGCCATCCTCGAAGAGGCCCGCCGGGCCTTTGCCGCCCTCGAGAGGTGGCGAGCCGGGGACCTGAAGGCCGCCCTCGAGCAGGTGGCAGAGACTCACGGCCGCCGCCTCGGGAAGGCGCAGGCGCCAGTACGGGTGGCCACTCTCGGGCGGACCGTCGGGCTTCCCCTCTTCGAGTCCCTCGAGGTCCTCGGGCCCGAGAGGACCCTCGGGCGGATCGACTCGGCGCGCCGCGCCGCCGAGCGGGTCGGGTAGGAGGGCTCTTTTGTTCCTCTTCTCTCTCGTCAAGCGGCTCGTGCAGCTCGTCGTGCTCGGGGCGGTGAGCTACTTCCTCGTGAGCGGGGTGCAGGTGGTGCTCGCCTCCCGCACCCCAGGTGCCGTGGCCGCCGCCCCGAAGCGCCCGGTCGCCATCGTGGCGGCCACCGGGTCGGCGAGCGGGCCGCTCGACGCCGACTTCTCGGCCCGCCTCGGCCACGCCGCCGCGCTCGCCGCCGCCGGCAGGGTGGGGCGGGTGGCGGTCTTCGCCACCTCCGAGGCCCAGGCTCTGCGGGCCCGCGCCTACCTCGGCCACCACGGCGTGCCGGCGAGGGACGTCTCGAGCTTCTGGGCCAGGCAGCTGCCAGGCGACTTCCACCTCTACGACCGCTCGAAGCTCTCCCGCCAGGCTCTTCTGGTCTCGGACAGCTGGCAGGTGCTCTGGCTCGACCACCTCGCCGCCGCCGATGGAGTGCAGGTGGTGGCCTCACCCATCGCCCCGACGAACGGCGGGATCGGGAACGAGGCCTCGACCATCGCCCTACAGGCGGCCGCCGTCTGCTGGGGGCGGATCGCCGGTTTCACCCAGACCGGCTTCATCGCCGGCTGAGAGCTCAGGAGAGCTGGGCGGGCGCGCTCGGCCGGCCGAGCAGGAAGCCCTGGCCGTAGGGGATGCCGAGCTCGAGCAAACAGGCGAGCTCCCCTTGGGTCTCGATTCCCTCGGCCAGCACGACGGCGCCTGTGTCGGCGGCGAAGGCCGTGAGGGCGGTGGCGAGCGAGTGGCGGACCGGGTCGCGGTCTATCCCCCGCGTCAGCTCCAGGTCGAGCTTGATGATGTCCGGGCTCAGCCTGACGATGTGCGAGAGGCCGGCGAAGCCGGACCCGGTGTCGTCGATCGCCAAGCGGACCCCCCGGCGGCGCAGGCTGCCGATCGCCTGGCGCAGGCTCGGGTAGTCCTCCACCGAGAGCTGCTCGGTGAGCTCGATGACGATCCTTTCTGCCTCGAGCCCGTCGAAAAGACGCCTGAGATCCTCCGAGGCGAGGGCACGGGGGCTCAGGTTGACAGCGAGGTAGCAGTCGGCCGGGAGCCGGTCGAGGTGCGAGAGGGCGAGCCTGCAGGCGGCTTCCTCGAGGGCGACGCCGACGCCGAGACGATGGGCGTCAGCGAACCACAGGTCGGGTCGGCCGCCCAGCCCGAACCTCGTGAGCGCCTCCGCACCGACGAGGTTGCGGGTGGAGAGCTCCACGATCGGCTGGAAGCAGGTGGAGAGGCCTTTTTGCATGACCCGCTCGATCTGCTGGCGGCGGGAGATGTCCTGGCCGGCCCCGGGTCGCAGCACGTTGGCGATGAACTGGGCGAGCGATCCCGGCCCGGCCATCTGCCTGGTCGCCTGCGGCTCGTCGCCCAGCTCGAGCAGCTCGGCGGTGATGCGGTGCATCCGCATGACAGTGGCGATGGCCGTCGAGACGAAGTCGGCCAGCTTCGTGAGGAGCTGGACGTCGTCGTCCCGGAAGACGCCCGGGTAGGGCGAGCTGACGACGAGGCAACCGATGGGCTGGCGCTCGTAGTAGAGCGGCACGCTCACCATCGCCGCGATCCGCTTGGCGGTGGCGAGCTCGACGTTGGCCCTGTGGTCGCAGCGGGCGTCATCGGCCCTTAAGACGGTGCCCTTTCTGATCGCCTGGCCCGAGATGCTCCCCTCGGTCGGCATCCGGGTACCGGGCGGCATCTCCATCAGCCCGCCGGCACAGACCCAGGTGAACTCGTCGCCGTCGAGCAGCAAGAGGGCGGCGCCTTCGGCGGCGGGAAGGAGGGCGGTGGCCTCGTCCACGATGCGCTGCAGGACCGCGACGGGATCGGTGACTCCCCTGATCGCCTCCTCGATTCCCGTCGGAGCCTTTTGCAACTGCCCTGCTCTCAGTACCGACGCAACCACTTTCAGCGCGTGCTCTACGTTTACCCCAAGGTACAGCCGGGCTCAAGGGGTGAGCCGGGCCCGGGCAGCTAGTGGCCGGCGACGGCGTGAGGCTCGTAGGGCTCTTCGAGGCGGCTGATCTCCTCGATCGAGAGCTCGAGGGAGACCGCCGAGATGGCGTCTTCGAGGTGGGAGGCCTTCGTCACCCCGACTATGGGAGAGGAGACGGCCGGCTGGGCGAGGAGCCAGGCGAGGGCGACCTCGGCCCGGCTCACGCCCCGCTCCTCGGCGAGGCGTGCCACGGCCTCGACGATCTGGCGGTCGCCTTCTTTGTAGAGGGTCTTGCCGAACTCGTCGGTTGTGCTCCGCTCTGTCTCCTCGTCCCAGGCCCGGGTCAGGCGTCCCCGGGCGAGCGGGCTCCAGGGGATCACGCCGATCCCGCTATCGGCGCAAAGAGGGAGCATCTCGCGCTCTTCCTCCCGGTAGAGCAGGTTGTAGTGGTTCTGCATGGAGACAAAGCGGCTCCAGCCGTTTTGATCGGAGGCGTGCAGCATCTTGGCGAACTGCCAGGCGTACATCGACGAGGCCCCGATGTAGCGGGCCTTCCCGGCGCGCACGACGTCGTCGAGTGCCTGCAGCGTCTCTTCGATCGGAGTGCGGCGGTCGAAGCGGTGGATCTGGTAGAGGTCGACGTAGTCGACCCCGAGGCGCCGCAGGCTGTTGTCGATCTCCGACAGGATCGCCTTTCTCGAGAGGCCCTGGCCGTTCGGCCCCTCGTGCATGCGACCATGCACCTTCGTGGCGATCACGATCTCGTCCCGGCGGGCGAAGTCGGCGAGCGCCCTCCCGGTGATCTCCTCGCTCGTCCCGGCGGAGTAGACGTTGGCTGTGTCGAAGAAGTTGATCCCCGCCTCGAGGGCCCTGCGGATGAGCGGCCTCGCCTCGTCCTCGTCTAACACCCAGGGGTGTGGCCCCTTCTCCGGTTTGCCGAAGCTCATGCAGCCGAGGCAGATCCGCGAGACGTCGAGGCCTGTCGAGCCGAGCTTCACTAAGTCCATCGATCCCTCTCCTTCGCCAGAGCGCCAGGCGACCCTACTGGGCTGAGGCGCCGACCGAGACGGTCGGGACAGGGGCGGGGGAGGGCTCCTGATACGCTGTCGGCGCCCTTCGGGGGTGGTGTAATCGGCAACACGACAGGTTCTGGCCCTGTTATTGGGGGTTCGAGTCCTCCCCCCCGAGCTCTCCTCGCTGGCCGGCCCGCCGGGGCCGGCTGGCGCAGGCACCTGATTCCCCCTGACCGGGCCCCTGCGGGCGGGCTTGCCCGCAAGGATCCGGCTCGGGGGTCGTTCTCGGGGGCATGGCAGTGCTCCGCCGGCCCGTCCTCCCGGCTTTGGGCGCAGCCTTTCTCGCCGGCGCGGCCCTCACATGGGGCGGCCCGGCAGCGGCCTCTCCTGTTGCGGGCGTCAGCCTCTCGGGCGGCTCTTGTGGCTCTAACGCCTTTTATGCCGCCCCGGCCCGCCCGGGTCCATGAACCGGCCCCGGCCTGGCAACGTAGAGCTCGTTGCCGGGCGTGCCCAGGCCGGGGAGGCGAAGAACGGGCCGCCGAGGGTCACTTGCAGGGCGACGGGGCGGCGTCACATCGACCCGCTCGGCCTCGGACCTGTGAACGGGCCCTCAACGCCAACGACGCCGGCGGCGTGGCGCCAAGGGTCACTACAGCGTCGAGGCCGCCCTACACCGGTCGTGGTGTGCCCGCGGGCGCCCTCGTATCTGGTGGCGTTCCCGGGCGACCACGTCGCCACCCAGGTGGAGGTCCAGCCGACGGTCACGAGCTGGCTGCAGGCCTGCTTCTCCCACCAGGTGGCGCCAGACAACTGCTGACGGGGCGGTCAGCCGGCGCGGAGGCGCAGCGTGACGAGCTCGAAGGGGGCGAGGCCGATGCGGAGCTCGTCCTTCACCGGTCCGACCTCGCCGAGGGGCCGCTCGAGAGCGTCCACCCGGGTCGCCCGGCAGGGGCCGAGGCCGCCGAGGACCGCCACCGAGCGGGCACCCCGTGGTTCGAAGAGCCGGACTATCCGGTCGCCGCTCCCGTCGTCGGCGAGCTTCAGGGCGCTCAGCATGGCTCCCTCGAGCGAGAGGAGCGCCCCTCGGCGGGCGGGGGGCGCGCCGGCGTCGCTGCCGGCGCCGGCCACCAGCCGGAGGGGCTGGTTGAGCCGTTCGGCCTCGTGCACCAGCTCGGGGAGCTCGGCGTCGCCGCTGTAGGAGAAGAGGGCGTAGGTGAAGCGGTGGCGCCCCATGTCGGCCTCGGGGTCGGGCCAGCCCGGCGAGCGGAGCAGCGAGAGGCGCATCACGTTGGCCCGCACGTCGTAGCCGTGCTTGCAGTCATTGAGGAGCCCGACACCGAAGCCCGGCTCGGCGAGCGCCGCCCAGCGCTGGGCGGGGACCTCGAAGCGCGCTTCGTCCCAGGAGGTGTTGGCATGCGTCGGTCGCTCGACGTGCCCGAACTGGACCTCGAAGGTGGCGTGGGGCGAGCGGACCGAGAGGGGGAAGGCGACCTTCAGCATCTTGTGCCGCTCGTGCCAGTCGACCTCGGTCACGAAGTCGACCCTCTTGGCACCGGCCGTGAGCCGGATCTCCTGCACGAGACGGCTCGCCCGGCCGATGCGGCGGGTCACTTTGAGCGACGCCCGGAGCGGCCCGGCCTCTCTCACCTCGACGGCCTCCAGCACCAGTTGGTCCTGGGCCCGCTCGAAGGCACCATGGTCGATGTCCCAGGCGTCGAAGTTGTTGGGAAGGTCGTGGTGGAGCTGGAAGAGGTTCCCCGCTTCGCCCTCGGCGAGGAGCTGGCGCCCGGCGACCCGGTCGAAGAGCGAGGCGACGTTGCCGTTCTCGTCGAGAGAGAGCTCGATGAGGCCGTTCGAGAGGGTCCGCCCGTCTGATCCCGCGCGGGCAGGCTCGAACCTCGCCTCCCCCTCCACCCGGTCGAGGAGCGCCCAGCCGCTGCCGGGCACCTCGACTCGGAGGAGAGCCCGCTTGTCGTCGAGGCGCTGCAGCACCCCCTCGCGCCCGGCCGAGAGGTGCTCGAGCTCCACCTCCACCACCTCGGAGCGCTCGGCCGTGGCGGCGTTGAGCGCAAGGAGGCCGCCGCTGGCCGAGAGCCGTCTGGCCAGTGTGGCAGCGGCCTCATCGATCACAGCCGAGAGCTCCGCCTCGACCTCGGCGTAGGCCCGCCGGGAGTCCTGGTGCACCCAGTGGATGCCCGAGCCGGGGAGGATGTCGTGGAACTGGTGGAGGAGCACTGTCTTCCAGCACGCCGCGATCCTCGCCATGGCCGCCCGGGCAGCCTCGCCCTCGAGCCCCATCGCCACCAGCAGCTCGGCCTCCCGCAGGAGGGACTCGGAGCGGCGGTTGCCCAGCTTCGAGCGCGCCTGGGTCGTCTGCACCCCCCGGTGGCGCTCGAGGTAGAGCTCACCGACCCAGACGGGGAGCCGGCCGGCGCCCGGCCCGTGGGCGGTGCGGCGCCAGCCGCCGGGCGATGTCCGCTCGGCCTCCTCCACCCGGGCGGCGTCCTCCTCGAGGGCGTCGAAGAAGCGGCGAGAGGAGCTGAGGCGGAGGCGAGGGAGGGGATCGAGGTCGGCCAACCGCCTCGCCCGCTCGAGCATCTCCTCGGTCGGCCCGCCGCCGCCGTCGCCGAAGCCGAAGAGGAGGAGCGACTTGTCGCTCAGCCCGTGCTCGGCGAACTGGCGCTCTCCGGTCATGAGCTCGGCCACCGTCACCGAGGCGTTGTAGGTGTCGGTCGGAGGGCAGTGGGCGAGCACACGGGAGCCGTCGATTCCCTCCCACCAGAAGGTGTGGTGGGGGAAGAGGTCGATCTCGTTCCAGCTGAGCTTCTGGGTGAGGAAGCGGGTGACGCCGGCCGCCCGGAGGATCTGGGGCAGGTTCCCCGAGTAGCCGAAGGCGTCGGGCAGCCAGCAGTCGACGGTCTCGATGCCGTAGCGGTCGAGGAAGAAGGTCTTGCCGAAGACGAGCTGTCGCAGGAGGGACTCGCCCGAGGGCAAGTTGGTGTCCGGCTCCACCCACATGGAGCCGACGGGCTCGAACTGGCCCCGCTGAGCGAGTGCTTTCATCTCGGCGAAGAGAGAGGGGTACTCCTCTTCCATCCAGGCGTGCTGCTGGGCCTGCGAGCAGGAGAAGACGAAGCTCGGCTCTTTTTCCATGAGCCGGAGGGCGGTCGAGAAGGTCCGGGCGCACTTCCGCTTGGTCTCGCGTATCGGCCAGAGCCAGGCGGAGTCGATGTGGGCGTGCCCGACGGCATAGCTCTCGTGGCTGGCCGAGCGCGTCGACCGGGCGAGCAGGCCCTCCCACAGCTGCCGCCGGCCGGCGACACTTGCCTGCAGGTCGCTCAGGTCGACCTCTCTCGCCACGGCGTCGAGGGCTTCGAGGATCTCGGCCGAGCGGCGGTCCTCGAGCCCGAGCTCGTCGACCAGCTCGGTGAGGACCGTCCAGTCGTAGAGCACCTCGACCAGGGCCGTGTCGACAGCCGCGATGTCAAAGCGTGCCAGGCGGTAGATGGCCGGGCCGGCGTAGTCGGGGAGGAGGAGGGGCCACTCGAGCGCCCCGCTCCTCTCGGCCGGGTTGGCCGCCGCCTCGAGCATGAGATCGACCCGTTCTCCGCCCTCTGCCCTCTCGCTCAGGCGGACGAAGCTGTGGGCGGGGTTGATGCCTTGCAGCGGGCGGCCGTCCGCGAAGAGGAGGCCCTCACCGCCGAAGCCGGGCTGGCCGACGAAACCGAGGTCGATGCGGGCCACCACCGGGTGACCGGCGAAGTCGGGGGGGATGCTGCCCCGTGCCCGCAGCCAGGCCGTTGCCCAGGCACCCCCCCAGGCCTCTCCGACGCTGAAGGGCTCGAAGTCGAGGCCGGCCGCCTCGGCCGGGGAGATCGGCTCGCCGGGGAGGCGGGCGATGGCGAGCTCGAGGGGAGCGGCCTTCGGGTGGGTGGCGGGCCAGATGACTCGCCGGAGCAGGCGGCCGACGCGCTCGCGCCTGATCTTTGCGACGGAGCCCATCTGTCCTTTCTAGTCCGACGGGCCAGGCGGCCCGAGGAGGCGCCGGCGCACGACAGGTCAGCTCGGCCAGCTCTAGTAGGCGGGTCTCCAGCGTTCGGCGGCCCGCCAGTCGCCGAAGGCCTCGAGGGCGCCGGAGAGGTCACTGGCGCCCTCACCGGCGAGCGATCCCCGGCGCCAGAGCCAGCGGTCGATCGCCCAGGCAGGGCCACGAAGGGCCACGTCGGCTTTCAGGTGCGCCATGGCAAAGGCGCGGCTTTCTGTGTCGACCGTCCACTCGGCGCCCTCGCCGGCGTCGAGGGCGTGCAGGTGGACCGTCATCGCCTCCCCGAGAGCTAGCTCGGCCCAGCCGACAAGCTCGAAGCCGCCGAGCTCGAAGAACTCGCTGATGCCGTCGGCCGCCACAGCAGGCGCTGGGTAAGAGAGCTCACCAACGGCAAGCTCGGCGTCGGCCCGATGGATGAGCGTCTCGTGAGCCTGGCGCCGCCACCAAAAGGCCGTCTCGGACGCGGGCCCGGAGACGAAGTTCCAGCAGCGGTGATGAAGCGGCGTCTCCTCGAAGAGCTGCAGCATCGCCTCGAGGCGCTCAGAGAGCCACTGCGAGACGGGGGTGCCGGGCAGGCGCTGGACGCGCTGGTCGCCTGCTGGCCGCGAGGTCCCGCTGGCCCCGAGCTCGATGACCGCCGCCACCATCGCGTAGACCCGCCCCAGGTGGTCACCGAGCTCCTCGAGCGTCCAGCCGGGGCAGGAGGGCACGGGTGTCGCCAGGTCGGTCTCCGGGCGGCGCAAAAGGGCGAGCACCGCCTGAGCATCGGTCCGTATCTGTTCGATGGCCACCTCTCGTTCCACCTCGCCATTCTGGACCGATCCTGGTCAAGGCTTCGCCACAAGCAGCAAAGAGGGCTCGCGGCCGTCCGGAGGCCGGCTCGGCAGGCGGTACCATGGGTCGCCCGCTCGGCTCGTTGCGCCGGTAGGGCGCCGCTCGGCCCCATCGTCTAGAGGCCTAGGACACCACCCTCTCAAGGTGGAGACACGGGTTCGAATCCCGTTGGGGCTGCCAGCCGGGCCGACGCCTCCTCGCCCGAGCAGCTCCCGCTCTGTCCTCCCAGAGCTCTCCTCGGGTTGGGGCCGCCCAGCAGGCGGGCGCCGAGGGACCGCTGCTGAGCGGGGGTCGGGAGCCTGTCGAGCGGGCTGTTCGGGTAGAAGCGGCGGCGTGGCGCCGACGTCGACCTACCGTGTGCAGCTTCACCCGGGCTTTCAGTTCGCGGACGCAGCAGCAGTCGTCGGCTACCTGGCGGACCTCGGGCTGAGCCATCTCTACTGCTCGCCGTACCTGCAGGCGGCGCCCGGCAGCTCGCACGGCTACGACGTGACCGACCCCCAGCGCTTCAACGTCGAGCTGGGTGGTGCCGCCGGGCATGCGCAGCTGCACGAGGCTCTCGTCACGGCCGGCATGGGGGAGGTGCTCGACATCGTCCCCAACCACATGGCGACCGACCCCTCCAACCCGTGGTGGTGGGACGTGCTCGAGAACGGCAGGCACAGCGGCTTCGCGCACTACTTCGACATCGACTGGGCGAGCGGTGCCGAGCGCATCCTCGTGCCGGTCTTGGGCGATCACTACGGCCGACTCCTCGAGGCGGGAGAGATCGTGGTCCGGCGCGAGGACAGTCGCCTGGTGGTGCGATACGGCGAGGTGGCGCTGCCCCTCGCTCCCCACACCCTGGCGCCGCTGTTCGCGGCGGCCTCGCGCCGGGAGGGGGGCGAGGCTCTCGCCGGCTTCGCCGAACGGTTCGAGTCGCTCGCGGTCTCCCGAGCGACAGACCCGAGCTTGGTGCCCGCCGAGGCGGCTGTCGTCCGGCAGCTGCTCGAGGAGCTCGCCCAGCGTTGTGCTGCCGACGAGGGCCTCTGCGCCGCGCTCGACGGGCAGCTGGCCGAGGTGAGCGGAGACCCTGAGCAGCTCGACGGCCTGCTCCAGGCCCAGCACTACCGGCTCGCCTACTGGCGGGTGGCGAGCGAGGAGCTCCACTACCGGCGCTTTTTCAGCATCGAGACCCTGGCCGGCGTCCGGATCGAGGACCCCGAGGTCTTCGAGGCCACCCACCGGCTGGTGCTGGCGCTGGCGGGCGATGGCACGCTGTCAGGCCTACGGGTCGACCACCTCGACGGCTTGCGGGAGCCGGAGGGCTACCTCGAGCGGCTGGCGGAGGCCGCCGGGGGGGTCTGGACAGTCGTCGAGAAGATCCTCGAGCCCGGCGAGACCCTCCCTCGGCGCTTTCTCACCGCCGGCACCTCCGGCTACGACTTCCTCACCCGAGTCAACAACGCCTTTGTCGCCAGCGAGAGCGAAAAGCAGATGACAGAGCTCTACCAGCACTTCACCGGCGAGCTGGGGAGCTACGACACCGTCCTCAGGGCCGCCAAGCAGCAAGTGATGGCGAGC
>JAJYQK010000102.1 GCA_021794645.1 Actinomycetes bacterium
TGTGGTGTCGCGTGACATCCCGGACGGCTGTCGCGGGACATCCCGGACAACTTTAAGCTGGGCCTTTCCTCTTCGGCTGGTAGTTCTTGGTCAGGTCGATGGTGTGCTCGGCGAGGAGTTCGCCCTCGCCATTGACGACACGGACCTCCTTGTCGTGGACGAGGAGGATGACCTCGATGCGGCAATGTTGACCGCTCGCTGTGCGATCTCGGCTGTGATCCCTGTCGGCACTTACACGATGTATGGCGCCCGAACGGCGCCCGCAGACCCAGCTCCTGCCGGCGACTTCTCTATCGAGATGGTGAGCCTCTTGTCGGCGGTCAACCCCGGCGAATCGTCTCCAGCAATCCTTTGTTGTTGTTGTAACTGCCGATGGCGTAGCAGACGGTGGGAGAGCCACAGGAGACCTGTTGGAGAGCGGCGCCAGCTCGCCCGACAGCCGTAGGCAACTTGGCCTGCCACGGCGTCCACCTGTTGGAAGAGAGTGCATCGACCAGCTCCTGGCCTCCAGCGCGGCTGTTGAAAGAGCCGACCCCCACACAAAAGCTCTTGGCGCCACAGGCGATCGACACGATCACCCTCGAGTCCTTGGCATCGGGCGCGGGAACCGGAGCCAGCTGCTGGTCCCAGCTGTCGGCGGTCTGGCGTGCGAGGAAGGCCTCAATGCGGCCACTCGAGGAGCGGATGTGGGTGAGAGCGACACAAGAGCCGGAGGCGGGACACGAGACCGAGAGCACCACACTGCCGGGGTTGGTCCGCGAGGCACGAGCAGGCATGGGCAAGGCGCTCGCCACTGGCTCAGAACCGGAGGAAACGGTTTCGAAGAAGCCTTCTGGTTTGCCACCTTGAGCCGCGTAGCCGCCGCCGGCCTCACAAGGTCCACTCGGCGGGCAGCTGACGGTGGTGAGCAGGCTGTTAGGGAGGGAGCCACCCGAGGGGACCGCCGTGGCGTGAGCTGTCCACTTCCCCGCCGAAAGGGTCTCCAAGTAGGCGATGCCATTCCCAACACCCTGGGCGTAGTAAGTGCCGATTGCCTCGCAATCGCGCGGGGAGGAACAAGCTACGGACTCAAGATTGTCGGGGGTCCAGCTCACCAGGCTGGTCCCCCATCTGGCATTTGAGGGGAGAGGTGCGGTCCTAGCCCGCCAGCTGTGGCCAGTCATGGTGACGAGATAGGGCACTGAGCGGTATGGGCCGTCGGGGTAGTGGCCGACTGCCTCACAAGAGCTGGAGCTCGGACAGGAGATGTCCTCGAGAATTCCGCCTATCCTGCTGCTGGCACCGGCCGGGAGCGGCGCTGGCCACGCCCTCCACCGCCCACCCGAGAAGACCTCGATGTAGCTCATCAAGGCGCCGGACCTGTCGTAGTAGGAGCCGACGGCGACACAGAAATGCGCCGAGGCACAAGAGACTGGCTCCAAAGTCTGGTAGGCGTTGGCCGCTGCGTTGGCAGGAAGGGGAGCTTTGATCGCTTTCCAGGTCCTTCCTCGGAGCGTCTCGATGAGATCGAAGGTTCCCGTTTTGCCGGAGTGGAACGTGGTGTAGATGCCGACAGCGACACACGAGGTGGAACTCGTACAGGAGATGGATCCGAAGACGACGTTGGCCTTCTTCGGAGCGCCCTTTGGAAGTGGTGCCCAGACCCCCGCCAGGCGCAGCCCAGGAGTGCTCGAGCCCTCAGCGGTCGCCGTTCCCGCCGTCAACAAACAAGCGGTTGCCAGCAAGGCGGTCACCGTAAACCGAGAGACCAAACTTGCCTTCCCCCCGCGCCCCATGAGAGCCATTGTCTCACCGTTGGGCCAGCCTAGAGCGCGACCGCGAGCGGTGCGTCATCTCCGAGGCGAGTTTCAGAGCGAGGCGGTTCTTTTTCCATCGTCGACCTCTACTCACAACTGATATTTCATGCACGCGTCTCTGCAGCCATCCTGCTCCATGCAGCACTGCTTGGCTCTGTCATGACGTCGCTTGAACGGAAGGCCTCACCTAAGCCCACGAACGGACCGCTTCGCGTCGTTCGAAGCCGGGCCGTGACGGGAGCGTAAACGGGGTAGGTGGGGTGCTCGGTCGGGAGTGGCCCAGCGTGAACGATGCTGTGCTCTCCTATGGGACGAGCGTCTGCCGTTTCCTGGATTTATGATCCCCTGGTGCGCATCTTGGCGCTTCACCGGCATTACGAGCGGACCTGTGACGACTGCGGCTACCACTGGGCCATCACCCGCCGGGAGGCGCAGTACCGAGTCAACACGACCTCGGTGCGACTCTCGGCCACACGCGGGGTTTCCTTTCGCACCGGCATCGATCAGTCGACAGCGTGGACGACGAACGTGGACTCACAGTCAGGGGTGTCGGCCGCGCTTCACCGCTGCGCCAGGTGCGGCGGGGAACACTGCAGCGATCGCCCGATCACGCGGCGCCGTCCAGCAACGCCTCTCGATGAGGACTCCACGTCGTTCTCTCCCCCCGTAGGGCCGCAGTAGACACCCCTCAGCTACTCACTCTCAGGCGCTCTTCGAAGCTCTAGTCGGGCGCGGCGAAGTCAGCACGCGCCTGTGAGGTTCCTGGGCATTCTCCCCGCTCCCGAAGCCGGTTCCCACGCACTAGCAGTGCTCTGCCGCGAAGCCACCGGGAAGAGAAGTGAATCAACGACGTACCGAGCTCAACGCCGTTTGCCCAGGTGCAGCGCGCCATGTGAGATCGGAGACCACCCCGTCAGGACATCCTCTCGTAGTCCCTGGTTGGGC
This sequence comes from Actinomycetes bacterium, assembly GCA_021794645.1. GTDB lineage: Bacteria > Actinomycetota > Acidimicrobiia > Acidimicrobiales > Bog-793 > JAJZLV01. The sequence continues at coordinate 2,742 of JAJYQK010000102.1, forward strand.
GGAGGACGAGACCGCGCAGCGATGAGTTGCCAGTTGGGCTAGGGCCGGGTGATGCCGATGTGGTGCAGTCGCCCTTGCAACGAAGGACTGTTGCCACCTGGACCTGGCCAATCTATTGGTCCATCGCTGAATGCTGCGTGGGTCGAGCCAAGACCTCGTGCCGGAATCGTTCCGGGGCGCGGCTTGACGGCCAAGGCGCCGTTTTAGATGTGAGGTTCGGTGTCAGTCCTCCCCGGAGAATCGTTCCCAGGCAGATTGACGCGCCATGCCCAAGGCTTGTCCGATGACAGCCCAGGTGGCTCCGAGGTCGCGCGCTTTGCGGACGTACTGCGTAAGGATGTACTCGGCTTGCTCGCCTGCTTTCGATACGCGAGGCAAGCTGGCGAGAACGGCGTCGAGTCCAGCCTCGGCCTCCCAGGGGGCGATGCGCTGTACCGGCTTTGACTTGCTCGACTTGGGCTTGCTGCCAATGAGGTTGCTGCAGAGCGCCACGCATTCATCACAGATGTACACGCCCGGCCCGGCCACCAACGTCCCTACGTCGTTGCGTGCCTTCAGGCAGAACGAGCACAAGGCAAGGTGCTTCGTCGTGGTGATCGTCGCCCTCCAATCTGTCAGGCAGCACCTTACATCGTCAGGGACTACCTGACAAGGGCGTGATCAGGCGGGCGATCAGAGGGCCGTCTTCGCGGTCATGGCGGTCCTGCGATCCCGCCTACATGACGATCTGAGCGGTCGTGCCACCGCCCAAGCCACTTTCGAGATAGCTCACTAGGCTCTGTCAGATCTTGAAGCACGCTCCTGCAATGGCGACGATGGCGACCTGGTGAATGAGCGCTTCTCCGCGAGAGGGAGCCGAGTCGTTCGGCGAGCCGAAGAAATCGCCCGGTCTCTCGCACAGGCGGAGGTCACTCCAGGGCATCTCCTTCTTGGCCTGGCGGAAGAGGGCGACGAGATCGCAGCTCCGACTCTGCGCGCGCTCGGGGTCGACTTCGTCCGACTCCGTGAACGCGTTGCCGGGTCCGCACCTCACACAGGCATTGGCAGCAGGGATGAACCTCTGTCCTGTTCCTCCGACGCCGAGAAGTGTCTGGAGCTAGCCGGTCGAGAGGCGCTGCAGCTCGGCGAACGGGTCATCGAGCCAGAGCACATCCTGCTCGGCGTCGTCCGATCTCAAGAGGGTGTAGGTGAGCTGTTGGGAGTACCCCTGAGTGACATCAGGCCGAGAGTCTTGAGGTGCAAAGGCAAGTCTGTACGGCCGCGAGGGCGCCCCTCCGATCCGGATCACCACGCTGGAGCTTGACCAGTTCTGCCCATCCACCCGAACGTGGTGTGAGCAGGCTCTTAATTAGGCCGGTCAGACACGTGCCCTGGGCGCGGACGAAGTGAAAGCGCACGCTCTGAGCCGGTCCGCGACATGGCAGGCTCACGCGATGGAGCTTCCCCCGCGGGCGCAGGTCGTGATCATCGGAGGCGGTTCGATCGGGTGCAGCATCGCCTATCACCTGGCCCACCTGGGCTGGAGCGACGTGGTACTGCTCGAGCGTGACCAGCTGACATCTGGAACGACCTGGCATGCAGCCGGCCTGATCACCTCAGCGGGCATGGCAAGCGAGTCACTCCTCTGGATGAGCCGCTACTCGCGGGACCTGTACGCCGGCCTCGAGCAAGAGACGGGTCACTCCACGGGCTTTCGCGCCATCGGACACATCAGCCTGGCCTGCACGCCCGCCCGCCTCGAGGCCCTGCGGAGAGAGGCGGCTTTCGCCCATGGCTTCGGCGTCGAGGATGTCGAGCTCTCCCCCACGGAGGTCTCCAGCATGTGGCCGCTGCTCGACACCTCCGATGTGCTGGCAGGCTTCTACGTCGCCGATGAGGGCAGGGCCGACCCGGTCGGGGTGGCCACTTCCCTCGCAAAGGGAGCGACCGCGCTCGGGGTCCGGGTGGTGCAGGGAGTCCGCGTGGGACGGGCGACGACTGATGGACGGCGCGTGACCGGGGTCGACACCGACAGCGGCCACATCGAGGCGGAGATCGTGGTGAACGCCGCAGGTATGTGGGCCCGCCAGCTCGCAGCCCGCAACGGGGTCGCCGTCCCCAACCAGGCGGCCGAGCACTACTACTTAATCACCGACGCCGTCGAGGGCATGGACCCTGATCTGGCGGTCATCGAGGACCCGGACCGCTACGGCTACTACCGACCCGAAGGAGACGGCATGCTGGTCGGCCTCTTCGAGCCGGTGGGAGCGCCCTGGTCGCTCGACGGGGTGCCCGAGGATGCCTCTTTCACGACTCTTCCGCCCGACTGGGACCGTCTCGAGAGGTGGCTCGGACCGGCCATTGCGCGCATTCCCGCCCTCGCCGACATTGGCATAAGGATGCTCTTTTGCGGGCCAGAGTCCTTCACCCCCGACGTCATGCCTCTCCTCGGGCCTGCTCCCGAGCTCGATGGCTACTGGGTGGCAGCCGGGTTGAACTCCCTCGGGATCCTCCTCGGGGGAGGGGTCGGGAAGGTCGTGGCCCACTGGCTAGTCGACGGCGTGCCGCCCGTCGACGTCACCGGGCTCAGCGTCGACCGGGCAGCCGTCTTCCAGACGAGCCGCCGCTTCCGCAAAGAGCGAACCGTCGAGCAGCTCGGCGTGCTCTTCGGCGACGCGCTCTGGCCCAGCTGGAGACCCTCCTCGGCCCGGGGGGTGCGGCGCTCGGTGCTCCATGACCGCTGGCTCGAGCGGGGCGCCTCGATGGCCGAGTCGGTGGGCTGGGAGTACCCGGAGTGGTTCAGCTCCGATGGCCCCCTCCCCCGGGCACGGCCGGACTTCTCTCGCCAGGACTCTTTCGGGCTCGTTGCCGGCGAGCACCGGACGGTGAGAGAAGAGGTGGGTCTGATGGACCTCTCCTTGATGGCGAAGTTCCTGGTGCAGGGGCAGTCGGCCGGGATCGTCCTCGACCGCCTCTCCACTGCTGCCGTCGCCCGGGAGGTGGGCCGCGTCGTCTACACCCAGTGGCTCGACAAGGCGGGCGGCATCGCAGCCGACCTCACCGTGACACGCCTTCACGAAGAGTGCTTCCTCGTCGTGGCGAGCGACGTCATCCACCGGCGGGTGGAGGCCATGATCCGGCGCCAGGTGAGAGAAGGCGAATTCCTCACCGTCACCGACATCACCTCGGGGGTCACCCTTCTCTCCCTGCAGGGACCGGCCTCCCGAGCACTTCTCACGGCGGTCGCCGAAGCCGACCTGTCCGACTCGGGCTTCCCCTACATGAGCGCTCGACAGATCCAGGTGGGCTACGCCCCGGTGACGGCGCTACGGGTTACCTATGTGGGCGAGCTCGGCTGGGAGCTCCACGTGCCGTCCGAGTACGCCCAGGCCGTCTACGAGATCCTCTTCGCCGCCGGGGGGCAGTTCGGGCTGCGGCCCGTCGGTCTGGCAGCCATGGAGGGTCTCCGGCTCGAGAAGGGCTACCGGGACATGGGCACCGACATCGACAACACCGACACCCCCCTCACGGCGGGCCTCGGCTTCACCGTCGCCTGGGACAAGGCGGCTGGCTTCGTCGGGCGAGAGCCCTTGCTCGAACAGAAGAAGGCCGGCAGCCCGGCTGACCGGTTGGTGAGCCTCGTGGTGGACGACCCGACTCTCGATCTCTTCGGGAACGAGCCGCTCCTCAAAGACGGCGCGTGGGTCGGATACGTCCGCGCCGCAGCTTTTGGACACACCGTCGGCGGCCCGGTGGGACTGGCCCAGGTCCACGGCGAGAGCGGTGTCGACCGGGCATGGCTTGGCGCCGGCGGCTTCGAGGTCTGGACCCCGCGGGGTGCTGTGGATGCCCGCCTGCAGCTGACGCCCCCCTACGACCCCGAGCGCAAGCGGATACTCGGGTAGCGGGCGGACAGCCGGGCCCACACGGCCGGGGGCTGCAGCAGGCCGCCGGAGCTGCAAGGTCACGAGCGTCGTTCCCCCGGCGGCGAGCGGCCCCGCCCCCCGTCGTTCACTTGCTGGGCTCAGCCGCCCGCGCCCTCGGAGTGTCGCTGCGTTAGACGGACCAGCAGCCGCCCGAGGAGGATCAGGGCGACAACGAGCAGGACAAGGACGAGAGCTGCCACGTGGGCCAGGTTCTGGTCCGCCGAAGAGGGCTCGTCCCAGAAGATGTAGGCGACGTAGGTGAGGTAGCCCATGGTCGTGTGGGTGAGGTGACCGTCGGGATAGCCGTTCGAGAAGGACATCGTGTAGAGCAGAGGCGCCGTCTCGCCCACCGAGATCGCCAGAGCGATCGTGAGGCCGGTCACGATGCCCGGGAGCGCCGAGCGCAGCACGATCCTTCCAAGGACGTGCCCCTCGCCCATCCCGAGCGCCATGGCGCCCTCTCGGTAGCTCGTCGGCACCTGAGAGATCGCTATCTCGGTCGACTTCGCCACGTAGGGGATCACGAGGACCGAGAGAGCGAGCACGGCGGCCACGAGTGAGTACCCCCAGCGAAGCCCCACTACCAACGCGACGTAGGCCACGTAGCCGATGACTATCGAGGGGACGCCCGAGAGCACCTCGGAGGCGCCGCGAAGGAGCAAGCGACGTCTCGGGACGGCCCACTCGGCTATGTAGACGCCGCAACCGACCCCTATCGCTCCTGCTACGACCAGCACGCCGGCCAGCAGGACGAAGGTCCCCACGATGGCGTTGGCGAGACCGCCTGTGGCTGTGGTCTGGGTCAACATGTGCCAGCTCCAGACGCGAGCCGCCTGATCGGTGACCCCGCCGAGCACCCAGAAGAGCGGGGCTACGAGCAGAAAGAGGGCGAGAACGGTGAGCGAGAGCGACCACTTCTCGGCCAGGCGGCGGGAGAAAGCAGTCCTCTCCTCCGCCCAGTGGAGCGTCCTCTCGCTGGCAGCAGCGCTGGTCACAGCCCGGCTCCGACGGGAAGGGCCACGTCTCGAGCCGAGCGCCGCACGAGGAGGCGGGCCAGGCTGTTGACCGCCAGCGTTATCAGCAAGAGCACGAGGGCGACCTCGGCGAGGGACCTGACAGCGAGGTGGCTCGGGTCGGTCAGGGCCGAGTCGAGCTGCTGCACCACGGTGGCGGCGATCGTGGTCATGGTGTCGTAGATGTTGCTCGGGTTCTGTATCTGGCTGCCGCTGACGAGAGCGACCGCGATCGTCTCACCGAGCGCTCGGCCGAGCCCGAGCACGGCGGCGCCGGCCACCCCCGAGCGGATCCAGCGTGATTGGACCGCCTTGAAGGTCTCCCGCCTGGTCATGCCGAGCGCCGCCGCGCCCTCCTTCGGTGCCCGCGGCACCTGGCGCAAGAGGTCCCGCGAGGTGGCGGCGATGATTGGGATGATCATGAGCGCCAGCACGAGGCCGGCGGTGAGCAGCCCCTCGCCTGATCCGACGCCGCCCCTGAAGAAGTCGAGCACCGGCACGTCGGGCAGTTTGGCCAGCTCCGGGTAGATGTCGTGGGCGAGGAACGGGCCGAGGACGAGCACCCCCCAAAGTCCGATCACGACGCTCGGAATGCCAGCCAGCACCTCCAGGCAGAGTCCGAGCGAGGCAGCCAGCGGCCGAGGCAGCCGCTCGGCGATGATGACAGCCGCCCCGTATGCCACCGGGAAGCCGATCAAGAGAGCCAGGGCGGAGGACTCGACAGTACCGACGATCAGCCAGAGCGCCCCGTAGTGGGCCCCGACGAGGTGGAGGACGCCGCCTGTGCGCACAGGCTGTGAGTAGAGGCTTCCAATCGACCAGAGCCCGCTCGTGAACAGGCCGAGGCCGTTGTAGCGGATGGCCGGCATCGCCTCGACGAGGAGCACGGCGACCATCGCCGCGAGGGCGAGGGCCGGGACGCCGGCAGCTGCCCCGAGAAGGGCGCGAAGGACCCGGAGCGAGCGGCCTCGCCCCTCCAGTGGGCGCTTGCCGCCCGCTCCGGGTGCCTCCTGTGCCATCGTCCCTAGCGGATCTTCGAGATGAGCTTGCTGGCGACCCGCTCAGCTGCCGCCGGCAGCGGCTTGAAGCGAACCTTGTCCAGATAGGCGGTCGAGTTGCCGTGCTTGGGGTTGATGCACCACGAGAGGAAGGCCCTCATCGTGGCGGCCAGCCCCGCGGAGGGCTGGTTCTTGCGCACGACGATGTACTCGTAGTTGATGATCGGGTAGCCGTTCTTTGCCGGCCCGTAGATGAGCGAGATTGAGCCGTTCGCCGGCACCCGGGGGAAGCTGGCAGCCTCGGCCTCGATCTGCTTCAGGTAGGGCGGCTCGAAGCGCCCGGACCGGTTCTCGAGCAGAGCCATGCCGAGGTGGTCGTTGGCGATGTCCTGGTGGTAGCTGACTCCGATGTAGGCGACGCAACCCTTGGCGCCGGCGCAGGCCGCCACCATGCCCGAGTTGCCCTTGGCTGCCAGCTCGCCCTCCACCGCCGGGAAGCTCGGGAGGGTGCTGGGGCCCTGCCTGCCGGCAAAGCTCCCGTGGTCGGAGAAGGCGAGGTAAGAACTGAAGAGGAAGGAGTCGCCGCTGCTGTCGGAGCGGTGGATCGGCACGACCCTCAGGTTCGGGAGCTTCACACCGGGGTTGAGCCTCCTGATCGCCTTGGCATCCCAGTTGCGGATCTTCCCCTCGTACATCTGGGCGAGGACGGGACCGTTCAGCTTCAGCTTGTCCTTGTTGAGGCCCGGGACGTTGTAGTTGATCATCTGGGCGCTGATGGCCATCGGGATGTTCTCGATGGTGGGGTACTGCCTGTAGGTGCCCGGGGGCAGGTAGGCGTCTGAGGCGCCGAAGTTGGTGGTGCCGTTCTCGGCGTCCGCGATCCCCGTACCCGAGCCGTCTGCCCCGGAGGTCGAGGAGAAACCCGGGTGCGACTTGCCGTAGCCAGCCGCCCACGCCTGGTAGAGCGGGTAGAGCAGGGACGAGCCGTCCTCGGTCAGCTGTACCGCTGAGTGGTGCGTCACCCGCAGCGATGCAGAGGCCGGGGCGGCGCCGACAGTGCCGGCGAGGGCGGCAGTGGCGACCAGCCCACTGCCGAGGGAGAGCAGGAGGCGCTTCGGCCGCCTAGCGAGCAGGCGACGGGTCGCCTGCCTCATCGAGGGCGCGTTCATCTAGGGGTTTCTCCTTTTGTTGGTGACTAAGGGGTGCTAGTGGTGGGACTGCCGGTCAGGACGGTTCAACCGAACTGACCCTGGAGGTACTTGCCGGTCTCCCGGCGCTTGGGGGATTCGAAGACGGCCTCGGTGGGGCCCGCTTCGATGAGACGGCCTTCGCAGAAGAAGGCGACCTGGTCTGCTATGCGGCGGGCCTGGGCCAGGTTGTGGGTGACGATGACCATCGAGACCTTCGCCGCCAGTCGGAGCAGCAGTGCCTCCACGGCCTCGGTCGAGACCGGGTCGAGCGAGGAGGTGGGCTCATCTAGCAACAGCACGTCGGGCGCCACTGCCAAGGCCCTGGCGAGGCAGAGGAGCTGCTGCTGGCCGCCCGAGAGCCGGTAGGGGGAGTCCGAGAGGCGGCCCGCCACCGCCGGCCAGAGACCGACCTCGGCGAGCCGGGTCTCAGCGACGTCGGCGAGTGCGGCCCGCGGCACCATCTTGTGCACCTTCACGCCCGCGAGGACGTTGTCCCGGATCGACATGGGAAAGGGGTTGGGCCGTTGGAAGACCATCCCCACCCGCTTGCGCACGACGAGGGGGTCCACACCGGCGCCGTAGATGTCCTGACCCTCGAGCTCCACCCTGCCGGAGCGGCGAAAACCACGCAGCTTGTCGTTCATCCGGTTGAGCGAACGGAGGAAGGTCGTCTTGCCAGAGCCGGACGGTCCGACGATGGCGGTTATCTGATGGCGGGCGACTGGCAGGTCGACCCCGGAGAGGACCGGCTCGTTGCCAAAGCCGATCGTGAGGCCGAACGTCTCGATGACAGGGTCGTCGAGGTGGGCGTGGATGGCCGGGCGGATCTGGTCGAGAAGCAGCCGGCAGCCCCCTACCTCTTGCTCTTCGGCTATCACGGTGCTGACCATACGTGGCCTTCTTTAACTGCAACTGAACGATCCGCTAATGCGGGATTGCACGCAGCCGAATCTTTGTTGCCGTTGCCGCCGAGCCAGAGCTCGCTCTCGCCGAGGATCGTCGTCGGCGCCAGGCCCATTCGGGAGCCTCGGTCACCGTGCGAGGCATCACCCTGTCCGAGCGGCGCGCTGGCCGGTCAATCCTCCGAGAACGCTGTGCTGCGCTGGCAGTCGACAACCACGGCGAGCCCGCTCAGCCGCTCGGGGTGAACCCGGATGGCGACAAGCCCTCACGCTGACGAGCCTCTGGAAGCTTCAGAGCGCCCAGTGCTTCGTCTTGTGCTCCGAGCCGGACACGGCTCCGACCTCGCAAAGAGGCCTTGGCGGAAAAGCGCCGTGCAGGCTCACCGCCCCGGGTGCGGCTTTGGCGCCAGGTAGCGGGCCGAGCCCAGGCCGGAGCCCTCGGGTTGGAGCACCCAGACCGAGCCCTTCGCCATCGGGGGGTGAGCGGCGACGCCGGGATCGCTCCCTGCCACCGCGGCCAGCACGTGAGAGATCACCTCGCCGTGTGTGCTGATCGCCACCGATTGGCGGGCCGGCAGGGCCAGCACCGCCGCCAGAGCGGTTTCGGGGTCATAGGGCGCGAGACGCTCGTCGAGCTCGACTGGCAATCCGAGCGACCGGGCCAAAGGCTCGGCGGTGGCCACGCAGCGCAGGAGCGGGCTGCTCAGCACACGCTCGATGCCCTCGCCGACGAGGAGGCGAGCCAGATGGGCCGCCTGCAGGCGACCGAGCGCGCTGAGGGGACGCCCGCGATCTTCGGCCGCGTCCGCGAGACGAGCGCCCGCCTCGCCGTGTCGTATGACGTACCAGGCCACCGCGCCGTGCGCCCTCAGGGCAGCTCGAGCGCCAGGGCGCTGGCTGCAGCTCCGATCGGCACAAGGGCAGTCTTGTGGACCCATTTGACATCGACGGAAAGAACCGGTGAACCGGAGGTGAATCCTCCTGACGCCCCCTGCGCCAGCAGAGGGCGGAGAAGCTACGGTTCACCCGTGACATCGACCGGCGCTCCAACAGGCGACCTCGACTTCCTTCTCGGCGAGTGGGAAGGAGAGGGCGAGGGACTCTGGGGAGACTTCAGGTACGCCGAACAGACGACGTTCTCCAGCGCCGGTGCCAGCTGGCTCGGCTACAACCAGCTGACGACTGGTCCGACCGGCAGGAGCTCGCACGCCGAGTGCGGCTATCTCGCCATCGACGAAGACGGCACCGTCGTCATGACGCTGGCCGAGCCGACCGGCATCACAGAGGTCCTGACCGGCCGCCTGACAGACGGCGGAGTGGTCCTCGGCTCCACCGAGATCGGACACGCCCCCACGGCCGGCAACGTCACCGCCACTGCCCGTCGATTCACGAGAACAGCAGAGGGCCTGCTCGTCGAGGTCGACATCGCCACCGATAACGAGGCGCTCGTGCCCCACACCCGCTCTCTCCTGCGGAGGCGCTGAGCGGTGGCGGGTCTCGACAGCTCCTTCCTCGAGCTCGGCCCTGAGGAGATGGCAGCAGCCGCCCTCGGGCTGGCCGAGGAGAGCGGTTGCGCGGACGCCTCGGTGAGGATCGAGCGGATCCGCTCGCAGGCGCTGCGTTTGCGGGACGGCCGCCTCGAGACGGCTGCCGACGAGACGACCCTGGGCGCCAGCTGTCGGGTGGTGCACGACGGCTCGCTCGGCTTCGCGGCGACCGTCGAGCTCGGGCCGGAGGCGGCCGCCGGCCTTGCCCGTGCCGCCCTCGGCGCCGCCCGGGCGACCAAGCCGGCGCTCCGGCGCCGGGTCGAGCTGGTACCCGAGCCCTCCCACGGGCGGGTCGAGTGGACCTCTTCCTACGAGCTGGACCCGGCGCAGGTCCCGCTCCCGGAGCGGGTCGAGCTGCTCGGGGCGTGGAGCAGGGGGCTTCTTTCCTCTCCCCACGTCGACCACGTGACGGCCTCGCTCCTCGTCGTCGTCGAGGACAAGTGCTACGCCGACCTCGCCGGCACCACCGCCCTGCAGCGGCGGGTCCGCCTCCACCCTTCCCTCGAGGTCCTCGCCGTCGACCCCGAGACGGGCGAATTCGACACGATGCGAACGCTGGCGCCCCCGGTCGGGAGGGGTTGGGAGTACCTCCTCGGCACCGGCTGGGACTTCGAGGGAGAGCTCGAGGCCCTGCCAGAGCAGCTGGCGGAGAAGAGGCAGGCCCGCTCGGTCGAGCCGGGCCGCTACGACCTCGTGGTCGACCCGAGCAACCTCTGGCTGACGATCCACGAGTCGATCGGCCACGCCACCGAGCTCGACCGAGCGATGGGCTACGAGGCCGCCATGGCCGGCACGTCCTTCGCCACCTTCGACAAGCTCGGCAGCCTCCGCTACGGCTCGGAGGTGATGACCGTCACCGGTGACAGGACCGTCGAGCACGGTCTTTCGACCATCGCCATCGACGACGAAGGGGTGGAGGGCCAGTCCTTCGACCTCATCGTCGACGGCACCCTGCGCGGCTACCAGCTCGACCGGCGCATCGCCGCCGAGATGGGCTTCTCGCGCTCGAACGGCTGCGCCTATGCCGAGTCGGCCCTGCAGACGCCGATCCAGCGGATGGCCAACGTCTCGCTCCGGCCCTCGAGCGACGACCTCTCCCTCGATGACCTCATCGGTGGCGTCGAGCAAGGGATATACGTCGTCGGCGACAAGAGCTGGTCGATCGACATGCAGCGGCACAACTTCCAGTTCACAGGCCAGCGGTTCTACGCCATCGAGAAGGGCCGGGTCGCCGGGCAGGTGAAAGACGTCGCCTACCAGGCCCGCACGACCGACTTCTGGGGCGCGATGGAGGCGGTCGGCGGACCGCAGACCTACGTCCTCGGGGGCGCCTTCAACTGCGGCAAGGGCCAGCCGATGCAGTCGGCGCCGGTCAGCCATGGCTGCCCGGCCGCTCTCTTCCGCCAGATCAACGTCTTGAACACGAGAGCGGAGTCGGGTCGATGACAAGAGGCCTTGCCGGCCCGGCAGAGCTGGCGGAGCGGGCACTCGCCGGTGCCGGGCCCGCCGGGAGGATCGCCATCGTCCAAGAGGGCCACTCGGCCGAGGTCCGCTTCGCCAACAACACCGTCACCACGAACGGAGTGCGACGGGAGCGGACCGTCACCGTGGTGAGCTTCGAAGCCAAGAGGGGCGGGGTGTCGGCCGGTGTGGCCGCCGGGAGCGGGGCGCTTCCCCTGGAGGAGCTCGTGGCCCTCTCGGTCAGCAGTGCAGCCGACTCCGAACCGGCCGAGGATGCCGCTCCCCTCGCCGGTCCCGAGGGGAGTGACGACGACTTCGACGAGCCGGCCGAGGAGACCGACCTTTACCGGCTGCAGCCCGTCCTCGGCGAGCTCAACGACCTCTTCGCCCGGGCGGAGGGCTCAGGGGAGGTCATGGCCGGCTTCGCCTGCCACGCGGTCACCACGACCTATCTCGCCTCCTCGAGCGGGCTGCGCCGCCGCTTCTCGCGGCCGGGGGGCCGGGTGGAGCTCGTCGGGCGCTCGTCGGACGGCTCCCGCTCAGCCTGGGCCGGCGCCGCCACGAACGACTTCTCCGATGTCGAGCTGTCCTCCCTCGAGGAAAAGGTGAGGCGCGGCCTCGGTTGGGCGACGCGCAAGCTCGAGCTGCCGGCAGGTCGCTACGAGACGCTCCTTCCGCCCGACGCCGTGGCGGACCTCGTCCTCATGATCGACTCCTTCGCCTCGGGCAGGGAGGCCGAGGAGGGTCGGAACGTCTTCTCCGCCCCCGCCGGGCGGACGAGGGTTGGCGAGAAGCTCTGCGATCTCCCCTTCGATCTGTACGGCGACCCGGCGGACAGCCGCTTTCCGACAGAGCCCTTCGTCGTCGCTGAAGCATCCACCGCCGACTCGTCGGTCTTCGACAACGGCATCGCCACCGAACGGGTCGACCTCATCCGAGCTGGCGTGCTGGACCGCCTCCGCTACCACCGGGCGGGTGCGGCCTCCTCCAAGGCGGGTGGGCGGTTCACCCCGCCGGTCGACGCCCTGGCGCTGGAGGTGCCGGGCGCGACAGACGGCATCGAGGAGATGATCGGCCGGACCGAGCGGGGGCTGCTGCTCACCTGCCTGTGGTACATACGGCCGGTCGACCCGGCCACCCTGCTCCTCACCGGGCTCACCCGCGACGGGGTCTACCTCGTCGAGCAGGGGGAGGTGGTCGGAGCGGTCAACAACTTCCGCTTCAACGAGAGCCCGTTAGACATGCTGGCCCGCTCGGTCGAGGCGGGGCGGAGCGAGCGTGCTCTCTCCCGAGAGTGGGGCGAGTGGATGAGCCGCACCGCCATGCCGCCACTGCGGGTGCGCGACTTCAACATGAGCTCGGTGAGCCCGGCCACCTGAGAAGTGGGAGACGGCGGCGGCTGCGACGAAGCTTGGAGAACACGCCGAATCGCTGCCGCTTCCCTGGAGCTCTGAGGGTCGGCCCGTGGTCCCAATGACAGGGCCGCCACCGGTACATATCGTGGTCGCCTGCCCGTCGATGGAGGAGGCCTCCTTTGAGCAACGAGTACCCCTACGCCGAGCGCTACGGCGTGCTGCGGGCCCTCCCCGAGAAGGGACGCCCACGAGAAGAGGTCCTGGCCGAGCTGGCCGAGATGGCAAGAGACGAGGATGCCTTCTGGGAGTCAGGCAGGTGCTCGGGCACCATGTACTGCGGAGACCACGACCACTACGGCTTCATGACGGAGGCCTTCGGGCTGTACGCCCACGTGAACGCCCTGCAGCGCGACATCTGCCCCAGCCAGACGCGCTTCGAGGGCGAGATCATCGCAATGGCGCTCGACCTCTTCCACGCCGAGGCCGTGAGCGACGCCGTGCCGGCGGGCCTCGTCACGAGCGGTGGCACGGCCAGCATCACCCACGCCCTGCTCGCCTACCGCGAGGCCGCCGCCGCAGGTGGGCTGCACCGGCCCAACATCATCAAGCCGGAGACGGCTCACCCGGCCTTCGACAAGGCCTGCCACCTCTTCGGCATCGAGCTGAGGAGGGCACCCGTCGACCCGGCCACCACCGTCGTCGACCTCGACTGGGTGGCGAGCCAGATCGACGCCGACACGATCGCCCTCGTCGGCTCGGCCTGCAACTACGGCTACGGAACCATCGACCCGATCGAGCACCTCTCCGAGCTGGCTCTCTCCCGCGGCATCGGGCTGCACGTCGACGCCTGTCTCGGTGGCTTCATCCTCCCCTTCGGAGAGGAGCTCGGCTACCCCATCGCCCCCTTTGACTTCCGGCTGCCGGGCGTCACCTCCATCTCGGCTGACACCCACAAGTACGGCTACGCCTTCAAGGGTTCCTCGACGGTGCTGTTCAGGGACAAGGCGCTCCGCAACGCCCAGTACTTCTTCCTCACGGACTGGAGCGGCGGGAAGTACTGCTCGCCGGGGATGGACGGCTCCCGCTCAGGCGGCCTGCTGGCGGCCACCTGGGCCTCGCTCGTCTCGCTCGGCCGGGAGGGCTACCGCCGTTACGCCGCCGAGATCTTCGAGACCGCCTACGAGATGCAAGCGGCGGTCTCCTCCCACAGCGAGCTGCGCCTCCTCGGCCGGCCCAGCTTCCTCTTCTCCTTCACGAGCGACGAGTTCGACATCTACCACGTCAACGACTTCATGCGGCTGCGAGGCTGGCGCTTCAACGGCCAGCAGTACCCGAACGCCCTCCACATGGCCGTCACCCGGCCCCAGACCAAAGCCGGTGTCACCGAGGCGTTCGCGGCCGACCTCGCCGAGGCCGTCGCCTACGCCAAGGAGAAGGAGGCGAGCGGAGTCGCCCCGGCGAGCGGGGCCATCTACGGCGGCGTCGCCGGCGGCATGACGGCCGAGGCCGACGAGTTCATCAAGATGGTGATGGCCGAGATGATGGACAACCAGCAGGCCGTCCCGGCCGAATGAGCTCGCCCGCGCCGGCAGCGGTCTGCCTGGCGGTCGACCTCGGGACCGGAGGGCCGAAGATCGGCCTAGTCCGCCTCGAAGGAGGGGTGCTCTGGGAGGAGCACAGGCAGGTGCAGACCCGCTGGCTGGCCGGTGGCGGGGCGGTGCAGGACGCCCGGGAGTGGTGGCAGCTCGTGAAGGACTCGGCCCGGAGGGCGCTCAGAAGCGGCGTCACCGACCCCGCCGAGGTGGTGGCGGTCTCGGTGACAGGTCAGTGGGCGAGCACGGTCCCGGTGGGAGCAGATGGCGAGCCGGCCGGGGAGTGCCTCCTTTGGATGGACAGCCGGGGCGGGCCGTACTCGCGCAAGGTGATCGGCGGCCCCGTGGCCGGCTACGCCCCCCGGGCCGCCCTTAAGTGGCTGCGCCGCAGCGGCGGGGCGCCCTCTCCGAGCGGGGCCGACCCGATCGGCCACATCCTGTTCATCGAGAACGCCCTTCCGCACGTGGCGGCGAGGACGGCGCTCTACCTCGAGCCGGTCGACTTCCTCTCGATGTGCTTCACCGGCCTCGCCCGCGCCAGCCATGCCTCGATGACCGGCGCCTGGCTCACCGACAACCGCCACCTCGACAAGCTGGCCTACGATCCGACGCTGCTCCGCCTGGCCGGCCTCGACGCGACGAGGCTGCCGAGCCTGGTGCCGACCGGCTCTCTCCTCGGGCCCGTCAGGCCGGAGGTGGCGGCCGAGCTCGGGCTGAGTGACTCGGTGCAGGTCGTCTCCGGCACGCCCGACCTCCACTCGGCGGCCTGCGGGGCAGGGGCGGTGCGAGACTTCGAGGCCCACCTCGCCATCTCGACGAGCGCCTGGATCGGCGCCCCCGTCCCCTTCAAGAAGACAGATGCCCTCCACTCGATCGCCTCGGTGCCCGGTCTGAGCCCGCACCGCTACCTCATCGCCAACAACCACGAGACGGGTGGCTTCTGCCTCGCCTGGCTGCGGGACCTCGCCTTCCCCGGCACCTCGTTCGAAGATGTCACGGCCGAGGCCGCCCGCTCGGAGGCCGGAGCTGGCAAGGTGATCTTCACTCCCTGGCTGAACGGTGAGCGCTCTCCCGTCGACGACCGGCGGGCTCGGGGCGGGTTCCACAACCTCTCGGTGACCACCTCGCGAAGTGAGCTGGCCCGGGCGGTGCTCGAGGGGGTGGCGCTCAACAACCGCTGGCTGCACGAGGCCGTGGAAGCTTTCGCCGGCCGGCGGCTCGACCCGATCCGCATCATCGGCGGGGGCGCCCAGTCGGACCTCTGGTGCCAGATCCACGCCGATGTCATGCAAAGGGTCATCGAGCGGGTCGACTCCCCCCTGCATGCCAACCTGCGCGGAGCCGCTGTCTTCGCCGGCCTGGCGCTCGGAAGCTTCGAGGCCGAGGAGGTGAGCGGCCTCGTCCCGGCCAGGAGGACGTTCGAGCCCGACGGGGCGACCGCCGGCCGCTACGAGGAGCTCTACGGCGAGTTCCCGCGGCTCTACAAGAGCGAGAAACCCATGTTCGCCCGGCTCAACTCCCACTGATCGTCACCTCCTTCTCAGCGCCTTCCCGCAGGTCGGGCAGGCCCGTGAGGGGGCGAGAGAGCGTCAGGAGGCCGGGCGGGCGCTTTTTTGCTCGAGCCAGCGCCGCAACCCCGCCGCGTTCGAGTGGACGCCGTTCAGGGTCTCGAGGCGCTCTCGCTGGTCGGGGGCGACCGAGTCGAAGTCGGGCGAGAAGCGGGCGCCGAGGGCAGCCGCGATGTCCTCGCCCGCCTCGAAGGCCCGTTGGGCCTCCTCGGCCCAGGCCGTCAGAGTCTCGGCCGCCTCCTCCAACAGCTCGGCGGGGGGCGCCTCGATGAGCCCGTAGTGGGCAAGGGCTATGCCGGCCGGTGAGTGGTCGGCGAAGCGGCGCAGCGATTTGAGGGCCTGGTCGAGGTCGAAGTCGGGAGGGGGGGTCGCCGGGCGGAGGACGCCCCCGGCCGGCAGCTTCACACCGACGGCATCGCCGGCAAAGAGCAGGCCGGAGGTTGAGTCGATGAGGCCGAGGTGGTGCTTGGCGTGGCCGGGCGAGTCGATGGCTCGTAGGCTCCTCCCGCCGCCGAGGTCGATTTCCTCGTCGTCTCCGAGGACGTGGATCCGCTCGGCCGGTGTCGGGTCGAGGCGGCCGTAGAGGCTGTCGAGCAGCGGGCCGTAGACGCGGGCGGCCGAGTCGACCAGCCTGCTCGGGTCGGCCAGGTGGCGAGCCCCCTTCTCATGCACGTAGACCGTCGCCTGCGGGAAGGCGCGGGCGATGTCGCCCACTCCCCCGGCATGGTCGAGATGGATGTGGGTTACGGCGACCCCGGCCAGCTCGGAGGGGGCGACGCCGAGCTCGGAGAGGGCGGCGAGCAGCGTCTCGACCGAGGACTGGCTA
Organism: Actinomycetes bacterium; assembly: GCA_021794645.1. GTDB lineage: Bacteria > Actinomycetota > Acidimicrobiia > Acidimicrobiales > Bog-793 > JAJZLV01. The sequence goes on from JAJYQK010000102.1 coordinate 19,099, forward strand.
CCGGTCTCGACCAGCACCGACCTGCTCCCTGTGACCAGGTAGCCGGCCGTCATCTTCTCGAAGCCGCCGAGCAGCGTGTCGATCTCGATGACGCCGTCCGCCAGGGCCAGATGGGCCATCTCACTCGCCCCCGGTGATCTCGATGACGACCTTCACGTCGTCGCTCTGGCGCTCGAGGGCCGAGGCGAACTGCTCCATCGGCACCTTGCGGGTGATGAGCTTGGTCAGCCAGCTGGCGTCCGCCCGTGCGAGCGCCTCGGCCGCCTGCTCGTAGTGGCGCCGGTTGGCGTTCACCGAGCCGACGACACCCTCGTTGCCGAGCACCATCGAGCGGTTGACGAGGCCGGCGTCGATGGACAGCTCCCGGCCGACCGGGGAGACGCCCGTCAGGCAGACGACGCCGCCCGAGCCGATGTGCTCGATGGCATCGAAGACGAGCGCCGGCACGCCGGTGCACTCGATGATCACGTCCGGCTCGGACTCGAGCGCCTTCTCGATCGGGCCGGTGTCGTAGGTGGCGCCGAGCGCCGCCACGAGGTCGGGCTTGAGCCCCTCGGTCACCTGGTCGAAGACGTGGACGTCGAGGCCCCGCTGCACGCCGAGGAGGGCGGCGAGGAGGCCGATCGGGCCGGCGCCGGTCACGACCGCCGTCTTCGGGTGCCACGTCGCCCGCTTGCCGATCAGCTCCGCCTGCTCCCAGGCCTTGGCCACGACGCTCGTCGGCTCGAGGAGGACGCCGAGCTCACCGAGCGAGGAGTCCACCTTGACGAGCGCCTCCGGCTCGGCCCGGTACTGCTGGCGCATGAAGCCGTCGAGCGACTTGATGCCATGCTCTGTGTACTGGCCGTTGCGGCAGAAGTCCCACTCGCCGACGGCGCAGCTGTAGCAAGGGACGGGATCGGGTCGGCGAACGATCCCGACCACGTAGTCGCCGGCGCTCAGGCCCGAGCCCGCCGGCGCCTCGCGCACCCGCCCGATCGACTCGTGCCCGAGCACGAGTCGCTCATGGCCTGCTGGAGCCCAGCCGTAGTCACCGGCCGCTATCTCGAGGTCGGTGCCGCAGATGCCGACGGCGAGAGTGTCGACGAGAACGCTCCCCTCGACGGGAGCCGGCTCTTTCAGTTGCTCGAGGCTGGCCGAGTCCTTCTTGCCAGGGACGACGGTTATGGCTTTCACTGCTGCTCCTCCTGGCGGGGATCGCTGCTGCGGTGGTGGAAGGCCCGCCGCCGCAGATCGGTCGTGCCCCGCCGGTGCTTGATCTTGTGCGGTAGCGGCTTGGCGTGGGACGCCCTGGCCGCATGGGTAAGGGGGTTGTCGGTCTCGGGCGGGTGGGCGAGCCCGGCTGCGGTGTTGACGAGGGAGACGTGGCTGAAGGCCTGCGGGAAGTTGCCGACCTGGCGACCCGCCACCGGGTCGTACTCCTCTGCCAGCAGCCCGAGATCGTTCCTGAGCGCGAGCAGCTTCTCGAACAGCTGGCGGGCCTCGGCGTGGCGACCGATGAGGTGGAGATCGTCGGCCAGCCAGAACGAGCAGGCCAAGAAGGCGCCCTCTCGACCCTCGAGGCCGTCGACGTGCTGGGAGTTGGCGGCGTCGTAGCGGAGGACGAAGCCGTCCTGGGTGAGCTCTCGCTGGATGGCCTCGACGGTACCGATCACTCGCTCGTCACCGGGCGGCAGGAAGCCGACCAGCGGGATCATGAGCGTGCTGGCATCGAGCTCTTTCGACCCGTAGTACTGGGTGAATGTCTTCCGCTCCGGGTCGTAGCCTTTCTCGAGCACCTCTGCCCGGATGTCGTCGCGCAGCTTCTTCCACCTGTCGATGGGGCCCTCGAGGCCGAACTCCTCCACGTCGCGCACGGCCCGGTCGACCGCCATCCAGGCCATCACCTTCGAGTGGGTGAAGTGCCGCCGGGGCCCCCGCACCTCCCAGATGCCGTCGTCCGGCTCCTGCCAGCCCGACTCGAGGAAGTCGAGGATGGCGAGCTCCAGGTCCCAGGCAGGCCCGGAGCTCTCGAGCCCGAGCCGGCGGCTCTCGTGCAGGGCGCCGAGGACCTCCCCGTAGACGTCGAGCTGGAACTGGCCCGAGGCGGCGTTGCCGATCCGGACCGGCGCCGACCCCTCGTAGCCCGGCAGCCAGGGAAGCTCGCGCTCGTTCAGGTTCCGCTCCCCCGACGGGCCGTACATGATCTGCAACTTCGAGGGCTCGCCGGCCACCGCCCGCAAGAGCCAGTCCCGCCATGCCTGGGCCTCTTCGCTGTAGCCGGCCACCATGAGCGACGAGAGCGTCAAGGTGGCGTCCCGTAGCCAGGAGTAGCGGTAGTCCCAGTTCCGACTGCCCCCGAGCGTCTCGGGCAGGGAGGTGGTGGCGGCCGCGATGATCCCGCCCGTCGGGGCGTAGGTGAGGGCCTTCAAGGTGATGAGAGAGCGGACCACCGCCTGCTGCCAGTGACCGAAGTCGATGTGGTCCATGGCGGCCCACTCCTGCCAGTAGGCGACGGTGTGCTCGGTGGCATAGACGGCGTCGAGCGGTCGGGGCACCTCCTCGTGGGAACGGAAGTACGAGAGGCTGAAGGGGACCCGCTGGCCCTCTCTGATGGTGAACTCCGAGACCGTCGTCATGTCCTCGCCCCGGGTGTGCACCGGCGTCCAGAGCGCCACACCGTCCGGGCCGGCGATGGCTGTCAGCACCCCGTCGATGTGGCGGACCCAGGGGACTACCGAGCCGTACTCGAAGCGCATGACCAGGTCCATCCGCATCCTGACCTCGCCCGAGAGGCACTCGACGAGCCGGGTTAGCTCGGGGTGCTCGTGGCGCACGGGCATGCAGTCGGTGAGGCGCACCGTCCCCTCTGGCAGCTCCCAGACCTGCTCGAGGACGAGTGAATCTCCCCGGTAGGCCCGGCGGGTGGCGAGCAGGGGAGGCGCGGTGCCGGGCCGCGGGCTCGCCGCCGGCGCGATGCGCCAGTAGCCGTGGTTGGGCTCACCGAGCAGGGCGGTGAAGATGGCCCCCGAGTCGAAGCGGGGGAGGCAGCACCAGTCGATGGAGCCGTCCCGGCCCACGAGGGCACAGGTCTGGGTGTCGCCGATGATGCCGTAGTCCTCGATGCGCAGGCTCACACGACCCATCATTGCCCGCCGGGCCGAGTAGAAAAAGCCGGGCCCTAGCCGGTGGTGCAGCTCTCGGTGCTGGCCCGCGTGCCGGCCGGGAGCCGCTCGGCGGCCCGCACCCGCGCCAACACCCCCGGGGAGGCGAGCGCATAGCCGATGTCGTTGTTGTCGGTCGCCCGCGAGAAGACCACGCCGACCACCTCCCCATCCGGCCGGAGGAGGGGGCTTCCCGAGTTGCCCTGCCTCACGATGGCCTGGATCTCGTAGATCTCCCGCACGGTCGTGTGGCGGTTGTAGATGTCCAGCCCCTCTGCGTTCAAGAGCGCCAGCACGCCCGCCGGCTGGGCGTTGAAGGGGCCCCCGCCGGGGTAGCCGAGGACGGCGGCATCTGTCCCCCGCCCGACGTAGTTCGGGTCGAGGTGGAGGGGGCGGTCCGTCAGGCCCGGCACCCTCAGCACGGCCAGGTCGTACTCGGGGTTGAAGTAGATCGCCCGGGCGACGTGGTCACCCACCTCGTCGGCCACCACCAGCTGGGTGCCACCTGCCACCACGTGGGCGTTCGTCACGACGAGGCCGGGCGCCACCACGAAGCCGGTCCCCTTCTCGACGATGTTGCCGTGGTCGCAGCCATAGGAGACCACCCGCACCGTCGAGCTGCCGGCGGCGCGGATCGCCTGGGCGACCTCTGCGCTGCTCGGCATCCTCACCGGTGTGACCGAGTTCGGCTCGATGACCGGTATCGGGAAGCCGTCTGCGCCGAGGAGGTGCTCGACCGAGGCCAGCTGGTTCGGGATCTCGGGCATCACCCGTGCCACCCCCCGCACGATGGCGGAGTTCTCGATCTGGCTCGAGATCGTCGCCACCTGGGAGTTCACCATGACCGAGGCGACGAGCCAGACGAACACGAGCGTGCCGGCCATGGCGATGACCGCCCCGCCGGCAGAGTCGAGGCGGGCGAGGCGGCGACCTTGCAACCTGCCCCAGACATGGGCTCCCACCTGGCGCCCGATCGTCCAGAGGAGGACCCCCGGCAAGAGGAGCAGCAGCAGCGAGAGAAAGGAGCGGGAGAAGTGGCCGTGCAGGTGGGGCGTCACTGCCGTCACGAGGAGGACACCGAGGCCGAGGCCGACGAGCATCCCGGCGAAAGAGAGGATCTGGACGGCTGCGCCGAGCCTGAGGCCGTGAAGGGCGGCGGCCACCAGGAGCAAGACGATTATCCAGTCGAGGAGGTCCAAGATCTGCCCCCGCTCAGAGGGCTTTTATGCCGAGGTCCTCGTAGGTGAGGAGCGGGAAGTAGGGCGGAGAGGGCTCGAGGCCAGCCAGCGCCGCCCGCAGCTGCTCGCCCCGGTCGAGGACTGTGCAGAGGGCGACCACCTCTGCCCCGCTCTGGCGCACCACCTCGAGCGCCTCGAGCAGCGAACGGCCCGTGGAGACGGTGTCCTCGAAGACGACGGCGCGCACGCCGGCCGCTAAAAGGGCTCCCTCGGTCCGCTGGCCGGTGCCGTGCTCCTTGGGGGCTTTGCGGACCGAGAACCAGGCCTTGCCGGTGAGGAGGGCGACAGCGTGCGAGACCGGGTCGGCCCCCATCGTCATGCCGCCGATGACGTCGAAGTCGATCCCCGCCTCGGCCAGGCGACCGACCACGGCTCGGGCGACAGCCGCCAGGTCGGCGCCCTCGCTCACCGCCCGGCGCAAATCGACGTAGTCGTGGCTGGCGCCGCCCGAGGAGAGGCGGAAGGCCTGCGGGCGCCGCTCGTAGCCCCGCGCCTTCACCCGGGCGGCCAGCTCGGCCCGGCTCTCCGGCCGAACCTCGTCTTTCCACCCGGGCTCGCGTGCCATAGCCATATCGGGCGCTCAGTGTAGGTGCGGCCCCGGGGGGTAGCCACGCGCCCGGCTCGGCGCAGGCTAGAACGTCCCCATGCCACCACGCCGGCCGAGCCGCCCTCGACGCAGCCACCACCTCGTCCCCGGCGAGCACACCCACCGCGACATCCAGGGCGGCGGCGCCAGGGCGGCCGTGTTCGGGATCAGCGACGGCCTCGTGTCGAACGTCTCTCTCATCCTCGGGCTGGCCGGCGCCAACCCGGCCTCTTCGGTCATCCGCCTGGCAGGGCTCGCCGGTCTCTTGGGCGGCGCCTTCTCGATGGCAGCCGGCGAGTACATCTCCATGAAAGCGCAAAAGGAACTCTTCGAGCACGAGATCGAGGTAGAGCGCCGCGAGCTCGAGCGCTCGCCCCAGGCCGAGTCACGCGAGCTGGCCCACCTCTACGAGACCCGCGGCATTCCCCGCGAGCTCGCTCACCAGCTCGCCAGCGAGGTCATGGCCGACCCCAAGCTAGCGCTGGAGACCCACACCAGAGAAGAGCTCGGGGTCAACCCGAACTCGCTCGGAAAGCCGATGCAGGCCGCCGTCTCCTCCTTTCTCACCTTCGCCGTCGGGGCGCTCATCCCCCTCTTCCCCTTCCTCGTCTCGCGGGGCACCTCGGCCGAGATCGCAACGGTGGTAGCCGGCGGTGTGACCGCCCTCGTGGTCGGCGGCCTCCTCTCCATCTTCACCGGGCGCGGCTTGGTCTGGTCGGCCCTGCGCCAGCTGCTCATCTGCGCTGCCGCCGGGGCGGTCACCTACGGGGTCGGCAGTGCCATCGGCGCGGCAGGCGCCGGATAAGAGGGTGCGCAGGGCCTTCCTGGTCCGCCACGGCCGGGCAGGGAGCCGGACCGACTTCGCGGGGAGAGACGCCCTCCGGCCCCTCGACGCCAAGGGCCGGCGCCAGGCCCTCGCCCTCTCGCGAGCTCTCGCCGGGCACGGCGCGCTCGACCGCCTCCTCTCCAGCCCGGCCAGGCGCTGCCTCGAGACGCTCGCCCCTCTCGGGGACCTGACCGGCCGGCCGGTCGAAGAGGCGGGTTGGCTGGCGGAGGGAAGCGATCCCCTCGCCGCCGTCGAGCAGCTGCGGGCGATCGAGGAGGCCGTCGTCGTCTGCTGCAGCCACGGCGATGTCATATGGGGCATCCTCGAGTGGGCCGCCCGGGGCGGCGTGCGGCTCGGAGACCACCCGGACGCCGCCAAGGCCTCGACCTGGATCCTCGACTGGCCCGACGAGCCGGCCGAGGGCGTGCCCCTCAGGGCCGGCTACCTGCCTCCCCCAGCAGAGCTGGGCGGCTAGTGGGAGAGACCGGGCTGCTCGCCCTCGTCGGTGGTGCGGAGTGGCGACCCGGGGCCAGCTTCGACGCCGAGCTGCTCGCCCGCTCGGGCGGCAGCAGGGTGCTCGTCCTGCCGACGGCGGCGGCCTACGAGCGGCCCGAGAAGGCCATCGCGTGGGCGAGCGAGTGGTTCGCCGGTCTCGGGGCCGAGGTCGAGCCGCTCATGGTCCTCTGGCGCCAGCAAGCCTTCGAAAAGGCGAGCTGTGCGAGGGCGGCGGCGGCCCGCTTCATCTACCTCGGCGGAGGATCGCCCCAGCACCTGCGGTCTGTGCTGGCCGGCAGCCCGCTGCTCGACGCCATCGCGGGGGCCTGGCGGGAAGGAGCCAGCCTGGCCGGCTCGTCGGCCGGCGCCATGGCCCTCTGCGAGCCGATGCTCGACCCGGGGGGCGGCGGGCTCGGTCCAGGTCTCGGAGTCGTGAGCAAGCTCGCCATCGTCCCCCACCACGGGCAGGCAAGCCCGCTCCTGCGGCGCGCCCTCGAGCTGGCCGGTCCCGAGGTGGTGGTGGCGGGCGTGCCCGAGCAGACGGCGCTCCTCCTCGACGGGGAGAGGTGGCGGCCAGCCGGAGCCGAGGTGGGCCGGGTGGCTCTCTACAAGGCCGGAGCCGAGGTGGGGTTCGAGGAGCTCCCGGTCTAGGCGGACTCGCTTATGGTCACCGACTCGATGACCACCTTCTCGCGGGGCTTGCCGCTCTGGCTGCCGATGCCGTCGATCGCCGCCAGCACGTCGCGCCCCGAGACGAGCTGGCCGAAGAGCGAGTACTGCGGAGGCAGCCTGACGCCGTCGGGCCCGGAGATGACGAAGAACTGGCTCCCGTTCGTGTTCGGCCCGGCATTCGCCATGGCGAGAGAGCCGATCTCGTACCGGCCGGGCTTTGGCAGCTCGTCCTCGAAGCGGTAGCCGGGGCCGCCCGCCCCGGTTCCCTCCGGGTCGCCCCCCTGGATCACGAAGCCGGGGATCACCCGGTGGAAGAAGATGCCCTCGAAGTAGTGGTAGCGAGCGAGGAAGACGAAGTTGTTGACGGTGCGGGGGGCGGCGTCGGCGTCGAGCGAGAACGCCATCGTGCCCTTGGTGGTCACCATCTCGGCGCTGTAACGCTTGGTCAGGTCGAGGCACATCGGCGGCACCTCCGAAAAGCGCTGCCGCTTCTCCGAGGACCCATCAGCGGCAGGGCACTCGATGGCCATCCAGCTCTCCTTCCTCGAGCGCGCGGATCGGCGCCCATACAAGTGGCTACGAGACTTGTCTGACCGTAACGCTTTTGACGTCGACCTTCACATTCGGCGTCCCCGAGGCGCTGCCATCCTTGCCGATCTGCTCGACGACAGACATGCCGGAGATCACCTTGCCGAAGATCGTGTAGGTCGGCTCCCCGTTCAGCACCTTCTGCCCACCGGGCAGCACGATGAAGAACTGGCTGCCGTCGGTGCTGGCGTTCTGGCTCTGGGGGTTCGGGTTGCTGTTGGCCATGACGAAGTCGCCCGGGGCGTAGCAGAGCGGGCCCTGCGGCTTCGTCTTGCACGACAGGGGCGGGTAGTTACCGGTGAACTGATAGCCCGGGTAGTGGTGGGGGCCGCCGTAGCCGGTCCCCGTCGGGTCGCCCCCTTGCACCACGAAGCCCGGGATGACCCGGTGGAAGTAGGTGTCGTTGTAGTAATTCCAGCGGGCGAGGAAGACGAAGTTGTTGACGGCGGCGTACGAGCGCGCCGCCGGCAGCGAGATGACGAACTTGCCCGCCGTCGTGTTGAAGGTCGCCTCCCAGACCGAGCTCTTCCCGATGCAGTTCGGCGGGGCCTTCGTGAACCAGACGAGGCGCTTTCTCTCATGCCCGCTCGGGCAGGTGGGGGCGACGGCGGCCGACTGCAGGGCGGTCGTCGTCGTGGTCGTGGTGGTCGTGCTGCTGGACTTGGCGGCCGACTTCTTGTGGCCGCCGTTCGAGCCGACGAGGACGACGATGAGGACGACGAAGACGACGAGGGCGAGCAGGCTGGCCCCCCGGCGCAGCATCCGGCGGCGCTTGGTCGCCCGCTGCACCTGGGCCTGCTTCTCGTAGCGGGCCGCTCGCTGGCGGGCTCGTTTGTCGCTCGGCACGGCCCGAGACAGTACCCGAGCCGGACCCCTTGCTGGGAGCCGGCCCCCGGAGCCCAGGTAGCTTTGGCGAGGTGAGCCTCGTCGTCCAGAAGTTCGGCGGAACCTCGGTGGCCGACGCCGACCGGATAAGGGCCGTCGCCGACCACGTGGCCCGCACGAGGCGGACGGGCGAGGACGTTGTCGTGGTGGTGAGCGCCATGGGCAAGACGACCGACGAACTCGTACGTCTGGCCGAGGACGTGAGCCGCGTCCGCCCTGGTCGAGAGCTCGACATGCTCTACACCGCCGGGGAGCGGATCTCGATGGCACTGCTCTGTATGGCCCTCGCCGAGCGGGCCTGTCCGGCCGCCTCCTTCACGGGCAGCCAGGCCGGCATCATCACCGACACGCTCCACACCAAAGCCCGCATCCTCGAGGTGAAGGGGGACCGGCTGCGGGCCGCCCTCGCCGAGGGGATCGTCCCCGTGGTGGCCGGCTTCCAGGGGGTCTCGTTCACGAGGGACGTCACGACCCTCGGGCGGGGGGGCTCCGACACGACGGCTGTCGCCCTCGCGGCTGCTCTCGGGGCGCAGCGCTGTGAGATCTACACCGACGTCTCCGGCGTCTTCTCGGCCGACCCCCGTGTCGTCCCGAGCGCCCGCAAGGTGCCGAAGATCTCCTTCGGAGAGATGCTCGAGATAGCCGCCACCGGTGGCCGCGTGCTGGCGCTCAGGTCGGTCGAGTTCGCCCGCAACCACCATGTGCCGCTCATAGTGCGCTCCAGCTTCACCTGGGAGCCGGGCACGACCATCACCGAGGAGGACAGCGACATGGAGCAGGCAGTCGTCTCGGCCATCACCCATGACATCTCGCAGGCCAAGCTGACCCTGACGGGGGTGGCCGACCGGCCCGGCATCGCCGCCTCGCTCTTTCGCCATCTGGCCGACAAGGCGGTCAACGTCGACATGATCGTCCAGAACGTCTCTCGCTCCGGCACGACCGACATCTCGATCACGGTCCCCCGCGACGACCTGGCGCTCAGCCGGGAGGTGGCCCTCTCCCTCAAGGACGAGCTCGGGGCGGACGACGTCGTGGCCGACGAGGACGTCGCCACGGTCTCGCTCGTCGGGGCCGGCATGCGCACCCATCCGGGCGTGACGGCGACGATGTTCGAGACGCTCGCCAGCGAGAACATCAACATCGAGATGATCTCCACCTCGCCCATCCGCATCTCCTGCATGGTGAGAGCCGAGCTGGCCGAGCGGGCAGTCCAGCTGCTGCACCGGGCCTTCGAGCTCGACTCCCCCACCTAGGATCGGGCGATGGCGGAGCTGACTGTCGGGGTCTTCGGCGCCACGGGCCAGGTGGGTGGCGTCATGCGCCGGCTCCTCCTCGAGCGCTCCTTCCCCTGCGGAACGGTCCGCTACTTCGCCTCGTCCCGCTCGGCCGGCCAGAGGCTCGGCTTCGGCGAGAGGGAGGTGGTGGTCGAGGAGGCGGCCGGGGCCGACTACAGCGGCATCGACATCGCCCTTTTCGCCTGCGGGGCGCCCGCCTCTCGTGAGCTCGCCCCGCGGGTGGCGGCGGCGGGAGCGATCGTCATCGACAATTCCTCTGCCTGGCGGATGGACCCGGCGGTGCCGCTCGTCGTGCCCGAGGCGAACGCCGCCGCCCTCGGGTCGATCCCGAAGGGGATAGTCGGCAACCCCAACTGCACGACGATGGTGGCCATCCCCGTCCTGAAGGCGCTCGACTCCCTTGGCGGCCTGCGCCGTCTGGTGGTCTCCACCTACCAGGCTGTCTCAGGGGCAGGGCTCGCCGGCGTCGCCGAGCTAGAGAAGCAGAGCCGCCAGCTGAGCGACGGGGCGACCGCTCTCACCTTCGACGGCGGCGCCGTCTCCTTCCCCCCTCCCGCCAAGTTCGCCGGCCCGATCGCCTTCAACGTCCTGCCGCTCGCCGGCGCCTACGCGCCGGACGGCTCGGGCGAGACCGACGAGGAGCAGAAGTACCGGAACGAATCGAGGAAGATCCTCGGCCTGCCGGACCTCGCCGTCTCCTGCACCTGCGTGCGCGTGCCCGTCTACACGGGCCACGGGGCGTCGCTCAACCTCGAGTTCGAACGACCTGTCACGCCCGAGACGGCCCGCCGGGCGCTCCGGGAGGCGCCGGGAGTAGCGCTTGTCGACCTGCCAACTCCTCTCACAGCAGCAGGCAAGGACTGCTCGTTGGTGGGCCGGATCCGCTCTGATGACAGTTTGCCTGACAACAGGGGCCTCAACCTGTTCGTGGTGGGAGACAACCTGCGCAAAGGGGCGGCCCTGAACGCCGTCCAGATCGCCGAAGAGCTCCTCGCCCGAGGGGTCGTTCCCCGCTGAAAACGAACGGGAGAGAGTCACCTGAAGCCTCCTGCTGCCAAGCAGCGGTAGCACCCCGACGCTGAGCGCCTCTGTTCTGAGCAGCCGCTTTGTCTCTCGTAAAAGGGCTGGCCACCAGGGTTCGCCGGCGGGAACGGGGCTGTAGGCGAGCCTGACAGAGCCACTGTCGCATTCAGCCGTAACGAGAAAGTAACGACATTGGAGGTTTAACTGGCCACCTCGACCTGCGAGGGAGGCCTGAGTGCACCACAACATGAAATCCGATCGTCCGCGCCCGGGCGGCATCAGGGGCGCCAGGAAGGCGCTGGGGGGCGCCATCGCTGGCATAGCCGTCTCGGTCGGCGCCTTCGGCTCCATCGCCGCTCTGGCGACGCCCACCGCCGCTGGCGCCGTGCCGTCCGGGGGGCTGGCGGTGCGCCTGACGCCGGCAGAGGCAAAGGCGGCGGCCCACGGAGAGCTCGGTCTCGGTTCCACCCGGCGTCGGGTGGTCTACACAAGCTCGAGCTGCCGGGGGCCGCGGGGCTACGGCAGAGAGTTCATCGGCCGGGTCTGGCCGGGCGGCTTTAGGGGCGTCCCCGTCTTCTCGAACGGCCTGTCGGGCAGCTTCACCGCCTGCCTGCACAGGACGAGGACCCCGCGAGGGCGCATCGTCACCGACGGCTACGCCTGGCAGTGCGTCGAGCTGGTCGACCGCCTTTACCTGAGCAAGGGCTGGATCAGCTCGGCTTGGCGCGGCAACGGCAACCAGATGTTCTACACGGCACCCCGTTACCTGCGCCGGCAGCGGCAGGGCCACATCACCTACCTCCACGCCGGTGACGTCGTCTCATTCGACAGCCCCTGGGGCGGCTACGGCCACGCTGCCGTCATCGCGGCGGTCCGGCACGGATACGTCACCATCATCAACCAGAACACCAACCGCTCGGAGACGATCTCGCACGCCTACATCCGCCGGGGCCGGCTCCTCATGATCGGCTGGCGGGGCTGGCGGGTCATCGGCGTCGTCCACCGGCCCTGAGGGCACGATCAGACGACGGGCGAGGTGCCTTTCGTGGGCGCCTCGCCCGTTCGGCTGGCGAGGACCTCGATGACCGCTCCGACGTCATCGGGCGTGATGAAGGGCCGCACGAACCCGCCGAGATCGAGCACGATGCCCTCGCTCTTTCGCATCCGGCCGGGGTCGAGGCTCGCCCAGCAGCGGAGGTTGGCGCTGCCCCAGATGCGGCCGCGGCCCCGGAAGGTCGTCATGTCGACCTTCTCGAAGGCCTTCACCTTCTCGTAGGGGACGGTCTTCGAGCCGTAGGGGAAGTAGTACCAGTGGATGACGAGCCGGTCCTCGTCGCACTCGATGAACTTGTCCCGATAGAGGGCCATCCGCCAGATGGTAGGGCCGGTGGGCCACGGCGGCGGGTTCAGCCGCCTGCCAGCACCCTTCCCACCTCTCCTGCGGCATCCTCGAGAGAGCGCCGCACCATGGCAAGGGTCTGTTCTGCCACCGGCGCCCGGCGCGAGAAGTCCATCGCCTGCAGCCCCATGAGTGAGACCAGCTCGCCATTCGGCTCGAAGGTGAGCACGGGCACGTCCTGCGCGGCCAGCAGCGCGAGCTCGCGGCGAAGCGCCCGCCCGGCGGGGTAGCGGGTGACGCCGGCGAGGCGGCCGCCCCTCCCTTTCGCTACGGGCCCGCTCATCGACATCGGCGAGCTCACGATCACGGCATCGAGGGCCATCCCGGCCAGCAGGTCGGCGTTCGTCGGCGAGTGGATACCGCCGTCGACGTAGCGACGTCCTTGGATGACGACAGGCTTGAAGATCGCCGGGATCGCACAGGAGGCCTGCACGGCCCTCGCGACCGCAGGCCTCTCATCTGGCGGCTCGTCCTGGCCGAAGACCACCCGGCGGCCTTCCTCGAGGGAGACGGCACAGATCCAGAGGGGCTGGGCGGGCCAGCTGCCGGCGGGAAAGGCGAGGTCGAAGTTGGCGAACCAGTGGGCGACGTCTCTTCGTCCCTCTGGGAGAAGGGCGGTGATCGCCTTGGCCGCCTTGAAGCTCTGCGGCCTGGTGAGGAACCGCCCGAGCAACTCGGGCGAGGAGGGCCCGAGACGCCGCTCGCCCGAGGTCCGGCCGAGGGCTCCCTCGGCACTGGGCAACCGGTCGAAGAGACGCTCTCCGCTGGCGGTGAGGGGCCGGCCCGTCGCCCGAGCGAAGATGTCTGCGGCGCCGAGGCCCGCCCGCAGCGAGGCCGCCACCACAGAGCCGGCCGAGGTCCCGACGACGATCTCGGCGGAGCGGGGGTCGAAGCCGGTCACCTCCGAGATGGCCCGGAGCACACCGGCATGAAAGCCCTCGCCGACCGCTCCGCCGGCGCCGAGGACGAGACCGATGCGTGCCACCGGGCGATTGTCGCGTGCGGGGAAGCTGGCAGCGGGCCACGGCGGGCGCCGGCTTCTAACATCGCCCCGGAGGTGTCGATGCGACTGTTCGTCTCGAGTGACATGGAGGGGAGTGCCGGCATCGTCGACTGGTCGCAGTGCCGGGGGCCCGGCCCCGCCTATGAGGAGGGTTGTGAGCTCTTGCGGAGAGAGGTCGTCTCTGCCATCGGCGGGGCGCAGGCCGCCGGGGTGACAGATGTCCTCGTCAACGACTCCCACGGCGTCATGGCGAATCTGCCCCCCGACCGCCTGGGCGCGGCCTCCTACTGCTCGGGCCGCCACAAGCCCTTCTACATGATGGAGCGGCTCGACAGCTCCTTCCACGCCGTCTTCTTCGTCTCCTATCACGGCTCGATGGGATCAAATGGCGTGCTCTCGCACACCTACAACCCCCGCGCGGTGAGCGAGGTGCGCCTGAACGGGACAGTCACCGGCGAGTCGGGCATCAACGGCCTCGTCGCCCTCGGCCACAACGTGCCCGTCGCTCTCATAACCGGCGACCAGGTCACGATAGAGGAGGCGAGGCCGTTCTTTCCCGACCTCGTCGGCGTCACGGTCAAACAGGCCGTCACCCGCTTCTCCGCCGAGAGCCTGCCGCCAGGCGAGGCTCGCTCTGCGATACACGAGGGGGCGAGGAAGGCGATCGAGAGGGTGAGAGCCGGCGAGATCGGGCTGCCCCGTATCGAGCTCCCCGCCACCCTCGAGGTCTCGTTCCTCACCGCCGACATGGCCGAGCTCTGCGAGCCCTTGCGGGGAGCCGAGCGGGCCGGCAGCCGGACGATCGCCCTAACCGACAACGATCCCGTCCGCCTCTTTCGCACCTTCACCACCGCCATCGCGCTGACGAGGTCGCTCGTCGACCTCTAGGTCGAGCGCCCGGCAGCCCCCCCGGCATCGCTGCACGGGCGCCCCGCCGGCCTGACTATGGTGTACGAAACTGTATCGTTTCGATCACTGTGAGAGAGCGATGGCGCAGGTAGGACAAGAAAGCGGGGAGGCGGCGGTCCCGAGCCGCAGCAGGCTCACGCCCGAGCGGGGGGCCGCCCTGTATGCCACCGTCCTCGAGCTGTTGGTCGAGAGCGGTTACGAGGCGCTCACGATGGACGCTGTCGCCCAGCGGGCCCACACCTCCAAGGCCACCATCTACCGGCAATGGCTCGGCAAGCCCGGACTCGTCGCCGCCGCACTCCGCTCGATGAAAGAGCACCACTCCGTGCCCGACACGGGCAGCTTGCGCGGGGACCTGCTGGCGGTGGCGAAGACCATCGGTGTGGTCGCCGAGACGAACGCCCAGCTCTTCGCGGCCGTCAGCCATGCCATCCGGACAGATCCCGAGCTGGCGAGCGCCATGCAGGAGTGCATGTTCAAGCCGAACGACGACGCCTTCGGGGCCATCCTCGCCCGGGCCGTCGAGCGGGGCGAGGTGGCGCCGGGCAATCCGGCCGTCCGCTACGTCCCGGGCCTCTTCCTGCAGGCGATCGTCTCCCGCCCGGTCCTCGAGGGTAAGCCGGTCGACTCCGGCTATCTGAGCGACCTCGTCGACTCCCTCATCCTCCCAGCCCTCGCGGCCGACCCGACAAGCCGCCCCCGCACGAGAAAGAGCAGCTGATGAGCGCAGTACCCGAACAGACGGCCGCTG
>JAJYQK010000084.1 GCA_021794645.1 Actinomycetes bacterium
GGTATTGGGGCTAGCGGGCCGTGACGGCCAGGCCCACCACTATGAGGGTGATCACGAGGGCGAGGGTGATGACCGTGCCGAGCCTGTCGATCCTCCGCTGGTGGGAGATGAGGCCTCGCTCCAACCTCCCGGGTCCAAGCGAGGCAGGCTCCTCCTCGTCGAGGCCGTGGGCGTAGGCCGCCTCGATCGCATCGGCGTCGACGGCGGCGTCGACGGCGTCGGCGAGCAGGATCTCCCGGGCGAGGTCGAGGTCGGCCTCTGAGACGAAGATGTCGACCTGGCCCTGGAAGGGGTAGGGCCCGTCTGAGGCCCCCCGCAGCTCGGCTAGGACACCGGCGGCCCCGAGGCGGGCCGCGAGCAGCCGCCCGTGGAACGTGCCCTGCACCGTGGTGAGGTGACGCATGCGACCGGTGGGTGGCATCTGATACGAGGCTACCGTTGATCGAGATGGAGCGGCGTATCTTCGGCCTCGAGAACGAGTACGGGGTCACCTGCACGCTGCGCGGCCAACGTCGCCTCAGCCCGGACGAGGTGGCCCGCTACCTCTTCCGCCGGGTGGTCAGCTGGGGTCGTTCCAGCAACGTCTTTCTCGAGAACGGTGCCCGCCTCTACCTCGATGTCGGCAGCCATCCCGAGTACGCCACGCCCGAGTGCGACTCGATCACCGACCTCGTCACCCACGACAAGGCGGGCGAGCGGATCCTCGAGAGCCTCGTCCACTCGGCCGAGTCCCGCCTGCGGGACGAGGGCATCCGCGGCGTCGTCTACCTCTTCAAGAACAACACCGACTCGGCCGGCAACTCCTATGGCTGCCACGAGAACTACCTGACGAGCCGGCGGGACGACTTCGCCCACTACGCCCAGGTCCTCATCCCGTTCTTCGTCTCCCGCCAGATCTACTCGGGGGCCGGCAAGGTGCTGCAGACCGCCCGGGGGGCGATGTTCTGTCTCTCCCAGCGGGCCGAGCACATCTGGGAGGGCGTCTCCTCGGCCACGACGCGCAGCCGGCCCATCATCAACACCCGCGACGAGCCGCATGCAGACGCCGAGCGCTTCCGCCGCCTGCACGTGATCGTCGGCGATTCGAACATGAGCGAGTACGCCACCTTCTTGAAGGTGGGTGCCACGAGCATCCTCCTTCGCATGCTCGAAGAGCCCGGGGTCGTACTGCGGGACATGACGCTCGAGGACCCCATCCGGGCCATCCGCGAGATCAGCCACGACATCACCTGCCGCCGCCCCATCCGTCTCGCCAACGGCCGCGAGGCGAGTGCTCTCGACATCCAAAAGGAGTACCTCGCCCGGGCCGTGCGCTACGCCGAGCAGCGGGGCCTGCCCGAGGAGGAGGCCAAGGCGCTCGACATGTGGCAGCACTGCGTCGAAGGCATCGAGAAGGACCCCTTGAGCCTCGAGACCGAGTGCGACTGGGTGATCAAGCACCGCCTCGTCGAGAGCTACCGGGAGCGCCACCGCCTGCCGCTCGGTCACCCGAAGGTGGCCCTGCTCGACCTGCAGTACCACGACGTCAGCCGGAGCCGGGGGGTGTTCTACCTCATCCAGCAGGCGGGGCGAGCCGACCGCATGACGACCGACGAGGCGATCGACAAGGCGATGGAGCACCCGCCCGAGACGACCCGGGCGAGGCTGCGGGGAGAGTTCATCCGGCGGGCCAAGGAGCGGCGGCGGGACTTCACAGTCGACTGGGTCCATCTGAAGCTGAACGACCAGACCCAGCGCACCGTCCTCTTAAAGGACCCCTTCCGCTCCCGCGACGAGCGGGTGGAGCGCCTGATCGACGCCATCTAGGGCTCTCTTAGGGCCGTGCCCGGCCTGGCTACACTGGCTCCGTGGGCGGACTCGATCCCGCCAAGCTGCTCGTAATCCTCGTCTTGGCGCTCATTCTCCTCGGCCCTGAGCGGCTCCCGAAGGCCGCTCGCCAGGTCGGAGCGTTCTGGCGCGACCTCACCCGGCTGCGCGAGCGCCTCGAGCAGGAGGTGAGAGAGGCGGTCCCCGACCTCGACTTGCCCGAGCTACCCCGCCTTCGGCCTGGGGGCGTCACCAGCTACCTGACAGACATGATGCGCTCGGCCGGCTCGAGCGAGACCGAGCCCTCCGGGGAGGTGGCCCTGGCCGAGGAGGAAGCGCAGAAGGCGGCGACCTCGCCGGTCGCCCTCGCCGCCAGTGGAGGGGCCGGGGGCATCCCGGCCGGCTGGCACACGAACAAGGCTGTGCTGCCTGGCTATGCGAGCGGCTCGCACCTCTCGGCGCTCCCGGCCGGCACGCCCGAGGGCACCCTCGTCGCCGACCTCCGCCTCGAGCTCGACGACCCGAGCTGGAATTGAGTCGGAGACCGCCGCAGTGGTGAAGACCTTGCGCCGGCCGGCCGGCGCCCGGCCGTCCCCCGACGCCATGACCCTCTTCGAGCACCTGGCCGAGCTGCGCCAGCGGCTGATCGTCTGCGTCGTCAGCTTCGTCGCCTTCGGCATTGCCACCTACTTCCTCTACAACCCGATCCTCGGCGGGCTCCGCCAGCCCTACTGCGAGGCGCTCTCCTCCCTCGGGCACGCCGGCCATGGCTGTGAGTTCTACATAAACACCCCGCTGCAGGGCTTCACCACGAGGCTCAACGTCTCGGCCTACGGCGGGCTAATCCTCTCCCTCCCGGTCATCCTCTACGAGCTCTGGAGGTTCGTGACACCGGGACTGAAGGCGAACGAGCGGCGCTACGCCCTCCCCTTCACGGCGGCCAGCGTCCTCCTCTTCGCCGGCGGGGGGGCGGTCGCCTACTTCATCTACTCGCGCGCCCTCCAGTTCCTCATCGGCTCCTCGGGCAGTCACATCCGGGAGATCTTCTCTCCCTCGAGCTACCTCTCGCTCCTCGGAGCACTCATCTTGATCTTCGGCACCGCCTTTGAGTTCCCCGTCGTCCTCATCGCACTCGAGCTGGCGGGGGCGATCACGACGAGCGGCCTCCGCCACTTCCGCCGCTGGGCGATCCTCCTCGTCGTCATCTTCGCGGCCGTCATCACACCGAGCTCGGACCCGTTCTCGATGCTCGCTCTGGCCGTGCCCCTCGTCGTCTTCTACGAGGGGGCGATCGTGGTGGGTCGCCTGCTCGGCAAGTGAGCTCGACGGGGCCGTCGGCTGGGCGGGCCGCCTTCGAGGCCGCCCAGCCCTACGCCCTCGACCGCTTCCAGCGGGAGGCGCTCGACCTCCTTGACGCCGGCCGCTCCGTGCTCGTCACGGCTCCCACCGGGGCCGGCAAGACGGTTGTGGGGGAGTACGCCGTCCACCTCGGGCTGGCCTCCGGGCGGCGTGCCTTCTACACGACCCCGCTCAAGGCGCTCTCGAACCAGAAGTTCGGCGATCTCGTCCGCCGCCACGGGCAAGAGCGGGTCGGTCTGCTCACCGGGGACAACTCGATCAACCCCGAGGCGCCCGTGGTGGTGATGACGACAGAGGTGCTGCGCAACATGATCCACGCCGAGCGCTCCTCGCTCGACCGCCTCGGCTATGTCGTCTTGGACGAGGTGCACTTCCTGGAGGACCCCTATCGCGGCGGCGTCTGGGAGGAGGTGATCCTCGGGGCGCCCTCGCAGGTGCGCCTCGTCGCTCTCTCTGCCACCGTCGCCAACGCCGACGACCTCGTCAGCTGGCTGACCAACGTCCGGGGCGACACAGGCATCGTGCAAGAGGACAAGCGCCCAGTCGCCCTCCACGACCTGTTCGCCATCGGAGACCGCTCGTCCGAGCGGCTCCACCTGCTGCCGGTCTTCGTGAACGGGCGCGCCAACCAGAAGGCGATCGAGCTCGACGGCATGCTCCGGCGCCACGGCTCCCGCACTGTCCGACCCCGGCCCAAGGTCCACCGCGACTCCCGCTCGCTCGTGCGCACCTACCGGCCGAGGCGCTACGAGGTGGTCGAGCGCCTGGCCGGGGCGGAGATGCTGCCCGCCATCTACTTCGTCTTCTCCCGCGCCGGCTGCGACGACGCCGTCCGGCACTGCCTGGACGAGGGGATAAGGCTCACCACGAGCGCCGAGCGGAGCGAGATCCGCCAGCTCGTGGAGGACCACGTCGAGGCTTTGAGCGACGACGATCTGGCTGTTCTCGACTACGGCCGCTTCGTCTCGGCCCTCGAGTCCGGTGTGGCCGCCCACCACGCCGGCATGGTGCCTCCCTTTCGCGAGGCCGTCGAGGCCTGCTTCGCCCGGGCGCTCGTGAAGGTCGTCTTCGCCACCGAGACCCTGGCGCTCGGGATCAACATGCCGGCGCGAAGCGTCGTCATCGAGGACATCACCAAATTCAGCGGGGCCGGCCACCAAGAGCTGACGCCGGGGGAGTACACCCAGCTGACGGGGAGGGCAGGTCGGCGTGGGATCGATGAGGTCGGCTACGGGATCGTCCTCGCCTCGCCCTTCCATCTCTTCGAGGACGTCGCCCGGCTGGCCGGTGCCCCCGGGCGGGCGCTCACCTCCTCCTTCCGGCCCACCTACAACCTCGCCATCAGCCTCGTGCGCCGCTTCGAGCGCCAGGAGGCATACCGCATCGTCACCTCCTCCTTCGCCCAGTGGCTCTCCGAGGAGGACCTCGGCGACCAGCTGACGAGCGTGCTCCACCTCCTCGAGGAGAGGGGTTACCTCGTCGGCTGGCGGGTGACCCCCGCCGGCGAGACCCTCGCCGGCATCTACCACGAGGCGGACCTGCTCATCGCCGAGAGCCTGCGGGCCGGGCTGCTCGACGGTCTCGAGCCGGCAGCGCTCGCCGCCTGCGTCTCCGCCTTCTGCTACGAGTCGCGCCGCGAGCGCGACGGGCCCCTCTCCCCGCCGCCGGGCGTCGTCACCGAGCGCCTCTTGGCGGTGGAGGCGCTGTCAGAGGCGCTCGGGGAGGCCGAGCGGGCGCGGGGGCTGAAGCTGACCCGTGGCATCGACCCCGGCTTCGCCGTCCTCGCTCGCGACTGGGCCAGGGGAAAGGAGCTGCGCCGGGTGCTCACGGCGGCGGGGACCAACCGCCGCGGGAAGGCCACCGCCCGTCAGCTCATGACCGGCGGCGACTTCGTGCGCAACACCAAGCAGCTGATCGACCTCTTGCGGCAGCTGGCGATGGTGGCTCCCTCGGGCGAGACGCGAGGCGCCGCCGAGCAGGCCGCCCGGCGCCTTCGCCGTGGCGTCGTCGCCGCCTCCTCCCAGGTCGGGACGGGCGAGCCGGGCCCCCCGGGCGGAGCCCAGAGCATCCACGCCTCGGGCTCCGCCGCCTCCTAATCTCTCCGGCACATGTCCCCGCCGAGCCTCGAAGCCTTCACCGGAGACGAGCGCGAGCTCCTCTCGAGGTACTTCACCAACCTCGACGGACCCGTCTTCGCCCTCGTCAACCTGCCTGAGGTCGTGAAGGGCGCCCTCTTTGCCCGCTACTCGCGCTCTGCCAAGAGCCTGCGACGGCTCTTCCTCGACGAGTTCGTCGGCGACCTCGACGTCACGGGCGACACGAGCCTCGATGCCACCGTCGGGCTCCGGCGGGCCGAGGAGCTCTACGAGCGGGTCTTCAGCGAGTACGGAGACGACTCGGTCGCCCAGCTCGGCGGGGTGCATCTCGCCGTCGAGCAGTCCTCCAACCTGCTCACGAAGATCCTCGAGCGGGGCCGGCTCATGTCCTACCTCGAGCAGTCAACCCGCTACATCCCCTACGACAGCCGCCTGCCGAACGGCCACTACCGCTACGTGCGCGAGCCGGCGATCCTCGACTCTCCCCTCGGAGCTCGCTACATCGGCGAGATGGACCGGATGTTCGACACCTACGCCTCCCTCTTCCCGGTGCTCTGTGAGTTCGTCCAGCGCCGCTCGCCGCGGGAAGAGGGCGTCTCGGCCTTCGCCCACCGGGCGGCGGTCAGGGCGACCTGCCTCGACGCCCTCCGGGGGCTGCTGCCGGCCGGTGCACTGTCCAATCTCGGCATCTACGGCACAGGGCAGGGCTACGAGCAGCTGCTGCTGCGCCTGCGGGCCAGCCCGCTGCCGGAGGCGCAGCGGTACTACGAGCTGATGCTGGAAGAGCTCGACAAGGTGATCCCGAGCTTCCTCACCCGCCTGAGGCGGGCCGACCGGGGCGGGGTCTGGGCCGACTACCTGCGTCAGAGCGAGGAGGAGACCGCCCGCTTAGTCGACAAGCTGCTGCCGAACGAGGTGCCGCAGGCGGGCACGTCGGTCTCGCTCACCTACTTCGACCGAGACGGCGAGGACCGCGTGCTGGCGGCCATCTGCTACGAGCACTCCAACCTGCCCGAGGCTGAGCTACGCCAGCGGGTCGCCCGGCTCGCTCCGGAGGAGCGGGCCGCCTTGATGGCCGGCTACGTCGGCGACCGCCAGAACAGGCGCCACAAGCCGGGGAGGGCCTTCGAGGCGACGAGCTACCGCTTCGACATCGTGAGCGACTACGGCGCCTTCCGCGACCTGCAGCGCCACCGCCTCCTCACCGTCGAGTGGCAGGATCTCGGCACCGACCTCGGCTACGTCGTGCCGGAGCTCATCGAGGAGGCCGGCCTGAACGAGGCCTACGTCGAGTCCCTCGAGCGCTCCCGCGCTCTCCACGACGGCCTCGCCAGGTACTTCCCGGAGCTCTGCGGCTACGCCGTCGCCCTCGCCTACAACATCAGGTTCTCGATGGAGATGAACGCCCGCGAGGCGATGCACCTGATAGAGCTGCGCTCGAGCCCCCAGGGCCACCCGGCCTACCGCAAGGTCGCCGCCGAGCTCTACCGGCTCGTGGCCGAGGAGGCCGGCCACCACCTGATCGCCTCCTCGATGGCCTTCGTCGACCTCTCCGGCAGCGACCTCGGACGGCTCGAGGCCGAGCGCCGGGCCGAGAAGAGGGCCGCCTCGAGGCGGGCCAAGGCCGCCGAGCAGGGGACTTCTACTTCCCCTTGACGAGCGGGCTCGCGCTGGTCATAACTATTGGGTCCCCTCACCGAGAGAGCCCGCCTCGGGCGCTCCGGAGAGG
Organism: Actinomycetes bacterium; assembly: GCA_021794645.1. Classification (GTDB taxonomy): domain Bacteria; phylum Actinomycetota; class Acidimicrobiia; order Acidimicrobiales; family Bog-793; genus JAJZLV01. The sequence continues at coordinate 6,991 of JAJYQK010000084.1, forward strand.
CGCCGAGTTGGACGTCCGGGGGGAATTGCTAGTGGTGGGACCCAGGGGGGTCGAGTAGAGAACGCCCGAGCTCCTCGAGTGGGGAGCGACTGCCGGGGCAGGCGAGACGGGTGGCCCCAAAGACGCCTCTGGGTCTCCCGCCGCTCTTCGCGGTGGCGAGGCACCAAGCGCGCCTGCCGGGGCGGGAACACACCGGCGGCTCGGAGCGTTGCCCTATAGTCATCGCGCCCTGCCCCCGACAGGCAGGACGCGCCCAGCTAGCTAAGGGAGCCCAATTGCCCAAGGACATCGAGCCCGACATCGAGGAAGACGAGGCGGAGGAGTCCGGCCTCGACGACCTCGCCGAGGACGAGCTCGACGACGAGGCGCTCGAGGACGACGACGATCTCGGCGACGACGACGATGATGACGACGATCTCGACGACGACGACGAGGAGGAGGAAGAAGAGGGAGAGGGCCCGGCCGGCCGGGGCTCGGCAGCGACGAAGAGCCGTGAGAAGGCCGGCGAGGGCGAGGACACCTCCGAGGACGAGGACGACGACGAGATGGACGACGATGACGTCGAGGCGAGCCTCGACGTCATCTTGAAAGAGCGCCTGGTCGTAGAGGACGAGGAGCAAGAGGACGAGGACGAGCCCGCTGACGCTGAGGACCGCCAGGACGGCTCCCAGCGGGTGCTGCCGAAGCAACCGGGGGAGTTCGTCTGCCAGTCCTGCTTCCTCGTGAAGAGCGAGACCCAGCTGGCGGACCGCAAAAGGATGCTCTGTCGCGACTGCGTCTGAGGCCGCCCCGCTAGGGTGAGAGCCCGTGGCAGCCGAGAAGAACCTTGCCGAACGCCTCGTTGACCTGGCCGTCTACGTCCCCGTCGGCATCGCGACAGCGGTCA